>JAFRMA010000016.1 GCA_017430925.1 Solobacterium sp. | reverse complement strand
TTATGAGATATCAGCAGGACAGTTATTCCCTGCATGGTGAGGTCTCTCAGTCTTTGAATCTCATTCACCTCGGAATCATAATCGTGTTCCCGGCGACTGTCTCTGATTTTTGTGAAAGTATCAATGATAATCAGATTCGGTTTGAATTCAGTATCATGGATAATTGTTTTAACAAGATTTACAAACGAATCCATCGTGATCAGCGGACTGTTGTGGTAGGAATTACCCTGTATTATCAGCAGATGTTCTGTAAACAGGCGATAGTTGTATACAATACAGTATTCTTCGGCCAGCGAACTGAAGCGGTCATACAGGCTGGAATCTTTATCATCAAGTCCGAAATAGAGCACTTTTCTTTGTGATTCATTGTTGAATTCAAGGAACGGCTCACCAGATGAAATAGCTCGAGCCAGTTGTGCTGCGAAGAAAGACTTTCCGGATTTCTCACTTCCGTAGAGCAGAATAATTCCTGAAGGAAGGAAGCCAGGAATCAGATCATCGCAACACACCCCTGATTTCAGGTCAGAATGCTTTGGTAATGTAATCGTCAAAATATCCTCCTCAATCTATAAATAAGATAAATTAAGTACAAGTTGCGTAAGTTCCGCAGGTTCCGTAAGTTCCGCAGGTTTTTATATAGCCCCCCTGGAGGTGTGAAAAAACTTGCGGAACTTGCGCAGAACCGAGTTTTAGTAATTCATTTCTGCATATTTCAGGATCCGCTTTTCAGGAATCTTTGCGAAGATGATAAATTCAGATGTGTCAATCTGACCATCATACGGCGCAAAACCATATTTCTCAGTAAACCACTCTCGATAATGCTGAGCGGTTTCAGTTGCTCTGTTGCTGCCGCAGTCAAGAAGGATCTTCAGATCCTTTACACGCAGTACAGACTGCGCCAATACTTTTGCTTTTTCCTGATTTGTATGACACTTCATTTAAGCACCTCTCTTTCTTTTTTGTTTCGAATGTCTTTGATCATAATCAGCAGGCGCTGGATCTCAGCTTCCGGAAGATCATGCCGCAATCTTGCAGATAGAGTTCCAGGATGGATTTTCAAGGCATCTGCCAGTTCCCAGTATTTAATGTCTTCTTCACGTAAGGCATCTCTTATAATTTGGTTTGCCATTTTTTCACTCCTCCTTGTCAAATCTGTTGTTAGCCTTTATATTATTGATAGTAGCATTAATGCTACTGCCTACAAGATAGCAATTTTGACTGCAATTTACGACACTACCCCGCTAAAGGAGGACTAAGCTATGGCTAATGTAAAAAAGAGTGTTCCGTTCAATCCGGAAATACTGGAAGAAGAACTGGCAGAAAAAGGAATGAGTCTAAATGAACTTGCATTTCAAATTGCAAAAAAGAACAACATAACTAAACAGGCAGAAATGACATCTCTTCGAAGGTACAAAAGGAATAAAGAGATTTCACTTTCTGCTCTTGAAGATATCGGAGAGATTCTTAACCTGGATCCAAATATATTCCGTAAAAAAGAGATTACCAGTGTGTATAAATGGAGAGAGAACCAGATTCGCCCGGCAAATGATTCCGATCAGATATATCAAAGATATCTGGAACGATCGGAGGCAGAAGATCAACTGAATATTACAGGTCTAATCAATAAAGAATCCCTTGATTCATTTCTGTCCACAACACCGTTTTATATTGAAATACAGAAAATGGATGAACTGCATCATGATTATTATCTCTATCTGTTGTCGATTGAAATTCAGCGGTTAATGTACATAGCAATGAATACCGAAGTGAAAAGAGAGCGTGTGGAGATTCAAGGAAAGACGACCCGTATTGAAGAACGATTCAAGGTAATCAATAAGCCAAAGGACTCGCTCCCACATCCGGAGGATTACTATGTCAGTAAAAAAAGATAGGAAAACCAGCAAATGGCAGGCGAGGTATTATGTCAGAAAAGATGATGGCAGTCTGAAATATGTCGTCAAAAAAGGATTTAAATCAGCAGATGATGCCAGAAACTGGGAAATCAGCCACAAACATGAATCAAATGCTGGAAACGACACCACCTTTGGAGCTTTTTTTGAGATGATGTCGCTTGCAAACAGAGCTAACGAGACCACAACAGAAACCCGCAGGCAGCGTTTGAAAACATATGCAGGCGAACTCTGGGATAAGCCCATGAAAAAGATCACAAAGAATGTCCTGCAGAAATGGAGGACGAAATTGGAAACTGCAGAAAAAAAGAACGGTGATCCACTGAAAACACAGACCAAAAATGACATTATCGGTTATGTGAAGCAGGTTGGTAAATTCGCCTGGGAAAATTATGATATTCCAGATAACTGTAAAGTGCTTAAATCATTTCCTAAACAGTTGGATGACTACAATGAGATGGTGATAATCAATTACGATGAATTCTGTGCACTGCAGAACGCGGAATCAGATGAAGTATTGAAGATCTTCTTTCAGTTTCTATATATGTCCGGTGCTAGAAAAGGTGAGGCAAGATGCCTGTTGAAGGAAGATTTTGACGGAACACAGGTACACATCTTCAAATCAATGAGGAGATATGAATCTTCGGTAAAAACGACAAAAACAGGTAACGCCAGATGGGTACCTCTTGATGATGACACAAGGAGTAAGCTCTTGTATCTGAAAAACCGTCCAGGAAAATACTTGTTTGGAGATGCGACACCGATCAGTCTCACAAAAATTGATGTACATTTCCAAAACGATCTTAAGGAAGCCGGTCTGCAACACATGCGCATTCACGATCTCCGGCACAGCCATGTTTCAATGCTGTGGAATGCCGGCGTACCGGTTCCAGAGATATCAAAACGAATTGGTCATGCATCTCCCAAAGTCACTATGGAACGTTATGCTCACATTTTCGACAACAAGCAGTCAGCTTCACTGGCAGCGTTAAACAGCCTTGTAAAGAAGAAAAAGAAGTAATTATATGGCAACTCCAGAATGCTGAATTTGAAAAAGTACAAACTTTCTGCAAACTTTTCGGCTGGTGATATCAAAAAATCCGCATAACAATGCGGATTTTTGACTTCATGGTGCCGCTTGGCAGAATTGAACTGCCAGTTCAGCATTACCATTGCTGCGTATTGCCATTATACTAAAGCGGCGTGCCACTATATAATATCAAATCATGCTGAGAAATCAATAATCAGTAATATTTTTTAATTCCTCGTAGATGATGTGTACAGGCAGTCCCATGATGGCGTAGAAATCTCCGTGGATCTCTTTGATGTATCTGCTTGCCAGTCCCTGGATCGCATATGCACCGGCTTTGTCGTAAGGCTCATCCGAGGACAGGTATTCCTGTATTTCCTGCTCGGATAGTTCGTCAAAGACGATATCACTGATACTGAGATAGGTGAATTCCCGGCGTGAACTGAGGATGCTCAGACCTGTATATACCTGATGTGTGCGTCCTGAAAGCAGCCGTAACATGCGTTCTGCGTCTTCCCGGTCTTTCGGCTTACCCAGAACCGTCTGGTCGATGGTGACGATCGTGTCACTGCCGATGATAATACAATCCGGATGCTTATCCAGGACGGCTTTCGCTTTGAGATAAGACAGGCGCCGGCTCTCCTCGCTTAACGGCTTGGAAGGGTCAATGGTTTCATCGATGTCGGCGGTTTCTATACTGAAAATAATACCTGTACGGGATAACAGTTCTTTTCTGCGGGGTGAAGCACTGGCGAGAATAATCTTTTTCATAGGAGTATAATAGCACAGTCTTGGTGGTAAAGTGTAATTTCGATGATATAATATCAAAAAGGGCGAAAGGAGTTCCATAATATGAACAAACCTACTTTAGTTATTTTAGCTGCCGGTATGGGAAGCCGTTACGGAGGACTGAAACAGATCGACGGTGTCGGTGCGCACAATGAACCGATCATTGATTTCTCCATCTATGACGCATACCAGGCTGGATTTGGCAAAGTTGTGCTGATTATCAAGCGTGAACATGAAGAATTATTCAGAAAGAATCTTACCGATCGTATTGAGAAGTACATGGAAGTAGGTTTTGCCTATCAGGATATGCATAATATTCCGGAAGGGATTGAGATCCCGGAAGGAAGAGAAAAACCCTGGGGAACAACCCATGCGTTGCTTGCGTGCAAAGGCGTGGTCAATGAACCGTTTGCGATCATCAACGCGGATGATTTCTACGGAAAAGACGCGTATGTCGTTATGCATGACTACCTGGTGAATGAGATTCAGGATGACCAGTACGCCATGGTAGGATACCAGTGCATCAAGACATTGACGGAACATGGCAGTGTTACCAGAGGCGTATGCCAGCAGGAAGACGGATATCTTTCCCACATCGTGGAGATCCAGAAGATCGTTCTCCGCAACGGCAGGGCATATTACGCTACTGAGGGTGAATGGAAACCGCTGCCTGACAACACACTTGTGTCCATGAATTTCTGGGGCCTTACACCGAAGATCTTCGAAGAATGCCAGCCTGTATTTGACAACTATCTGGTAAGCGCGATCAAGAAGAACCCGATGAAGTGTGAACACGTTATCCCTACCGCGATCGGTGAACTTGTGGATGATAAAGTCTGTACGGTAAGAATGCTTTCCAGCAGGGATCAGTGGTTTGGCATCACCTACCAGGAGGATAAACCCGGAGTGGTGGAAAAGATCGCGAAGATGCGTGAAGAGGGTCTATACCCTGATAATCTTTGGGAATAAAACCAGCTTAGCTGGTTTTTTTTATCGTAATGAAAATCCTAGCCGTAAATATGCTATAATTCCAAGAGTGAGGAAAGAAAACATTGTCTACAACTACTTTTAATTTTGAAAACATACGAATGATCACAACCATGTTTGTTGATATATTCATCATGTGGTGGGTGTTTTATTTTGCGATACGGCTGGTTCTGCCGAATCAGCGTACAAGGCAGATCTTCAAGGGAATCCTGCTTGTTCTTCTGGTTGATGGTTTCGCGAAATTCTTTGGCTTGAAAACCCTGGAATACGTGATGGAGATCTTCCTGAACTGGGGAATTCTGGCAATTATCATTATCTTCCAGCCGGAAATACGTTCACTTCTGGAGAGAATGGGTAAGACCAATTACTTCTCGAGAATTAATACGCTGACCGGAAATGAAAAAGAGAATCTTGTCAATCAGATCGCTACAGCCGTGGTTTTGTTATCCAGAGACCAGACCGGAGCTTTGATTTCCATTGAACAGTCCTATTCCCTGGAAGGCTATGTCGAAACAGGAACGAAGCTGAATTCTGCTGTTTCCGCAGAACTTCTCACTTCGATTTTTGTGACATCTACCCCTCTGCATGACGGCGCAGTGATCATTCAGGGTGACCGCATTGCCTGTGCAAGCGCATACTTCCCGCCGACAAATCTGGAACTTCCTTCCCGTTACGGTGCCCGTCACAGAGCCGCAATCGGCATCAGTGAGATCACGGATGCGGTGACGATCGTCGTCTCGGAAGAAACCGGCGGAATCAGTATTGCGGAAGGCGGAAAACTGATGCCGGTAAGTGAAAAAGAATTGAGAGATCATCTGCTTCGTGTGATCTGCGGCGAAGAGACAGAGGTGCGTTCCGGTCAGAAACCGCCGAAAGAAGCTGCCCGTGAAGTCGTTATTGAAGACAGGAAAGTATCCAACGGAGATACCGGTGTTTTAAAGAAACTGGCAATCAAGAAGCAGGAAAACGAACAGAATAACGCCAAGTTAGTCGCGGAAGAAGTTGTTCCGGCAGAAGTTACCAAAGAAGAACAGCCGGTAGAGATCGTTGATGATGAGCCGAAGAAACATCATTTCTCCTTGTTTGGTCATAGAAAAGAGACTGCGGATAAGGACGCAATGAAAGAAATAGAAAAGGATGCGGCGGATATCAAACTTCCGAAGAAGAAGGAAAGACCGGTACCCAGTTATCCTGAACAAAATAGGGATATTACGGAAAAGGCGGCTGTTCCGGCTGCGGAAGAAATCGAACAGAAGATTGCTGAACCGGAACCTGTCTTTGAACCTGTGCCTGAACCGCAGCCTCCGGTTTATCCGGAACCGCAAGTGCAGCCTGAGCCTGAACCGGAAGATACTTCTTCCATGCGCCGGATGAGTGCGGAAGAAGTGCGCAAGGCAAGAGAAGAGAGTATGCGCAGACTGGCAAACATCGGTAAGGAACCAAAACCTGAACCGGAACCTGTGCAGGAACCTGTCTTTGAACCCGAACCTGAACCACAAGCTCCGGTATATCCGGAACCCGAACCGATTTTCGAACAGACGGATGAAGTCAGAGAACCGGAAGTGTTTGATACGACAAAGATCGATATTACAAGTATCGTGGATTTGAACAATGATCTGGAACAGACATTGAGTATGGTAGATTCTCTGAAACCGGAAAAGAAGAGCAGATCCTCTTACAAAAAAGGAGGTGAAGCATAATGTCCGAAAGAAACCGCAGAAATGATGCAAATAAGCCTGTGGATGCCAATAAGACACAACTTGCCAACCAGATTGCTTCACAGAGCCAGAAAGTAGCGAACAGTACGTATCAGCACATCGAAGATACACTTATTCGTCTGATTCGTTGGTTTTCTGCAGCTATAGACAAAACATTGTTTAACCGCAGACTGACCAAGGTCGTTTCTCTTGCGCTGGCTGTCGGCTTGTATCTGGTAGTGAATTTAGACTCCAACCTTTCGCTGTATACCAATCCTCTGACCACCGCGAAGGTACTGCGGAACGTCTCCGTTACAGCGAAATATAACACGGATACGTTTGAGCTCAGCGGATTGCCTTCACTGGCAGATATCACGATCACCGGTGACGCGACCAACGTTACTTCGGCATCCAATGCCAAGGGAGTCGTCGTGGCAGATCTGGAAGGATTGACTGAAGGTACGCATCAGGTAAAGCTGACGACCGAAGGATTCGGTGACAGTGTCTCGATTAAGATTGATCCTTCCAACGTATATATCACGCTGAAAAAGAAAACCACAAGGCAGTTTGACCTGACCTATGATTTTATCAATCAGGATAAGATGGACAGTATTTTCAGTGTTTCCGAACCGATCTTTGAGTATCAGAAAGTCAATGTACGTGCCTCGAAGGATACTCTGGATTCCATTGCGTTTGTCAAGGCTCTGATCGATGTGGCAGGGCAGACCGGTGACTTTACCCAGGAAGCGAGATTGATTGCCTATGACTCTTCCGGACAGCCGGTAAACGCGGATATCTTCCCGAACACGATTAGTGTAACGGTACCTGTTACTTCTCCGAACAAGACAGTCCCGATTGAAATTGAAGTCAGCGGTACGGTTCCGGAAGGACTTGCAATATCTGAAATTACAACAGATCAGCAGACTGTGACTATCTACGGATCTGAATCTGTTCTCGGTCAGATTGATAAGGTTATCGTTACACTAAATGCTACAACGATCACCAAGGATTCCACCTTACTGCGTCCGATCACACTTCCGGCAGGAGTGAATTCCAGCAATATCAATCAGATCACCATCAACGTCAAGCTGGATGAAGGCACGAGCAAAACTCTGGATAATGTAAATATTTATTTCCGAAACAATGTTAATAACTACAAAGCTTCTCATCCGGAGAACAAGTCAACCACCTCAGTGACTGTCTACGGTACAGAGGCAAATATCGAAAAGATTACTGCAGACATGATTTATGTGTATGTGGACATGAAGGATGCCAAGCCTGGTTTGAATGAGTTTACCCTGATGGTGGACCAGCCGACAGATGGTCTGGTGAAATATAACCTGACTGAATCCACGTATACATTGAATGTTCTTGGTGAACAAAATCCGGAAACAAATGAAAGCGGAGGAGATGTAAACAATGGGTAAGTATTTTGGAACTGACGGAGTTCGCGGAAAAGCGAATGTTGACCTGACAGCGTATCGCGCGTTTCAGGTAGGAAGATATCTCGGGTGGTATTTCAGCAAGGAAGGCAAGCAGAATATCATCATTGGGAAAGATACACGTTTATCTTCCGATATGCTGGAGAATGCGCTGGCTGCCGGAATATCCAGCGAAGGATGTAATGCCTATCTGGTAGGTTACGGACCTACACCGATGATTTCCTATCTGGTACAGGTAGAGGATTTCTGCTGTGGTGCCATGATCAGCGCAAGTCATAATCCTTTCTATGATAACGGAATCAAGATCTTCTCCAAGGATGGACTGAAGATGTCTTCGGATGTTGAAGATCTGATTGAAGAGTATATTGACGGTAAAGTGGATCTTGAATTCAAGAGCGGTGATGAGATTGGTAAGGTCATTCAGTATCCGGAAGGACTGGAACATTATCTTGCGTGGATCGAAGAAGAATTTGCGGTTGACCTGCAGGGCTGCCGCCTGGCAGTAGATTGTGCCAACGGCTCAAGCAGTGTTACCGCCAAACGTGTACTGACCGCATTCGGCGCAGACTGCACAATGATGAATGATACTCCCAACGGAATCAATATCAACACAAAGTGCGGCTCCACACATCCGGAGAAACTGCAGGAAATCGTAAAGAGCGGAGAATTTGATCTTGGCCTGGCATTTGACGGTGACGCAGACAGAATGATCATGGTTGCGCCAAACGGTGAACAGATCACCGGTGATCATGTATTATATGTAACAGGCAAGTATTACCGTGATCTCGGTATACTTGCAAACAATACAGTGGTAACGACAGTCATGGCGAATCTGGGCTTGTTCAAGGCATTGGAAAGAGAAGGCATCAACGCTGAACAGACACAGGTCGGTGATAAATATGTCTACGAGAAGATGTGTGCAGACGGAGATATCGTCGGCGGCGAACAATCCGGACATATCATTTTCAGTGAACACGAGAGAACCGGTGACGGACTGGTTACTGCGCTGATCTTCCTGAAGATCATGAAGGAACTGAATAAGACAGCTCTGCAGTTGTGCGAAGGTCTGAAAATCTATCCGCAGTTACTGGTGAATGTCAAAGTCTCTGACAAGAAGAAAGCCATGGGGGATGAAGATGTCAAAGCCGCAATTGATGAGGTAAACAAGGCACTTCACGGTAACGGCCGTCTTCTGGTAAGACCCAGTGGTACCGAACCGCTTGTCCGGGTAATGGCAGAAGCGGAAACCGATGAGATCTGTGAACGGGAAGTCGAAAAAATCGCACGGATCGTCAGAGAAAAATACGGAATTGAATAAAGGCGTTTATCGCCTTTTTCATTCCGTGCTAAAATGAACACGGTGATAGTATGAAAAAAGTAATTGGTGTAGTTGAAGACGAACGTGATTTAAATGAACTGGTTAAGTTGTATCTTGAACATGAAGGATATGAAGTCAGATCATATCTAACTTTTGATGAAGCTGCTCTGCATACTTCGGATGAAGATGTACATCTCTGGATCCTGGATATCATGCTTGGGGAAAAGAGCGGTTTTGATCTGATTGAAGAGATCCGGATGTATAATCCGGATACGCCGGTGATCTTCATGTCGGCGAGAGATAAGGAGTTTGACCGGATCATTGGGCTGGAAAAGGGCAGTGATGACTATATTACCAAACCTTTTTCTCCCAAAGAACTCGTTTTGAGAGTCAATAATGTCATGCGCCGTACATATAAAGATGAGACGATCAATATCTCTGTGGACGGTTATATCATTGATGAAACACAGAGAATCGTTAAGTATAAAGATGAAGTTATCGATCTAACAACAAAAGAATTTGATCTGTTGATGTTGTTTGTGCGAAACAGGGGTACAGCCTTTACCCGTGAACAGATTCTGGAACGTGTATGGGAGACGAACTTCTTCGGGAATGATCGTGTAGTGGATGATACGATGCGTCGTCTGAGAAAGAAAATGCCGATGCTGACAATACATACGATTTACGGTTTCGGATACAGACTCGGGTAATGAAAAGAATACATCTTTGGATCAGAGAATTAAGTCTTACACAACAACTTCTGTCAATTGCCTTTCTGGCTATTGCAGGATTTATTGTGTTTTTATCCGTGTTTCTGACTCCTTCCGTTGACGCGTTTACAGAAGAAGAAATGTACAGGGTGATCCATACTGCGCAGGATTACTATATCTCTTATCATCAGATCACTGATTCAGAGAATAGTTTCCGTAAAGATCTGGATGTAGTCCATGTCCTGTATGACGCAGATAAAGACCAGTTCCTGGTCAGTGAAGACAATGTGTTATACGAAGATCTGAGTAACCAGATCCGTTCGGATATCCTTGCGCAGACACCGGAAAAAGACTATATCTACACACGGAAAAACGGTCTGTTCAGCCGTGCGGACAAGATCCTGTATTCGGTCATACCCTTGAAAGATAACCGCTATCTGATAACGTTACTACCTGCGTCTTATGAGAATGCTTTCCGTGGTTCGCTGATGATCAACGTGGTAAATACCAACCTGATGGTCGTGGCGATCCTGTTTGTGGTGCTGATCCTGTGGGTAATCTCCCTGATCCGGCCGCTGTATCAGATTCGTTCCTATATCATGAAAATCAAGAATGATGAACCGGCAGTATTGAATATCCAGCGAAGAGACGAGATTGGCGAGGTTGCGGATGCCTTGACGGAGATGGAAGCGGAGCTATCCAAGCAGAAACAGGAAAAACAGGAAATGATCCAGAATATATCTCATGATCTGAAGACACCGATCGCGACGATCCGTTCTTACGGAGAGAGTATCAAGGATGGGGTATATCCCTACGGAACCCTGGATAAATCCATTGATGTGATCATCGAACATGCGGACAGACTGGATAAGAAAGTACGAAGTCTTATTGCGCTGAATAAGATGGATTACCTCCTGGATGATCTGCCGGAAGGGAATAACCTGAATATGAACCAGATCATAGAAAAAGTGTTGTTATCCCTGAGCGTGATCCGTCCGGAAATTGCATTTGAAAGAGACATGGAAGAAAACGTCATGTTCCACGGGGATGAAGATCCCTGGCGTATTGTCGTGGAAAATTTGATCGACAACGCGCTGAGATATGCGGAGACAACGATACAGATCGTCCTGCGTGAGAATGAACTGAAGGTGATCAATGACGGTAAACAAATCAGTGAAGATAGAATGAACACACTGTTCCGGCCGTATGAAAAAGGAACAGATGGTAAATTCGGTCTTGGACTGGCAATCGTATACAAGGTCACAACAACTTACGGATACCGTGTAGCCGCAGAAAACTTGAAAGACGGGGTATGTTTCAGAATCTGGAAAGAAACATCGAAAAAAGATAAACAACGAAAGAACAGTAAGAAATAACCTCCGGGTTATTCTTAACGGATAGAGGATAACATAGTACAATAAGCGATATGACAGAGTTTGGTATATTCAACGGAGTAAAGACTGCCTGGCGTCATTCAGGAAGCGGCAGAGATGTGATCCTGCTTCATGGATGGGGGCAGAATATGCAGATGATGCAGAAGATTGAGGAACATCTTCAACCTTTTTTCTGTGTCTATAATCTGGACTTCCCGGGATTTGGACAGAGTGATGATCCTTCCGTGCCGTGGGGCATAGAAGATTATCAGAAATTCCTGGAAGACTTTATTGAAAAGAACAGTATTCAGGAGCCGGTTATCATCGCTCATTCTTTCGGATGCCGGATCGCCATACTTCATGCTTCAGAACACAAAGTACGCAAAATGTGTCTGACCGGAGCTGCCGGAATCCGTGAGAAACAGAGTTTTGCCAGGAAGATGAAGACGAACACATTCAAGGCAGGACGATGGATTTTGGAGAAGACCGGACAGGGTGAACTGATCGAGAAACTGAAAAGTCAGCACGGATCGGAAGATTACCGCAATGTGTCCGGAGTCATGCGTGATACCTTTGTTAAAGTCGTAAACAGTGATGTATCTCCGGTATTGAACAAAGTCACATGCCCGGTTCTGCTGGTGTTTGGTGAATATGACCAGGCTGTGCCGCTCTGGATGGGAAAGAAGATGGAACAGGAGATGAAGGACGCTGCTCTTGTCGTCTTTGAGAATGATGACCACTGGGCATATTGGCATCAATACGAGAGATTTAACCGTGTTTTAGACGCATTTCTGAAAGGGGATAAACAATGAAATATATCTATTTCGTCATCTTACTAGTACATGCTTTTATTCCCCTTAAACATGCGCTTCATATGTTCCAGCAGAATCGCTATGAGTTTCAGCGTTATACTTCCTGGCTGAAGGAAAACTTCAAGGTAGTATGCATAAGTTCCGCGCTGCAGTTGGTTTGCTGTGTTTTTGCGCTGGCAGCCTTGTTTATGGATACCTATCCGGTTTTACTGATATTAATTACAGCAGTTTTGATCTGGATCGAAAACAAACAGGAAAAACAAATAAACTACATTAAACCCCTGGTATATACCGACCGGGTGAAACGTCAGATTGCGGTATCGTATATCCTGCTGGCGTTGCTTGTTTTTCTCTGTATCCGTGTACAGAGAGCGATTCCCTGGCTTATTGCGTTCTATGTTGTCTCTCTCTTGCCGTGGCTGCTGATCTATCCCATGGCATTACTTACATTACCTCTGGAGAATGCGGTGAAGAAATGGTACCTGAATGACGCAAAAAGGATCCTTCGTGAGCACAAGACGATGACGATTATCGGTATTACCGGAAGCTACGGGAAAACATCCACAAAGAATATCATTCAGTCTGTACTATCAGAACAGTATATTTCCCTGATGACTCCGGCTTCCTACAATACACCGATGGGTATTACCAGAACCGTACGTGAAATGATGAAACCTGTAGATCAGGTGTTTGTCTGTGAGATGGGTGCGGACCATGTCGGGGATATTACAGAACTGATGGAATTTGTTCATCCCCGGATCGGTATTGTGACATCCATCGGGCCTCAGCATCTCTCTACCTTCGGTACACAGGAGAATATTACCAGAGAAAAGATGCAGATGATTGAAATGCTGCCGGCAGATGGCTGCGGTATTCTCAACTATGACAATCCGTTTATCCGTAACTGGCCGCTCAAAAACCCTGTGAAAACGATCTCCTACGGCATTCAGAGTACAGACGCGGAATACCGTGCTGTAGATATTGAATATGGTCCAAACGGTTCTGTTTTCAAGATCGTACATAAGCATGAAACGTATGACTTTGAGACAAAATTGCTCGGGGAACTGAATATTCTGAATATTCTTTCCGCAGTCTGCTGTGCAAGGTATCTCGGTATGTCCTGGCCGGTGATCCAGAGAGCGGTGAAATCCACACATCAGGTGGAACACCGCCTGGAGATCAAGAAGATCAACGGAAGGGTATTTATCGATGACGCGTTTAATGCCAATCCTACAGGTTCCAAAATGGCTCTTGACGTACTTTCAAAAATGCCGGGAAGAAGAATTGTTGTCACACCGGGAATGATTGAACTGGGAGAAATGCAGGATCAGCTGAATAAAGAATTCGGCGCATACATGAAGGACAGGGCAGACGAGGTAATCCTGGTGGGTATACATCAGGTGGAACCTATCTATGAAGGTCTTAAAGAAAGCGGATACGATATGGATCATGTCCTGGTCACAAATACGGTGAAGGAGGCATTTGCGCATCTCTGGCAGACCACTGACGGACATGAAACGATCCTGTTGGAAAATGACCTGCCGGATGCGTTTAATCACTGATGAAATGGGCTGTAATATCCACATGGAAGATGTCGCTTGAAGGGAATCTTCAGGCGTCCGATATACTGAAGAATCATGGGAATGCCGAAGAAGCGGTGCTGCGCGGAATCGGTATTGTTGAAGATGATCCGTCTTTTCATTCGGTCGGATACAGCGGGCTGCCGGATATTGAGGGCCATGTCCTGATGGATGCGGGTTTTATGCATGGACGCACATTGTCCTTCGGGGCAGTAGGAGCTTTGGAGGGATTCCGGTCGCCTGTACAGGTTGCGTGTAAACTGGCAGAACGACCCGCAAACAATTTCCTTGTCGGTGAAGGTGCTGCGGAATATGCCCGCAGACATGGTTTTGAAGAGAGAGATAATCTTACTGCTGAGAGTTATCAGCGCTATCTGGAAGAGTCCGGGAAGCTGAAACCGCTGGCTGCCTATAAAGGTCATGATACAGTAGGATTTGTGGCATTGGATATGAACGGTGATCTGGTCAGCGCTACTTCTACATCCGGCTTATTCCTGAAGGATAAAGGAAGACTGGGGGATTCTCCAATGATTGGCTGCGGATTCTACGCAGATAATGAGGCAGGAGCCGCGGCAGCGACAGGATTAGGCGAAGAGATTGCCAAGGGTGTTCTGTGTTACCAGGCGTGCACATTGATGAAAAACGGGTGTTCTGCGCAGTCTGCGGCATCCCTGGCAGTCAATGACCTTGCAAGATCCCTGACAAAGCGAAGAGGGCACTGCGACAGTATATCCCTGATCTGTATGGATAAAGAAGGGAATATCGGTGTCGGAACCAATATCCCGTTTGCGTTTGTCTGCGCGGATGATACACATACGTCACAGTTATACCTTGCGGAACCGGCAGAAGGGGATGTCAGGATCACTCTGATTTCTCCGGCGGAGGTCCCCGGAATCGACTGATTCTCCCCGGAATAAACCGGGATAAGAAAATTGTGGAAAGTTCTTGCTATTTAATTGGCAGTTATGCTATATTAAATAAGCACTCAATCTAACAGATTTGGCAACTGTGAAGAAGTACTCAAGAGGCCGAAGAGGTGCCCCTGCTAAGGGCATAGGTCGGGTGACCGGCGCGAGGGTTCAAATCCCTCCTTCTTCGCCAGAATTGGTTCCGTGGTGTAGCGGTTAACATGCCTCCCTGTCACGGAGGAGATCGCGAGTTCGATTCTCGTCGGAACCGCCATGCGGCTGTAGTTCAATGGTAGAACGCCACCTTGCCAAGGTGGACACGAGGGTTCAATTCCCTTCAGCCGCTCCAGTGCAAATAAAAACCGCATACAGCGGTTTTTTTTGTTTATATCGTTACTTCCGGTTATTCTGCAGCTTCCAGAGCAATCTTCATCATATCCGTGAAAGATTTCTGACGTTCTTCCGCAGTAGTGACTTCGTTGGATACCAGACTGTCGGAAATCGTCAGGATGCAGGCAGCTTTCTTGCCAAGCACGTTTGCATTGTGGAAGAGAGCGAAACTCTCCATCTCTACAGCCTTGCATTCCTTGTCTTCTACAACTTCATTCATGTGCTCGGCACCGCCTTCACGGTAGAAGACATCACTACTGTGGATCCGGCCTTCTTTCAGCGGGATATTCAGCTTTTTGGCAGCGTCACGCAGTCTCTGGTTCAACTCTTCGGAAGGATACAGGGTATCACTTGTCTCCCCGGACTGATATAACGCAAAGGAAGACTCGGAGTAGGAAGAAGTAGCCATGATGACATCATATAAGTTCATGTCTGCGGTGTAGCATCCAGCAGATCCGATACGGATGATGTTCTCCACATCATAGAACTTGAATAATTCATAGGAATAGATTCCGATACTCGGCATACCCATGCCGGAAGCCATCACTGAGACTTTCTTCCCGTGATAATATCCGGTATAGCCCAGAACATTCCTGACACTGGTAACTAACTGCGCATCCTCCAGGAATGTCTCGGCGATGAATTGTGCCCGCAGGGGATCTCCGGGCATCAGTACTGTTTTTGCGAACTGACCTTTTTCAGCCGCATTATGAGGTGTAGACATACAGAATTCTCCTTTCGATTTTTACAGAAAAAAGATATGAAGTTATTTCTTCATACCTTTGGCGCCGCCATCATTATAGGTTTCCAAAAGATTAGTATTGTAAGAGAAGGTCATACGGTCACGACGACGTTTGCGGTCAAGAGCGATTCTGACCAGTTCATCCATCAGTTCCGTAAAGGATAATCCGCTTTCTTTCCACAGATAGAACGCGAGAGATCCGGGAATCGTGTTGATCTCATTCATGAATACGGTCTTGGTTTCCGCGTCCATCAGGAAGTCAATACGGCATACACCGGAAGCACCGAGAATGCGGAAAGCATCCAGAGCAAGTTTCTGAATATATTCCGTAGTGGCTTCATCCAGAGGGGCAGGGACAATACGCCTTGTGCTTGCCATTCCTTCGGAAGCACCCTTGGTATTACTCTGGTACTTATCCTTGAAGTCCAGCAGATCCTTATCTGAACCGACTTCTTCCAGCACACTGACTCTGGCACTGAAACAATCACCGAGAACAGAAGCGTTGATCTCGCGAAGAGGTTTGACTACCTTTTCAGTAATCACCTTGAAGTCGTGCTGACGAGCTTCTTCGAACGCTTCCAGATATTCTTCATCGTTATGAGCTACACTGATCCCTACACTGGAACCTGTACATGCCGGTTTTACGATTACCGGGTAGATCAGTTTATGCGCCTTGCGAAGGATCTCATCGGGATGTTCATCCATTTCATGACCATAGACCCAGAACCAGTTGGTCAGAGGAAAACCATTGTCGTGAAGAATATGTTTCTGCAATACTTTATCCTGTCCTACGGCAGCAGAAATCACATCACATCCGGCATAAGGAAGCTTTAACATTTCCAGGTATCCCTGGATCGTTCCGTCTTCACCGTTTGTGCCGTGCATAGCCAGAATTGCGACATCCAGAGTGCCCAGGACTTTCTTCCCGAACAATGTCGTCTTTACAGGTTTGATTACCACCTGGTTATCTTCCTGCGCAAGTGTGATCTGTGTACACTGCGTGATCAAATGATCCAGATTCCGGTAATTGCGCATGCCGATCAGCAGAGGAGAAGTAAACAATCTGCGGTCCTTTGCGACATAGATCGGGATAACGTCATACTTTTCTTTATCTAAAGCGGCAATCGCCTGATGCCCGGTAATAATACTTACTTCATGTTCAACAGACTCACCGCCAAAAAACACACCAACATTCAGTTTCATAAGAAAACCTCCGAAATCATTATAACGGAAAACAAGAGTGATAACATGATGAATTATCAGTTCCAAATAAAAGAAGTCATGTACCGCAGTAACGGGTCATGATAAAATTAGTCCAGGTAAACTATGAGAAAGAAAGCTCTTGTATTAGCCGGTGGGGGAACCCGCGGTGCTTATGAAAACGGTGCGGTACGTGCCCTGCGCGAACTGGGCAGGGATGATTGGAATATCGTTACCGGAACTTCGATCGGTGCGCTGAATGCCACGTTGATCGTACAGAAAGATTATGACGTCATGGATCAGCTGTGGAAGACACTGACACAGGATATGATCGTTAACGGTGGTTTTACCACGGACACAAATATAGAAACAATCATCAATGAAAGAAATCTCCTGACTTCCTTTTTTAAAAAGTACGTAAAGGAGAAAGGCGCAGATATCACACCTTTTGCGGAAAAGGTGCGCGCATTGTTTGACCCGGAGAAATTCTTTGCGTCGGATGTGGATTTCTGCTGTGTAACAGTCCATAACATTTCACAGAAACCTGTATTTGTGACAAAGGAAATGATGCGGGAGAATGGCCCGGACTGGCTGCTGGCGTCAGCTTCAGCATTTCCGGCATTCCCGGTATACCAGATTGGGGAGAACAGTTATATTGACGGCGGATACTTTGACAATTGTCCGGTGGATATTGCCTTACAAATGGGTGCGGAAGAAGTGATTGCGATTGACCCTCACCATGAGCCCAACCACCCGAATTTCCTGCACAAGGAACATATTCACTACATTTATCCGCAGCATGACGCAGGTACCTTCCTCAGTTTTGACCGCAAGGTTCTGGATACCCGGGACAAGATGGGATATCTGGATACCATGAAGTATTTCGGACGCTATGACGGCGTAAAATATACGTTTGAGATCATGCCCCTGCCGGAATATGTGGATCAGATGTATCTGGATATCATGAAACTGGAAACCCGGATCAAGGTGGCCAACCGCATTAACGGAAGTTTCCGCAGCGCGGAGTATATCACTGATCATCTGGAATCCCAGCAGAACCGGAGATTCCTGACGAAGAGACAGATATTCTTCGGCTTGCTGGATAACCTGCTGGATCTGTGCAGCGCGGATCTGGAGAAGATCTGGACGTATAAAGAAGCCAGGGATCTGATTATTTATCACTTCCGTGACAGTCTTCGTGAAGACTATGAATCCCTGCCTGAACTGAATGCCGGATCGGTAATGAACTATCTGAGTTCACTGGATCAGAAGGGGTTGACAGAGAAGATCCTGCACGGATTATTGTATGATCAGATAAATGTGCCTGAGAATATCAGTCTCACGTTATATCCCTTTGAAATCATGTTAGCGAAGATGATCGTCTATCTGATGAGGGAACTGGGAAAGGAATAGTATGGAAAGAATTGCGTCTTTTGAAAAAGTGAGTTATGAAAGATTCAGAGAAGACTGGAAGAAGAACGATCCTGAAGCGGAAGAAACAGAAATCCAAAGGATCTATGAAGGAATACAGATGCCAAGACGCGCAACCAGGGGCTCTGCGGGGTACGATTTCTTTGCGCCGGCAGACCTGGTGATTCCTCCGGGAGAAGAAACTTTGGTGCCGACAGGGATACGGGTGAAAATCGCGACAGGGTATGTACTGATGTTATTCCCGCGCAGCAGTCTCGGGTTTAAGTACAGACTTCAATTGAATAATACTGTGGGTATTATTGATTCTGACTATTATACGGCGGAGAATGAAGGACATATTTTCTGCAAGCTGACTAACGATACTACCCAGAACAAAACCGTGGAAATCAATGCCGGGGCAGGAATGGTGCAGGGAATCTTCGTATCCTTCGGTATTACTGTTGATGATAATGTATCGGCAGACAGATTTGGCGGCTTCGGAAGTACAGACAAGAGGTAAATATGGAATACAGAGAAGAGATTAAACGTATATTTATGGAGGAACCGGTTCCGGAACATATTCTGCAGAAAATGCGTGAATATGAACGCAAAAGATATGAAGTGCCGGAGGAGACACTACTCAAAAGACCATCGCATATTGAGGGAATCAGGGCTTCTTCCGAGATCAACACCGGTGTGCTGGATGCTGTGGCAGAAAAGATCCGGGCAGGGATGTCCACGCAGGAAATTGATGATATTGTCAGCGAATATACCTTATCTCACGGAGCAATCTGCGCACCGCTGAATTTTGAGGGTTATCCCAAGAGTGTATGTACATCCATCAACAACGAAGTTTGTCACGGAATCCCCAGCAGATATCGTCATCTGCAGAACGGTGATATTGTCAACGTGGATGTGTCCACGATATACAAGGGATATTACAGTGATGCCAGCCGGATGTTCATGATCGGCAATGTCAGCCCGCAGAGAAAAAGACTTGTCGAAGAAACGAAGAGATGTCTGGAAATCGGTATTGAGGCAGCACAGCCCTGGAATACCGTCGGGGATATCGGTTACGCAATCTCCAAATATGCCCGCTCAAAGGGATATAGTGTAGTGACACAGTTGGGTGGACATGGCGTAGGCATAGAATTCCATGAAGATCCTTTTGTGTCCCATGTTGGGAAAAGAGGAACCGGAATGCTGCTGGTGCCGGGAATGGTCATCACGATCGAACCGATGATCAATGAAGGACGCGCAGAGGTAGTTATTGATCCGTATAACGGATGGACGATTTATACAAAAGACAAATCTGACAGTGCGCAGTGGGAACATAGTATACTAATCACTGAAACAGGTAATGAGATTTTGACTTACTGAAAAGAGGAAAGAGATCATGAATGACAAGATTTATGTGACCGGGCACAAACACCCGGATACCGATTCAATCTGTGCCGCAATTACCTATGCCGCATTATTACGGCTTAATGGTCAGAACGGTGTAGCCTGCCGCCAGGGACCGCTGAACGAAGAAACAAAGTACGTACTGAAGTATTTCGGACTGGAGAATCCTCCGCTGCTTACAGATGCCAGGGCAAAACTGAAGGATATTGATCTGGATAAACCTACACTGATCAGTAAAGATGCCACGGTGCATCATGCCTGGCATGTCATGCTGCGGACGAAGAACAGATCTCTGTTCGTGGTGGATGAGAACCAGCATCTGTGCGGAATCTGCACCACATCCAATCTAAGTGCATACCGTCTTCAGGAGAATCAGCACCTTGTAGATATGCTGAAAACCGCCACTTTGGATAATATGGCGCATACGATCGGCGGTACAGTCCGTGTTTCCGCAGAACCATTCCAGACCAACGGTAAAGTTCATGTCATTACCCTGGAAGGTAAAGAATCCGGTGCTTTCGGTCTGGAAGATGGTATCTCCATTATGTCCTCCGGCAAGGATAAACAAAAGTTCATTATCAATCAGGGCGCACGTTGTCTGGTCATCACCTGCGGTGAAAAAGCGGATGAAGAAGTCGCTGCCCTGGCAAGGGAAAAAGGCTGCGCAATCATTGAAACTGATGAAGATACCATGCATACAGCCAATACGATCATAGAATCCTATTCTCTGTACAACGTGATGACTAAAGATATCATTTCTTTCCAGAATGAGGAATATGTCAACGATGTCGCGGTAAAAATGACACGCTCCAGAGTACGTTCCTATCCTGTATTGGATAAAGACGGGAATATTGTCGGAGCGATATCCCGTTATCATACGCTGAATTATCAGAAGAGAAACTTCGTTCTGGTAGACCACAGCGCCAAGAACCAGTCAGTCAATAACATTGATGAAGCGCATATCCTGGCAATTGTCGATCATCATCACATCGGTAATATTGAGACCGACTATCCGATTGATTACCGGAATGTACGCTGCGGCTGTACCTGTACGATCATTTCCACGATGTACAAGGAACAGGGGTATACACCATCCCCGGCAATGGCAGGTCTGATGATGTCCGCAATCTTGTCTGATACACTGAATTTCAAGTCTGCCACAACCACGGATATGGACCGGAAAGCCGTTGCCTGGCTTGCGGAACTGGCTGGAATCAAAGACGTGGATGCATATGCCAGAAATATGCTTGGGGCATCCATTGACCTCAAGAACGCCACTCCTGAAGATATGCTTAACCGGGACCTCAAGACATATGAGATTGGTAAATACCGTTTCGCGATCGGTCAGACGAACTACAGTCATATGGAAGAAGTACAGTTGATCCTCCCGGCATTCCGTGAGTATATCGAGGCAGAACAGAAAGCGATGAACCTGGATCTGTTAGTCATGTTGTTCACGGATGTCATGGGCGGAGGTTCCGTATTTGTCTACTACGGTCCTTTATCTGAAGTAATCAGTGAGGCAATCGAAGTGACCTTCGATGACCATTACGGATTCGATTCCCAGATCATCTCACGTAAGCAGCAGTTAATGCCGAAGATCTCGGAAACGATCAAGAACCTCTAAGTTCATAACGGCTTTGAATTGCTTCAATAAGCTCCTCGGTAAGAGGGGCTTTTTGTCTGGAAGGATACACCAGCAGAATCTTTGTCTTCAGTTCATCCGAGATGATTGGAGATGTATGCAGAAATGCACAAGAAGAACGCATGGAATCCGGGAAAACCGCGGTACCGTCTCCTCCCCGGACAAACTCCAGCGCAGTCCTGGCATCATCGCAGGTGCATAAGATATCCGGAGACAGATGATGTGCAGAAAACACAGACATGATCAAGTCATGATATCTTCTGTAGATCACCAGAGGATACTTTACAACTTCCTGCAGAGATACCTGTTCCGGAAGCTCTTCCGCTGATGCCAGAAACATGGACTCTTCACGGATGACGATAGATTCCATGCCGACCAGGGACACCGGCGTACGCAGAATGGCAATTTCAATGATCCTGCGGGACAGCAAATCGTTTAAGGTAAAAGTATTTGCGTCGTAGATCTCAAAGCGGATATGCTTGCTGGTACGCTGAAGCTCGTGAAGAATCGGCAACATCAACGGCAGTGTTGTAGAAGTGATGCCTACCCGCAGAGTTTGTATTCTTCCTGCATTGATCGTCTCATTTACGGCAGAATCACGAAGATCCAGCATATTCTCCGCGTGGGTATAAAGAATTCGCCCGGCATCTGTAAGAGACAGATGACGGTTATCTCTTCGGAATAAGGTTACTCCCAGTTCTTCTTCAAGAGCTTTCATCTGCAGGCTCAAAGGGGGCTGAGACATGTGCAGACGTCTTGCGCCTTCAGATATACTTCCGGCATCTGTGATTACTTTAAAGTATTCCAGTTGTTTAAAATCCATATTCCCTCCTATACAGAAAATATATATAAATGATATATATTAAATATTTTACATATATATTATGTGGTGATACACTCAAAAAGAAAAGAGGAACCAGAGATGAAAACATTGTGGGAATTATACTATACATGGTTCAAGATGGGTCTGTTTACCTTCGGCGGGGGATATGCGATGTTGCCGATGATCCAGAGGGAAGTCATCGATAAACACCATTGGTGTTCAGAAGAAGAAATCATGGACTACTATGCAATCGGGCAGGTAACTCCCGGAATTATCGCTGTCAATACGGCCACATTTGTCGGCTATGATGTCAAGGGCATCCCGGGAGGAATTATTGCCACATTAGGTGTAATATCTCCGTCCATCGTAATCATCACCGTCATTGCCGGACTCATCACAAACTTTTCCGAACTGGCGGTTGTACAAAGTGCTCTGCGCGGTATCCAGGTGGCAGTGTGCGCTCTGATGTTTACGGCTGTAGTGAAACTATATAAGAATTCCGTGAAGAACGCGGTATCCTTCGCAATCTTCGTGATTGCTCTGGTTCTTGCGTATTTTACGAAGATCTCCACCGTGATCCTGGTGATTGCGGCTGGTGCTGTCGGTTATGCGTTATCGGTCATGAGAAAGGAGAAAGCGTAGTATGTCTGTATTCTTAATGATGTGCTGGGAGTTCTTCAAGACCGGTTTATTCGCGATCGGCGGGGGACTTGCGACAATTCCTTTCCTGAAAGAAATCTCGGTGAAATATGGCTGGTTCTCCATGGATCTGCTTACGACAATGATTGCAGTCAGTGAATCCACGCCCGGACCTGTTGGTGTAAATATGTCTACCTATGTTGGTTATACCATGTTCAGGATTCCCGGTGCGATCTTTGCAACATTGTCTCTGGTAGCGCCGAGTCTGATCATTATCTGCTGTATAGCCAAAGCTTTGAAGACCTTCAAGGATTCTCCGGTCGTGCAGGGAATCTTCTCCGGAATCCGTCCGGCAGTCGTGGGATTTATCATTTCCGCGGTAATCAGTATCTTTACCATGGCACTGCTCAATACCAAGGCATATGAAGCCACCGGGGCACTTACTGATCTTGTGAAGATTCCTGCTGTACTCTTGTTGTTTGTCCTGCTGGGAATCAGTTACTGGAAACCTAAACTGCATCCAATTGTGATTATCGGTATCGCTGCGGCTGCCGGTATCCTCTTCCGATTCTAAAAGAAGAATATCGAATGTGGTAATAAAGGAGAAACAAAGATGGAGTACAGACAATTGCTGACTGAAGTCATCGGCCGTGTCGGTGTGATCACACTGAACAATCAACCCCGCAATGCTTTTTCCAAACGTATGATTGCAGAGATGCTGGATATACTGGATCGATGGGAGAATGACAATGCCGTACGTACTGTTTACGTAAAGAGTAGAGGTGAGGACTTCTCGGTCGGCGCAGATGCGGAAGACATCCGCAGATCTCTTGCCGGAGAACCGGAGGAGATCCCGGAATCTTTCTCTGTATTGGGAGGACGTCTGGTTGAACGGATCGATACGTATCCCAAGTCTACCATCGTTGCCGCAAGAGGCAGGTGTATCGGCGGGTCTACCGCAGTATTCAATTCCTTTGACATCCGTATCGTTTCCGATACATTCCGGATCCATGACGGGGATATTTATTACGGAACGATTGGAAGCTGGGGGATGAGTTCTCTGCGTCTTCCGATCTGGATCGGCCGGAACAAGATCATGGATTACATGTTCCTGAACGATGACTTTACCGGCTTGCAGGCATACGAGCTGGGTATTGCGTCCAGATGCGTACCGGATGCGGAATTGGATGAGCAGGCATGGAAGTATGCGCAGAAAATGTCCACGGCTGCACCGCTTGCGGTCAGATACTTCAAGGAGTGTGTGCGTACTGCTGCAACCCCGGAACTTGCCAAGGCAAGAGAATTCGAACTGAAAGCAGCTGAAATCGTTTTTGCTACGGAAGACAGCCGGAATGGTCTGGCAGCGGTAATCCGGGGAGAACAGGCAGAGTTCAAGGGAAAATAAAAAAGGACTTCTTATGAAGTCCTGGTTTCAAGACTGATTCCGGACCGTTTCCTTTGTTCAGGAGGTCTTTTATACAAGTCTTTGTATGCAATGGTATGCCCGATGGGAATCGAACCCACAACCTTTTGATTCGGAATCAAATGCGCTATCCAATTGCGCCACGGACACATGTACGTGATTTATCTTATCACAAGGTGGTATAATTTGAAACATGAAAGAAATGCAGAAACAGATCTGCGCAGGAGATAGAATATGGAAATCAAGAATACAACCAAAGTTAAAGATGAACTGAAAGAGTATCCCTGGCTGCTTGAAGAAGCAATCAAGATGGATGAACGGCTGAAGATAGCGAAGTCTCCGGTCGGCAAGATGTTTATCAATAAGGCTACGGTAGAAAGTTTGTGTGCCAAAGCCAAGATCGATCCGCAGGAAGTTATTGAGAAGATCCAGGAACTGATCAGCACATATAAGGATCAGAACTCGTAATTACGGATGATCACATTCTTTGCGGAGTCATGCATGATCACCGGGTTTTTCAGGGTATATTCCAGCATGCCGGGAATTTCATCATACAGATCTGACGCAAACATCACATAGTTGCAGGTATGGCTTTCATAGAGATCCGTGGCTGCCCGGACGATCAGCACATGACGGAATACCTCCTGGAATGTACGCAGGGTATTCTGCAGGAATTGTGAGCCTTCAAATTTAACAAAACCAGGAAGATTGGCGACCAGTACGCCGTCTTCTTTTAAATTGTTCTTGGTGATCTGCGCGGCTTCCAGAGTGTACAGGGATACTTCCGGCATCAGGCCGGTAAAAGCATCGTTGATGATCACATCATACTTTTTGCGGTTGTTTTCCACATAGTGTCTTCCGTCATCCGTGATGATATTCAGACGGCGGGTATTCTCCAGATCATATTGTTCAATCAGCTCGTCCAGGAAGAAGAAACGCTTGGCTGTCTCCGGCGCGTTTTCGTCAATCTCCACGACATCCATAACGATATCCGGATAATGACTTAACAAATACTTCGGATAGGAGAAAGCTCCTCCTCCGATCATTAATACATCTGTGATATCCAGAGGAAGCGCAAACATCAGGTTGAACTTCTTCATGTACTCAAAGATCAGTTCATTGCGCAATTCCGGTTCCAGATACGTGGCGCTGTGCCAGCCGTCATCATTCTCATAGACACGGATACGGTGCCCGTCAAAATAGTTGTATTCATAGACCAGAACATCCGGCAGTTCTCTTTTTTTCTTCATGGCATAATCATAGCACTTTTCTTACTGTTTCGAGCATACTTCAAATTGCGGGAAAAGCCGGAAAAGAAGTAAAATATATTTGATGAATACGTTGATCACGACAGAACAATTGTTTGATCTGCTGGACCGGAAAACCGCATCAGGAGAACCTCTGGTCATTGCGGTTGACGGACGCTGTGCTTCCGGTAAGACAACTCTGGCTGAATACCTGAAGAACCGGTACGATGCCCGTCTGTTTCACATGGATGATTACTTCCTGCGTCCTGAACAAAGAACACCGGAAAGATTTCAGGAACCCGGCGGAAATGTGGATCGTGAGCGATTTTTAAGTGAGGTACTTACACATCTTGAAGATCGGGGCGGACTGATGTATCAGTCGTATGACTGTCAGGAGTTCTGTCTGAAGGAGCCTGTACATGTGCCGTACCATCCGGTAACGGTCATTGAAGGTTCCTATGCCATGCGTCCTGAACTGCGTGGATATTACGATATCTCGGTCTTTATGGACATCGATGAAGAAACGCAGAAAGAAAGAATTCTGAAGCGTGAAGGGGCAGAAGGACTGCAGATGTTTGTACAGCGGTGGATACCTCTGGAAGAGACGTATTTCAATACTTTACATATCCGGGATCATTGTGATTACCGGATCTATGGGAATAAGGAAATGGAGGACAAAAGAATGACTCAGCTGACAGAAGAATTTGTCAAGAACATGCCGAAACTGGGATTCGGCCTGATGCGTCTGCCAAGACTGGAAGACGGAAAGACCATTGATGTTGAACAGGTAAAGGTGATGACCGATGCTTTCCTGGATGCCGGTATGCGTTACTTCGATACTGCATTTGTTTATGAAGGATCGGAAGAAGCTTGCCGCAAAGCCCTGGTGGAACGCCATCCGAGAGAGTCCTACTATCTGGCAACAAAGTTAAACGCAGGTATGCCGGGCTTGACGGAAGAAACCGCAAAACAGGAATTCTTTACCAGTCTGGAACGTACCGGAGCACAGTATTTTGATTTCTACCTGTTACATGCGATTGGTAAGAGAAATCTGCCGAATTATAACGACTGGGGTATCTGGGAATTTGCCCAGGAACAGAAAGCCAAGGGATTGATCAAGCATGTAGGTTTCTCATTCCACGATACACCGGAACTGCTGGAAGAAGTCCTGACAGCTCATCCTGAAGCAGAATTCGTACAGTTACAGATCAATTACGCTGACTGGAACAATCCTTCCGTACAATCCAGAAGATGTTATGAAGTAGCCCGTAAATTCAATAAACCGGTAGTCGTTATGGAACCGATCAAGGGCGGTATGCTGGCAGTTCCTCCGGTACCGGTAAAAGAAGTACTGCAGGCCGCAAATCCGGATGTTTCCTGTGCATCCTGGGCAGTACGTTATGTTGCGTCCAAAGAGGGTATTCTGGTTGTCCTGAGCGGTATGTCCAATGTGGAACAGATGGAAGATAATTTGTCTTATATGAAGAATTTCCAGCCTCTGAGTGAGGAAGAAGCCGCTGTCGTCGCAAAAGCACAGGCAGCTCTGGAAGCCATCCCGTCCATTCCTTGTACAGGATGCCGGTACTGTGTTGCCGGATGCCCGATGCAGATCAACATTCCGAGTATCTTCAGTGCCATGAATCATAAACTCATCTATGATAATGATGAAAGAGCGAAGAGTGGTTATGCCAACGCTACCAGAGGAGATAACGGTAAGGCATCCTCCTGTATCAAGTGCGGTGCCTGTGAAGCACAATGCCCTCAGCACTTACAGATCCGTGACCTGCTTGAACAGGCAGCGGAAATGTTTGGAGAGTAAAGCCTGAAAGAGTCTGTCATCACAGACTCTTTTTTCTTTTATAATGTATTTGATTGTACATTATGACGCATTCATCTCTTATCGTCATACCCCCAGGGATACTGCTGTAGCGAAGGAAATACAGCAAGAACTGGAGCGTTTTCGCCTGCCTGAAGCGATCCGTAAAAGTACAGGTATACAGAAGATTGAGCGTATTTTCCGTGATCAGGAAGAACTGGAGATCACCAGTGATCTTTCCGGAAAGATCAACGATGCGCTGAATGCCTCAGACTATCTGATTGTGATCTGTTCGCCGGCTTATAAGGAATCCAGATGGTGTCTTCGGGAACTGGAGACCTTTATCCGCAATAAAGGTACAGACAGGGTTTTCTGTGTGTTGTCAGAAGGGGAACCACCGGAGATCTTCCCGGAGATTTTGAGGCACCGGGAACGGGTAATCACGGGTGAAAACGGACAGACTGCCGTGATTCATGAAGAAGTGGAACCCCTGGCGTGTGACTACCGGGGAAACTTCAAGGAAGCCGGAAAAACAGAACTTCCAAGACTTGTTTCGGGAATCGTGGGATGCCGGTACGATGATCTGATCCTGCGGCAGGAGAAATACCGCCAGAGACGTATGTTTACCATATTCGCAGGAATCTTCCTGTTGTCTGCCGTCGCTGTATCTTACCTGTTATGGAGTAATTCCCAGATCCAGAAGAACTATACACGGGCATTGATCCGTGAATCACAGATCCTGGCTTCAGAAGCGATGACTAAGTACGAAGAAAAAAACCGGCTGGATGCTTTGTCTGCCGCAATCAGGGCTTTCCCGGCAGAGGATAACGAACGTCCGCTGACGGATGAAGCAGAGTTTGCGCTGACCAGGGCATCCGCTTCCTATGTACTTCCGTATCATATTCTGGAATCCTGGGAAATTGATGAAGACAACGATATCACGGAATACTTTGTCAGTGCGGATCATCAGTATATTGTCTATCTGGACCGGGGCGGAATGATCCATACCGCGGATTTATCTGCGCATGAAGAAATCTGTTCATTCCGTCTTTCGGAGAATTCACTCCCATCGGATATCGCTGAAGGAAAACCAGGTGAACTGATCTGTTATGTTGACGGTGCTGTGGTTTCCGTGGATTATCTTTCCGGTTCTGTCTGGTGGGAGATGCCGCTGAAATACCAGTCTCTGGGGTCTTCCGTACTCAGTCCGGATAAAGAATATATCGCCGGCGGAGATACTTTTGCGGTGCAGATCATGACCAGAGAGGGAATACCGTATCTGAGCCTCCCGCTTCCTGAAGATTATCCCGGATATATTCTGGATCTGTGCTGGTCAGATGATGGAAAATATATCGCTGTACGTCTGCGCAATCCGGATACGACATACAGTATCGGCAGATATTCTCTGGAAACTTCGGAATTTCAGGTAATATCGGATAACTATACGAAGATCCGCAGTTATGGCTTTGATCATCAGAATCGCCTGTATCTCTTTGCGGACAACAATACCGCAAACTCAGATTCCTACATGGATAGTACACACTTGTACCAGAACAGTTATCATTTCCTGATGTATGAGAATACAGAACTGAAATACCGGAAGGACTTTGAGACAACTGCGCAGATTCCGGCTGTCTATGTGAAGGATACCGGGAATTATCTGTGCCTGGCGTTTGGACGTGATATCTATTTGTTTGATCGGGAAGGAAACGTACTCAGATACGGAGAAACGGAGCACAGTATTGAATCTGTACTGCAGGTTGGCCAGATATCCTCGGAACTGGTTACCACGGATGGAAGCCTGGGATATTTCTCTTACCAGGACGGCAGTATCACCCTGCAGAAGATCTTCCCGGAAGCATGTGACAATATCACTGTTGTCCTGAATCAGGATCCCCGCAGAAATACGTATATAGCCGCAAATCAGGGAAACCTAGCGGTATATGAACCGGTATATGACCCCAACGGCACCGCTTTCCGCGGGAAAGGTTTCCCGAAAGAACCTGTAGGACATGTCATCTCCGGAGATCATCTCGTTCTGTTGGCGGATGATCACCTGTATTTCTGCCGTATGGACACACAGGAAACGGAGAAATCCATCGCTTTGGAAAAAGGCCATGCGTATAGCCTGCTGGACATCGATGACACATATGTCCGGCTCTTGATGATCAACGCGGAGACCGCAAAGATCATGGTACAGACTTATGGATTGGAGAGTGCGGAAAAGATCAGTGAACTGGAGCTTCCCCTGGCGGAACAGTATATTTCGGACGGGATACTTACATATCCTCTGAGTGAGTCTGACGCAATACTGCTGGATGCCAAATATGCGTATAATACTATGCTTACACGAAGAAATGGAGTTTTGTTATTCCATGACATGTCTGACCCCAACCGGATCGTGAAGGTTACCTTGGATACCGGTGACATTCAGAAGTTCATTGTACCGGACACTTCAGGTTATCTGGTCACCGGCGGTTCCTACAAGGAACCGTCACTGATCATCGCTTCAGAAGATGGACGATATCTCTGGTCGGTCATGACCGAGTACAGCCAGGGCATAGCGGGCAGGGAGAAGATGGTGCTGTACGATACGGTACAGGATACGTGTACGGAGCTGTCCGGCCAGCCGGCGTATGAAAAAACCGCGGTATTCGGACCAGATAAACTCTATGCGGCAGGAGAAAGAGAAATCAATGTCTATAACTTCAGCGGAGAGCTGCAGTACACGATTCCATACACCGGAGATACTGTGCGTACGATGTGTTTCCGCAACGGCTCCCTGTACTGTGTATTCCCGGATGGTGTAATGAAAATCTACGAAGGAAATACACTGAAACGTACCGTTAACTTATCTGTGGATACACGTTCCTATATATCCGCTAGTTTATTCCGTTTTGTGTTTACAGAGAATAAACTGTATTTTTTCAGTGAGGATAGTTACGATATGATCCGGCTGGATTCGGAAAGTAATACGCCGGCATATACGGTCGGTGACGGTGCTGTGGATATTCTCAGGGATGGTAATCTTCTGTTTACCGGCTATGATTACCGCAAAGGGGATACTTTGCGTTATCCGGTCATGTTTAAGGAATATACACCGGAAGAATTATTGCGGTATGCGGAATCACAACTGAACACAAAATAAAACTACCCCGTGGGGTAGTTGATGTATTACGGCTTTGCGGGACGAGCTTTTTTATATCCGTAGGTACCGTTCAGACGGTCTCCGATATCTCCGGCTGCGGTAACGATGAAGCCATCTTCGTTTAATCCTTCCGGGATGTACATGGCAGTATAGATCTTCACATCCGGGTGACGGTCATACAGAAGTTTTACTCCGACATCTGAAGCGAAGATCGACATGACCTTAATGCGTTTATAACCATCCTGTTTCAGGTAATCGATCGTAGCGTCAATACTGCCGCCTGTAGCCAGTGCAGGGTCGACGATAATCGCCGGATCATTTTCCGCATCCACCGGCATCTTGTAGTAATAACGCACAGGCTTCAGGGTTGCCTGATCACGATACAAGCCGACATAGCCTACACGTGCAGTCGGCAGAAGCGTCTTCAGTCCGTCCACCATGCCCAGGCCTGCCCGGAGAATCGGTACGATGGTAAAGGATTCTGCCAGCAGGGGAGAAGACATCGTTGTCAGAGGCGCTTCGATTTCCACATCTTTAGTTTTAAGATCACGAAGAACTTCATAGCCCATCATGATCGTCAGTTCCGTAATGATCTCGCCGAATTCCTTGGATCCGGTATTGATGTCACGCAGTTTGGTGATCTTATGCGCAACTAACGGATGATTCTCAAAAGTAATCAGATTCTGTTCAAAGTATTCCATGGTTTGAATCACTCCTTACTTTTTTCATCTTATCACGATTTGATTGACGATACATATCTTTTCAGTTAAATTGAGGGGTAGACAAATATGGCAAAGACACCACAGGAATTTATCACAAAAGCCGCGTCCGAGGGCTCCAAGGGCGCCAAGGGTGGCCGCAAGGGCAAGAAGGACCGCTACGGCAACGACTCCGAGGACCGCTACAGCCGCATGGCACGCGCGGCGGAGGAGTACAACCGCGAGCACGTGCTCGAGGAGGCCCGCGCCGCCGTCGACGAGGCAACCCGCGAGAGCCAGGGCCGCCGCAAGAAGCGCAAGGAG
>JAFRMA010000015.1 GCA_017430925.1 Solobacterium sp. | reverse complement strand
TTTTTTTGTTTATCTTCTTCCGGCCGGTTGACTGTCCGTGAAGTAATCAAAGGTATGATCCTGGTTACGCCAAGTTCTGCGGCTTTCTGCAGGACCAGTTCAAATTTTTCTTTCCGGATCATTGCGGCTGCCAGGGTAACCTGCACCGGCAGTTCATTTACCGCAGGATCTTCCGCTGTCACCACAGCCTGATACTGTCTGCCTGTCTCCGTGATCTGCGCAGTAAAAGCCTTTCCGTCATGGACAAGGCGCACTGTCTCCTGCCGCAGACGCAGCACTTTGGCGTGATGACTTTGTTCATCCGTAAACTGATATACTCCCCCGACTGTGAGAGGAGTTTCCGAAAAAAACTGTACCATATTTAATGAAATAACCCGGTGAACGGGAACATTTCCGCCAATCCCTGTATCTTTTCAAGCAGACCGGCAAGATCATCGATCTTACTCAGATCAACACTCTCTACTACCGAACGAATCTGTTCCATCTCATCATTAACGATTACAAACATCTTATTGATCGTCTGCAGTTCATTGATGATCTTGGGAACATAGATAATACACAGAGCCAAAATCACGACAAGAATCACCGCATTAAACCCAAAACGGATCAAACGGAACTTCTCTTCCCTCCGGTTCTGATCCACCAGTTCTTCCAGCAGCGCGCGTTCACTCATTTCTTCAACATTCATTCTGACCATGGCACACCTCACCTTCTGTCAGTAAAAGCCCTCAGATCCTGAATCACCAGATCCGGATGGATCTCCTGATCAAACAGATCTCCTGCTTCATCGCTTTCTCCGGCAATGTATGCCGTTGTCACATGACATTTCTGCGCGCAGAGTATTTCTCTTTCCAATTGATCGGAGATAAAGAGTGTATCCTCTGCCAGGGCGTTTAGTTTCCACATTGCCTGTGTAATAAACAACGGTGAAGGGAAACACATCATCACCGCTTTCGTGCCGGTTGCGTGTTCCAGCATCTTTACGATCGAGCCGGGACCGGGATATACCCCGTTGCGCGTATATTCCAGACGTGTAAGATCTGTCGCGATGATCCTGGCACCGCCGAGAATCGACTTCAGGATCCCGGAATAATCCGAATATGTAGAATTACGGTCAGAACCGACAAATACCCAGTCCGCTTCTTCATCAATCTTGAAGTTCAGATTATACAATACTTCCCGTATACCGCTGCCTCCGATATAATTCGCCCGGTTATGCCTGCTGTCCTTCAGCATGATCCGTTCTGCCGCAGCCATGGTGGAAGTATAGATATGATCTGAAGTGATTCCCTGTAAACCCTGATTCCGCAGCTGATGGGCAATTTCTTCTGCCGAACGGCTGGAATTCTCAGTCAGGATAAAAAACCTGCAATCGTTCTCCAGCATGTACCGGATCATCTCCGGAGCCCCTTCCCGCAGGGTATCGCCTGTTGTCAGCGCAGACATGGTCAGTAATACACAGTTCTTTAACATATTCATCTTGTTGGTATTATACCATAACAAGAACATTTTGATTGTGCTATGATTAAGCGGGAATAGTACATGAAGGTCTGGCATAAAATACTGTTGGTTTTCTCACTTACTCTTCTGCTTGCGTCAGCTTTAGCTTATGACGCCTTTTATTCTGCCCCTTCACGTTTTACGATCCGGCACGAGACATTATCCTCCATTTATATCCCGGAGCAGCTGAACGGAGTCAAGATCCTGTATTTCTCCGACCTGGATTATAACAACTTCATGGATGAACAAAGACTGGCCAAATTAGTACAGACCATGAATGAATTATCCCCGGATGTGGTGATCTTCGGCGGTGATCTGTTTGACCAGAATGCCCGTCCGGTCAATCCGCGGTCAATGAACACGCTTGCCGGTCTGCTGAAACAGATCGAAGCTCCGCTTGGTAAATTCGCGGTTCTCGGAGATATCGACGAACGTAACGAAGAACGCCTCGCAAATGTGCAGACAGTGTTATATAACGCCGACTTTGAAGTACTGAAAAACCAGAGTCTCAATCTTCATAATACCGGTACGGATACTGTGGTCCTGGTTGGTCTGGACAATAGTCTTACCGGTTATGCGGATATCAATGCCGCATATGCGAATGTCTCACGTACCAGCTATACCATCACGATCTGTCATACCCCTGATACAGCCGACTATGTACCATCCGATCTGACCAAGTATTTTCTGGCCGGGCATAGTCACGGAGGTCAGGTCTACTGGTTCTTCGGGTCTCTTCTGGAACCGGAAATGGCGGAAAAGTATCTGCGCGGCAAGCATACGATCAACGGCTTGTATACCGTGGATGTGACCAATGGTGTAGGCACTACAATAAAAGATGTACGATTCCTGGCGAATGCCGAAATCGTACTCTATCGTTTAGAACATAAGAATATAGCGCCGAATTGATTATTTCAGTTTGCGCATCAGCCGGCGTGCATACTTCTGCCTCTGTTCCGGCTGGCAGTTGCTGATCTGTGATAACAGTTCGTAGATTGCCAGTTTCTGATTTGTGGAATAAGAATCGTCGGTTTCCACGATTCTGGTAATCACATTCAGACTGTCAAGAAATTCACTCTCACTCTGGTTGGTACCTTGTTCGATGATTTCCGCAAACTGGGCGGCAATCTTAGGATCATGTTTTCTGAATAAACCCATTGTTCCTCCTATAGATAGTCTTCCTTCAGCAGTTCAGGGCTGGCAGAAACGACTTCTTTTTCTTCTATACACTCTTTAATCATCTTCTCATATTCGAAGCGGGATTCATAGTCCTGCGCTTTTTTTATCGTCGGCTTGGTAACGGGGTTCTTCGGATCAAAGATCGTACAGCAATCCTCATACGGAAGAATGGATGTTTCGTAGGTGCCGATCTTACGGGCAATACTGATGATCTCATTCTTATCCTGACAGATCAGCGGACGGATCACCGGTATTGAGATTACCGAGTTGATACAGGCGATACTCTCCAGGGTCTGGGACGCTACCTGGCCGATACTTTCGCCGGTGGCGATAGCCAGACAGTTCTGCATCACTGCGACTCTTTCCGCAATACGGAACATCATCCTGCGCATCAGTGTTATTGCGTACGCATCCCCTGCTTTCTCATAGATTTTCAGCTGAAGATTGGTAAAGTTGATCACGTGGACATTCATACTGCCCTGATACTCACTGACCATACTCGCAAGATCAATGACTTTCTGCCGGGCATTGTCGGATGTATACGGAGGTGCCGCGAAGTGGATCGCTTCCACGGTCAATCCGCGTTTCATCAGTTCATAGGCGGCTACCGGTGAATCAATACCTCCGGATAACAGTAATAATACCTTACCGTTGATTCCTGTAGGATATCCTCCGGCACCCGGAATCTTTTCCGAAGTGATATACGTATAGTCTTTGTGTACTTCGATCTGGATTGCTAATTCCGGCTGATGTACATCTACCTTATATCCGGTATTCTTCAGAATATCCGAAGCACAACGGCGGTTGATCGCGTCACTGTTCATCGGAAAATTCTTGTCATGACGGCGGGCAATAATCTTAAATGTATGCTTTTCCGGATTCTCCTGAGCGATACGCAGACATGTCCCGGCAATCTCTTCGATATCGGAAGGAACCTTCTCCGTAAAGGAAAACGAACTGATTCCGAATACTCTTTCCAGTTTATTCCGGATTTCCTGCTGATCCTCTCCGTTCAGACGGATATACATCCGGTCATATGTACGTTCATATTTCAGATCCGGATACTCTTTGAGGGTTCTGCGGATATTCCTGTCCAGCTGGCGGATAAAATCCTTACGGTTTTTTCCTTTGGTTGTCAGTTCCCCGTAACGGATGAGTACGGTATCGTAATTAACCATAGTTCTGTATGATCTCCTTCAGATTCAAGATAAACGATTCTAATTCTTCCTGTGTATTTCTTCTGGACAGACTTACACGTATACAGCTGGAAGCCCGCAGGTCCGAAAATCCCATCGCTTTCAGGACATAGCTCGGATTATTCGAGTGACTCTCACAGGTACTGCGCGCAGATACCATGAATCCGCGGGTATTCAGCGCGTTCTGCATTACTTCACTGGGGATGCCTCCATACGAGAAGTTAATGATCCCGTCCATGGCATTCTCCGGTGTATTCATTTCTATACCGTCTATACTCTTCAGTTCCTGTTTCAGATAATCAGATAACTGACGGATATGTTCATGGTATTTCTTCTGGTTTTCCAGGGCAAGACGCAGAGTCTTCGCAAAGACGATATTCACGCAGGCATTGGAGGTTCCCCCGCGCAGATTGAATTCCTGTTCACCACCGTTGATCAGCGGTTCAAACGGCACATGTTTCTTCTTGATCAGGATGCCGCTTCCCTTCAGTCCTTCCAGTTTGTGGGCAGAAATTGAAGCCAGATCAATATCCCTGAGATCTACGGGAATCTTTCCCGCAGACTGTGTCATATCCACGTGGAAATACGCATGTGAGCGTTTCTTGACGATTTCCTTGATCTCATCCACCGGATTGACTGCGCCGGTCTCGTTATTGACGTGCATGACCGACACCAGTGCCGTATCCTCACGCAGATTCTTCCGCACATCTTCCGCAGATACCACACCGTATTCATTTACCGGCAGCCAGGTGACTTCATAACCGAATACCCTCCCCATCTGCCGGCAGGAATTCATGATACTGGAATGTTCAATCTGAGTGGTAATGATATGTTTCTTCCCCGGCTGGGCAAAGCATACACCTTTTACTGCCGAAGAATTGGATTCGCTGGATCCTGCAGTAAAGATCAGTTCATCTGCCTGGATGCCTAAAAGCCCGGCTGCAGCAGCCCGGGCCTTTTCCAACATGCGATGAACTTCCGCACCTTCGGAATACAACGATTCACTATTCACATAATACCTGGTGAGAAGTTCTTTATAAGTATCCAGTACTTCCGGATGTACAGCCGTAGTACTGGCAGTATCCAGATAGATCCTATTCACTTCCCTTGGCATTATCCCTTACCATTTTTTCATAGTTTCCGGGGAAGATCTTTTCAATCGTCGCAATCGCAATCGTCAGCGCCTGTGTATAATCACCGTTACGGAAGAACAATTCCGACTTGGTCAGTTCAGAGTCAATATCCGAGTATGTGGAACGATAGCGGTTGCCGAAGACGATGGTATTCTCCACCATGACTACTGCGCCGACAACGTTATTCACGTTGTTATATAACTTGTAGATGAAGTCGATTGCTTCTGTCAGTGTGGAATTCAGCAGGTTGACATTCAGCGGATTCTCATCTATCAGATTCTCCAGACGGCGGATATACTCATTTGCCCTGGTCATATCTTCTTCATACTTCGTGGAGATCGTCGGCAGTTTGTACTTACGGATGGATACCTGCATCTGGTTCATGATCACCTGCAGTTTAACAAGCTGTTTCTTCGCTCTGTCTTCATCACCGGAAGCACTGTCGATTCTTTCCTTCATAGCGCGGAGATTATCGTTGGCTTCATTAAGCAGCTGTACACGGGACTGGATCTTCAATACCTTTTCACTGGCGAGAACCGTCTGATCATCGACTTCTTCACCGGCACTGACAAAGTCTGCCAGGCGCTTTTCTTCCTCGGCAATGGCTTCGTCCAGACCTTCCAGGCCGAAACGCACACGCATCTTGGCATACTGTTCCTTGACATAATTCAACAGCTGATACGCTGTCTTCAGTAAGCCTGTCGTATCGGTATTCAGTTCTTTCAGTTCGTCAAACGCATCCGCTTCCTTCTTGACTGCGGTATTGAGCTGTGTCAGACGATCTTTATAATCATCCAGGTTCTCACGCACACCCTCGATCTCACCTGCGCGTAACTTTGTCAGGTCAGTCTTCAGGCTGGCTGTGATCATACCCAGATTCTTTTCTACATCCAGATGATCCAGGAATACACCACGTTCTTTATTCGTACGGTAATCCGAATGAAGGACTTCGATCATACGGGGGATCACGCCTCTGGCATCCTGCAGGAGCTCCGGCAGAGAGTGATAGAGGTTTTCCAGGTTGTTCATATTCTCACTGATGCCGCGGAGTTCTTCACTGGCTTTTCCGAAATCCGACGCATACATCCACTCTTCAAACGAAGAGAACATCTTTTCCGTATCCGAGATACTCTGTTCAAACACAGGCAGCGCATACGATAACTGAGTGCTGTTTTCCTGAATATTACTCTTAAGTTCACGGAAGCGGTTCTTCAGTTCGTTTACTTCCTGACGCTGCTGTGTCTCTTTTTCCAGGATCTCATCGAGGAACTTGTCTAGTTCGGCTACCTGTTTTTCACCAAGATCCAGACTGGATTCCAGATCCGCAAGATCCGCTTTCGCTCTGCCTAATTTACCAACAAGGATCTCATCTTCAGTATCCGCAAGAGCCTGCTGGATCTGTTTGAGATTGGCGTCAGCTTTGTCAAAGTCTTCTTTGGAATTGGCAACCCGGTTCATCGTCTCCGGATCTACACGGGAGATAGCGACAGCCTTATTCAACTTAAAAGACAACGGTACACTCTTGATCGTGTTGTACCTGACTTCCAGTTCTTCCAGTCTGCGGCGGTAGGCATTACTCCTGATCCGTTGTACAATAAACCATATAATCAATAAAACGACCAATACGGCTATGCCGATGATCACTCTGATATCTGCCAGTATTTCTAAGACTCTACTCATCCCTGCTAACCTCTCGTATATCAAACATTCTAACACAAACCACCTGTATAATTAATAATTATTGACTTTAATTTATACATTTTGGTATAGTTATCTAGCGTCAAATAATGGCAGCATGCAGAGTCATGTCCCAGGCGTAGCTAACCTTCGGGCAGCCGGAGTAACTTGCTGCAATAAGCGAAACGGAATTATAGCTACACCCCTCATTGAAGATCTGCACCTGTTGTTGTTTCTCGGCCATAAATAAGGAGGAAACAAAACATGGCACGTTACACAGGTCCGGTTTGGAAGAAAGCAAGACGTTTAAGCTTCTCCGTATTGGAAACCGGCGAAGAACTCAAGAAAAGGACATATGCTCCCGGACAGCATGGTCCCACAAAGCGTATCAAGCTCAGTGGTTACGGAACACAGCTTCGTGAGAAGCAGAGAGTCCGCAACATGTACGGCATCAACGAACGTCAGTTCTACAACACATTCGTAAAAGCCCAGAAGATGGAAGGTATGGCAGGTATCAACTTCCTGGTCATGCTTGAATCCAGACTGGACAACCTGGTATACCGTATGGGATTTGCCAGAACCAGAAAAGCAGCACGTCAGCTTGTCACTCACGGTCACATCGAAGTGAACGGAAAGAAAGTCGATATCCCTTCCGCACAGATCAAACCGGGCGCAGTGATCTCTGTACGTGAGAATTCCCGCAATATGCAGGTCATCAATGAATCTCTGGACTCCAACTACACAGCACCGGAATTTGTCTCTGTAGACAAGGAAAACAAAAAAGGTACCTATGTCAGACATCCGGAACG
>JAFRMA010000115.1 GCA_017430925.1 Solobacterium sp. | reverse complement strand
TATTGCTGATCTTTCCAGAAAGATTACCAGAAAAGTTAATAAAGATACAGGTATAGAAGATTATAAAGACTGTGCGGATTACGGGGACAACTATGCCCGCTTCTTCGACATCGAGATCTGGTCCGGCGATCAGAAGATCGAGCCGAAGGCAGATGTGAGCGTAAACATCCAGCTCCATGACGCACCAGCAGATACCAATGCCAACCCGAATGTCGTCCACTTTGCTGAAGAAGGCCCCGAGGTCATGGATATAGATAAGACTGAGGAGCAGGTTGAAGATGAAGAATCAGCAAGCGAGGCAGAGAGCATTTCTTTCGCAGCAGACGGTTTCTCGGTATATGGCGTTGTCTATACAGTGGACTTCCATTGGGAAGTAAACGGCAAAATGTACGATTTCAGTATAAAGGGCGGTGAGACATTAAGCCTGAGAAAACTGCTGGAGATTCTTAATGTAGTAGACGCAGAAAAGTCCCAGGAGTTTATTGATCATATCAGCACAGTAGAATTCACCAATCCTGATCTGATCTGTGTCGCAAAGATTGAAGAAGATATTACTGCTGGCGAGCTGAAAGATAGTCTTGATCTGGAACCGGAATATTCCGAAGAGGTTAGTGAAGATGAACTTGCGGAAATGGATTCTGTGCAGTTGAAATCTGTAGATTGGGCACTGATTTCATTGAAACCATTCGATTCGGAAGAATGGCTGACGGTCAGCATGACTGACGGAGAGATGTTCTCAATCAAGGTAACCGACTCAAGAGACCCACTGGGCTTGGACGGCAGAACATTTGCAATACTTACAAAGAAAGTCGGAACAAACGGGACAAGCGGTCATACGTTGCAGGCAGGTGTTCATACAACAAAAGACAGCCGTGGCTATTATATGACATCATTGAATGTTGATCTTAATAATGGCACGCAGTACACGGTGGTCGACGGCGTTGAATATGTAAGACAGGATGCGACAGCCTGGAAATTTGAATACAATGCCGAAAAAGAGGCCTATTATATTAGCAATAACGGAAAATATCTTTATATTGACCCATCAGTCACATCCAAGAACGATACGCCGCCTAACCAAAATCATGCAAAGGAGCATGCTTTAAATCTGGTTGACAGTAAAGATCAGGCAGATGAGGGAACTCTGATTACGATTACCAGAGACAGCAGTGGCAATTATTATTTCGGTAATAAAAAAGGAACACTTCTTTGGGACTATGGAAGTGGTTACTGGCTGAGCAATCCGGAAAATGGTGAAACTGACCTGAAAGAAAACAATGCCGCGATCCACCTCTGCCTTCCTGAGAACCCAAACGGTTCACACAAAGCCACGCTGACTGCGGCTAAGGACCTTTCGGTCGGTCAGTCCGTGATTGTCTACAAAAAAATCTGGAATTACGAGACGGATGAATATGATTTCTTTGCTGTTGACGCAAACGGAAAACTGGTTAAGGTATGGGAAAGCAGTGACGCAGTCTACTGGAAAGAGAATAACGGAACATCTCCGGCTATAGAATGGAAGCTTATTGAAGCTACAAACGCGGAGGGCAATCCTACCGGTTATCTGTATCTGGAGCAGGAGGTGAACGGAAGCAAGGTTTATCTCTCACCGCATCATGATAATAATGTAGTTCACAGTGTACCTGATAGTGAACTCAATACGGTCAGAATCAGTCTGCCGGGAAGGGATCTTGAACAATATGGATCCCGTATTGCCGCGTGGGATAATGACGCGAATACTACATATGGC
>JAFRMA010000014.1 GCA_017430925.1 Solobacterium sp. | reverse complement strand
GGTAATATGAACTAGCGTGGATTTATACCTACAGGTTGAATTAGCATGTGGGCAAAAAGAATCACAGGTTGAACTTCTGTGTGGGTGAAGAATTGAGTGTAAAAAAATGACCTTCTTATTACGATGAATATGTCAACTATTCAGAGAATAAGGAGGTCATTTTCAGTGTATGCTTTTTTCTAACATTAACGAAGAAGAATTTGAACTATATGAGGAATTTATACGTTCCGGAACTCTCTATGTCGAGATCCGTTTGAAGAATCGCGGACATCGCTGCGTTGACTGCGGTACTTTCCACACGAATGTCAAAGAGTATCGGACAAAGACGATCCGTCACTCCATATATGCCAGCCAGTCATGTACGATCCTCTACCATCAGAGGAGGTTCATCTGTCCGAAATGCGGAAAGACCTGTATGGAAACCAACCCCTTCATCAGTGATAACACCCGGATCTCAGATCAGACGATCGAAAATATACTGACTGACCTGAAACGATATAACAATACTTTTTCTTCTGTCGCCGAAAGATATGACATGACTGTTCGCGGTGTCATGAAAGTTTTTGACAGATATTGTCAGATGGAACGGAATCGACTGCCAAAAGTACTCTGTATCGATGAGATCTATTTCTCCCGGACTCGCAGAAAGAAATATGTCCTGGTCCTTCTCAATTTCTTTAACCGGGCGATCATCGATGTCCTCAAAGACCGTGATAAACATACGATTGCCGTATATCTCAGTAAAATACCCAGAGAAGAAAGAAAACGCGTAGAGTACGTCTCTGTCGATATGAATGACAATTACAGAGATGTCTTAAGGTCTATCTCAAAGATGCCGTGATCATCGCCGACTCTTTTCACGTCATAAAACGTGTCTATAAAGTTCTGAAGGACAAAAGAAACCAGGTCATGAGAAGATTTTCTGAACAGAAAAGCTCGGATGAATACTATCTTCTCAAGCACAAATGTGACCTCCTGTTCACTAAATCTCTTTCTTACGAAAGAAAGATGAACCGTCATTTCAAATACTATACTTCCGATAATGAACTGCTCGGTCTGATGTTAAAAATCGATCCCGAGCTGGAGAAGACATATCAGCTCGTCCAAAAGTATATCCTGTTCAATGACCGGGATTATCAAGGAGATCTCCGGGATCCCTGACTTCGTCATTCTCGCCCATACTCTTGAATCGTGGAAAGAAGAGATCGTTTCTTCCTTTTCTCTGATCAGCGGTCAGCGTATTTCCAACGGTCCGATCGAAGGCCGCAATTCCCTGATCAAAAAAGTATTGAGACTCGCAAACGGTTATTCCAACTTCCCCAGATTCCGCAACAGGATCATTTATTCACTCAATAAGATGTCTTCTCACAGTTTCAAAAGGCCTTTTTAAGCACCTGAAAGGTCGGCACATTTTTATGCCGACCTTCTCTCTTTTTGGCTATGATCCACACGCTGGTTCAGGCTGTTACCCACACGACAGTTCAACCTGTTATGCCTTTCACCCACACGCTAGTTCATATTACCTTTTTATCATACCGGGATGTTTATTTATTTTATAAGTCTTGCGGTCTTCCACCTGCCGGAATAGAAGTAGATCATACAGATGATCAGCGGTAATACTCGGCTTAACGCGGTGCCCCAGAAATAACCGATCTCTCTCATGCGGAATACATTCACAAAGATCAGACTTAAACCAATCTTACAGATGACTCCGTCCAGGATACCGATAGCGAAGTTCAGCGGGGCGTTGCCGGCGCCGATCACCATGGACTGGTACGCGCTGATGGCGGCAGACACCAGGAAGTGAATGATCATGATCCTCAGGTAGATCACACCGAGATCAAGCACATCCGGATCCTTGGTAAAGATTCCAAACAACAGATGCGGGAAGGTAAGGGTAATCAGGGAGATCACGCTTGCGACTGCCAGGCATGCGCCGAGTGCGTAGTAGACGATCTGCCTTGCCCGGTCGTGCTTCTTCGCGCCGAGGTTCTGCCCGATCATCGCGCCGGATGCCTGCGACATACTCTGGGAGAAGATCTCCAGGAACTTCTGTAATTTATTGCCTACACTGTTCGTACCGGAAGCGACCATACCGTAGGAATTGACACTTGCGTTGACCCACATCATGGATACGCGTACCAGGATCGTACGGCATGCCTGCGGAATCCCTAGTTTCATGATGATCTTCAGGGATTCCGGATCAAGTTTGAAGTAGGAGGGTTTCAGTTCTATACCAAACTGTTCGCGGTTTCTGTACATATAGATGAACGCTGCCAGGAAGCTCGCCATCTGTGAAGCAGCTGTCGCAATCGCGGTACCGGCGGCCTCCAGACGGAAGACAATGACCAACAGAAGATCCAGGAAGATGTTTACCACAGCTGCGACAATGATGAAGATCAGGGGTCTCTTGGACTCTCCCATACCGCGGAGAATACCGCAGACAGCGTTATAACCGAAGATAAACGGTAAACCAATCGCCGTGATGATCAGATATGAAGATGCCTGTCCAAACGCCTCCTGCGGGCAGTTCAGCAGATTCAGGATCGGCCTGCATAAGAGCACTGACAGTACCATCAGTGTAAGACTCAGGATCATGTTCATCGTGATGAAGCTGCCGATGGACTTACGCAGTTTGTCGATCTGTTTTGCGCCGGCAAGCTGTGCGATCAGGATCTGTCCCGCTGTCGCAAACGACGTGGCTACCGGGGTAAGGAAATCCGAGACTTCACCGCCTACGGAGACACCCACCGTGCCGACATTACCCACATACTGGCCGATAACCATCAGATCTACCATGGAATATAACTGCTGGACCAGATTAGTCAATATAATCGGCAGGACAAAGATCACCAGACTCTGGAACACGGGACCGGAAGTCAGATCACGCCCTACTCTTTTTGTTTTCACTGTGTTCTGAGACATAGCGCACCCCCTTAGTGATTTGTTGCAACTGTTTCATTTAGCAACTATATTATAGTCTCAAAACATCTTTATGCAAGCATTATTTATAAAAAACCAGACAAAACTTGCCTGGCTTAACTTCTTAATACAAGAACAACGCTCTCGTCTCTCCCAGCAGTAACAAGATCAAAATCGCAGTGTACGCAATACACTTCAGCACAGGAAACGCGTTGATCTTCCCCTTCAGCTTATACGCTACAGACGCAATCGAGAAGAGTGTAAACCCCAGCGCAAACCAATACCCGGCCGGACTGTTTTTCTGAAATACCGCCCAGGAAGTCATTCCCTGTACGATCCCGACCACGAAGGTCACCCATCCCATCTTCACCGCGAACTTTCTCCGCTTCTCCGGATCCTTGTATTTCTCCATGAACGTATCCGAGAGTTCCAGGGGATTGAGTTCCCGTTTCCCGCTTACGTAGATCAGTCCGGTGACGATGCTGAAGACACACAGCACACCGTAAAAGACTCCGCATAAATTCAACAGTAGTTTTGTCATCTGTACCTCCTGCAGATTTGTTTATTTGTATCTGTCCAGGGAGTCCCGGATATTCCGGATCATCTCCTGACGCAGTTCTTCAGGCTCAATTACCGTGATCATGTGTCCTGCGGACAACAGATTGCGCATTAACGCGTTCTGATCAAAATCATAGTAATACACCTTCAGGATGTAGGTATTTGTATCTTTATCATAGTCCAGTTCTCTCTGGTAGTACGAGAATAACCGGAATAATCTTTCCAGCGCATGTCTCTCTGAACGCACACGCATCGTTACCGATCTCTTTTTCTTTTCGATGAAACGCTTATACTTCCCCGGGATATCTTCGGGAATCTCACCGATCTCTTCCATGTCCCGGATCCGGTCAACACGGATATTGATTGCCCGCTCTTCGGAAGGAAGCCACGCGTTTAAGGTCCAGAGATCTTCGTTTACCGTATACTCCAGAGCCAGGGGATAGATCTCCTGCGCCGGATATTCTTTCTCTCTGGAAATGTTGGTTATACTGACTGCTGTTCCCTCCGCGATACATATTCTGAGTCTGCGCAGGGTATCCGCGGCCTCATCTGTCAACGTATGTGTAACATCCCGGTGTTTACGGAGGATCTCCGAATCCTGCCAGGACGGCTGGAAATCTCCCAGTTTTCCGCACAATTCACGGATATCCTTCTCTTCCAGGAAGTACCGGGCATACGGACTGTGCAGAGCGTTGAAGACCGCTTCTTTCTCCAGTGTTGTCAGTAATACCGGAAGATCATGGATATACCCGTCTTCTTCATCCTCTTTCAGTACCGGATAGTATAGGTCTCCTTCCTGCTGGAATACCCCAAAGAATCCGTTCTCTGCTTCACTGCTTTCCAGACTCTTGTCGTATTCTTCCCCAAGGATCTCCCGGAAGTACATATCGATCTTTTCCAGGGTGATTCCTTCATTCACGATACTATCCTGCAAGGCCAGCGTCAGAGCTTCCAGCACGATATTTTCATACCGGTTAAATAGTTCCATAGCTTCTTAACGCCTCCTCCCAGTCATGGATCACCTTCCTGCGCATCGCTTCCACAGTCTCATCGGAAGAAGGTAAAACCCTGGCACAGGACCCGAAAGAACGAATCCACGGAACCATCTCCATCGGGTCGGTAACTGTCACGGTATAAAGATCTGTATTCTCATCGACAACCCTAATGACTCCTTCCGTGCCTTCACTCTTCAGACGATACCGATTCCTGTCCTGATCACGGTAACGGAATTCGATCTGTACGGTATGTGTCTCAGAGAGATTGGCCGGAGAAGCAGTCCAGGAGTATTCCATCCCCTGCAGAAGTGTATCGGCAGTATGAAATTCTTCTCCGGTCAACTGTATCGTGCTGTCTTCCGCCGATAGTATCTGATCCAGGCGCAGGCTTTCCAGACATTTCTCTTCCGTCATATAACATACCAGATACTGTCTGCCGGTGATCTCGTCCTGAATGATCCGCAGCGGCAGAATCTCCGCCGTATCTCCCTGATACTCTGTATCTGATGAATAATGTATGTTGGTCATCTTCTTATAAACAATATGACAAGTCTTCTTATCCCGGATATATCCCAGCAGGTCATACAACACTTCGTTGTCCAGCACCGCATACAGGTGATTATGCCGGTACAGGGTCGTCTGCACAGGTTCTTCCGCTTCCCGGATCCGCAATGCCAGATGTGCCTTTCTGGACGCAAAGTAGTACGGCACTGCCAGAGGAGAAGTCTTGGACAGAAACGACAACAGGTGAAACATCCCTGTCATGACCTGATCATCCCGGATTTCTTCCAGCAGATCCTCCCGCAGACGATAGTAAGAGCGATGGACATTCTGGATCACCTGATTGGATAACTCTTCCGGCACACTCCGGTCAGTTTTCATGATCAGTCCGGCATCACACAACTTTTCCAATGCTTCATACAGCCACTCTGTCAATTTTGTCTCAGAAGCTTTCAATACTCCCAGCGGATGACCTTCCGGCAAGACGATATCTTCATATTCCATCAGGAGCTGTTCACGGATATCCCGCAGGCTGAATTCTTCCCGGAGATCATCCTCCTGTTTCAGCCAATGCAGGAAAAAGAAGTACGCAAATATTTCGTTTTTCTTGAAATTCTTATACCTGTACAAACGCATGAGGAGATCATCCTGACGGTCATAAATATCGGTATTGATCCGGTATACATATTTACCCCTGGAATTTTTCTTACGGATCAGGAAATCTTTCGGGAATACGACATTGATCCTTCTCTCTTCCGTATCCAGCTTTCTCTTGCCGAAACAGAAATCCGTCATCTTTTCCTTTCCGTGGATCACGGTAAACACAACACCGGCTTCGGTAAGATCTTCTCTGGTAAAACAGCCGAAAAGAAAGATCAGACGTACCAGTTCACGTACATTATTAAAGTCAGTCATGAATATACGGAGATCTTCTTTCTTGTGAGATACCTGTTTCTTCATACTACTATTATGGCAGAAACTGACATAAACCATACCCTGCGAATTTATCCCGATCCTGTCTCTCTGCCTTGTGATGTTTTACTTTCTGCTGATTCAATAATAAACTGTGTTCAAGAGAGAGGAGTCTTTTCCTATGCTGGATCTATTGCTGAAGAACGGAATCATCATCACCGTAGACCGGGAACATCACATCTATGAACACGGATATCTGGGAATAGAAAAAGATAAGATCGCCTGTATCGGTTCCATGGATACCGGTGTACTTCCGGAAGCGGAAAAAGTCATCGATCTTGAGGGAAAACCGGTTCTGCCGGGATTGGTGGACGGACACGGACATGCCGGGCACGGGATGACAAAGACGATCGCCGAACATACAAACGACTGGGAAACCGTGGCAGAAAGCATCTACTACTTATACTCCGATGAAGAGTTCTGGTATGTGGAAGGCGCCTTATCCGCCATGGAACGTCTGAAATTCGGTGTCACAAGCGCTGTATCCATGGTAGGCAATACACCCCGTATAGACAGGATATGGCCGATCAAATCCCACATGGAGGGTTCATTATCCACCGGTATACGCCAATACAGCGGGATCGGTACTGCCAATGATCCCTGGCCCAAAAGAGCACGTACTTATCATAAAGACGGTTCTTACGAAGAATACGAAGTAACTCCTGAAGAAGCGTTCCGGACAACAGAAGAAGCCGTAAGAGAGTTAAACGGCATCCATCCCCGGGGTACTTGTATTGTGGCACCGGGACGTATGGGCAAACGGCCATGGTGCAGTGATGAAGACAATATCCGGCACAACCTGGAGATGTACCGTATTGCCAGAACATACAACCAGCCCATTCATACCCACGCCTACGGAGGAGATGTGAAATTCCTGTATGAACATACTCCGGAGATCCTGGATTATTACCTGTCCTTAACACATTCCACAAGGTATTCGGAAGAGGAACTGGATATTCTTTCTCATGTGAATGCCTATGTCTTCCACGGTCCTACAACACATGCGCATATCATCGGCAGATGTCCGGTCTACAAGATGCTGGAAAAAGGCGTTCATGTGGCGGTGATCACCGATGGTTCCGCCCCGGACCGCAGTTTTGATCTGTGGAGGGATATGAAAAACGTACAGATCTCACAGAGAACTCTGGAGAACGATTACGGCGTTCTGCCCTGCGGTAAGGTATTGGAAATGGTAACGATCGAGCCTGCCAGAGCGCTGGGTATTGACCATCTTGTCGGTTCTCTGGAAGTAGGCAAGAAAGCAGATATCATCCGGGTGAATACCTGGCAGCCGCACCTGACTCCGTTTGTGAAGATGCCGGTACAGCGTCTGGTGCAGTATGCGATGGGAGAAGATGTGGATCTGGTGATCGTGGATGGTGAGATCCTGATGGAAGGCAGAACCCTGACCAAGGTGGATGAAAGATCCATCCTGTTAAGAGCCAATGAGATCTTTGAGAAAGTCATTGAGGAAACCGGAAGAAAAGATATCCTTGAGAATCCCAGACTCTATGATATCCGGCAGTAAAGAGCTGTATCTGATATAGAATCACAGGTATACACAAAACAGGGCACGAACCCTGTTTTTATATGATTATTCCCTCGAGATGATCACACTCATGCTGGATGATCTGTGCGATCATTCCGCTGAATTCCCGCACATGTGTATTCATCCTCAGATCCTGAAACTGTAATGTGATATTCCGGTATCTGGTTGTTTTTCTTACCCCGGTCAGGGATAGACAGCCTTCCTCCGTCTCATATGATCCGGATTTCTTCAGAATCACCGGGTTTACCATGACCATACCCATCATCCCTGTACTGACGATAATCATCCGTTTACGGTAGCCAATCATGTTGGCAGCCATCCCTGCACATCTCTCCCGGTGCGCATTCAGAGTATCCTGAAGATCCTGCGCAATGGACATATCCTCCGGTCCTGCAGGTTCTGATTTCTGCCGCAGGAACATCACATCTCTGACAATAGGTTTGATCATTTGTTGTTCTCCTTTTAACTACCGGTGTTCATGAATTCCCGGCATCATAGTGTTCTTCCAGATCTTTCAGAGCTTCCTGTATACAGTCAAACAATGTATCGCTCCACTCGGGAAGCCGGGCATCCCGGTGCCAGATAATTGAAGACTCATGATAGATTGGTTCCGTACCGCAGGAAAGTATAGCCATCTCACTGAGATCCAACAGGAACATATGATACTTATCGATCAGAATTGTTGCGCCAAGACCTGCAGACGCCATCTGTACAGCACTCTCTATATCTGTTGTGATCGTTACCTTATCCGGATAAAAACCACACTGCCGGAAGATCTTCTCTGCCGCAATACGCGGCCAGGAATTCATATCCATCAAGATAAACGTGACATCCTGCATTTGACGGATATCCACCCAGGGATGAGAAAACGGGGCTTTCGCTATTGCCTGGGAAACAATCGGATTACGTTTGTTAACAGCCAGGACCATCTCTTCCCGGTAATTCTGCCGTCCAGCCAGATCGTCATGATCTTCCGGCATTGCGCAGACTGCCGCATCCAATTCACCCTTGCGGATCAATTCCGGCGCAAGCGTAGAATGTGTCTGAACATAGTGCAGATCTGCTTCCGGATGCATACTCTTGAATCTGGTGAAGGCATGCCGTACCAGATATCTCCCGGTAGCGCCGGGAATACCGATACGGAACGGACGAGTCTGGCTATAGGTCTGCAGCTCATCATTCATTCGTTTTTCCAGTTCGATGAACTCATGCGCATAACTGATCAACAATTTTCCGAACTCCGTTGTCTGAAGGCGATGTCCGGACTTGACAAAGATCTTCTCATCATATGCCCTGTTGATCTGCTGAACGAATTTGCTTAATGCCGGCTGTGAGACGTGTAGTTCATCTGCCGCTTTACCGATACTGCCGTGCCGGTCAATCGCAATCAGATAATACATATCGTGCAGATCCATTTTGACCTCCTAACACCAAATTATAACTTCCGGTTATTATTTCTATAATTCAGTCGGGCTTGAAACCCCTTTCCGTGTTTTTTACGATTAGGTTGAAAAAACTTGAGCTTAAGTATATCATGACACGTTTTCTATGCAACCGCAAAAATATTTATGGAGGATTATGCTATGCCGGAAATTGTCAGACAACTGAACGGTCAGATGTGGCCCTTTGCCATCCTGCTTGTCGCTTCCTGCTTCCTTCAGGTCTATCTGTTTGTCAGACATGCACTGAAGTTCAATAACAAGACAAATCTTCTCTCCAAAAAAGAGATCGAAAACGCAGTCAAGGCCGGTGCGGTCGCGACCCTCGGTCCTTCGATTTCCTGTATCGTCGTTGCTATCGCTACCGTAGCGATCATGGGCTCTGCTGTAACCTACATGCGTTGTGCAGTCATCGGTTCCGACTCTTATGAGCTGGTACTGGTCAACATGGGTGCTGATGCTTTAGGTGTTACTGCCGGTGGTCCTGATTTCTCTGCTATCGCTTTCGGTGTATGTTTGTTCGCAATGACCTTTGGTACAATGCCTTATCTGATCAACCTGCTGATCACGATGAAACCCCTGGATACTGTTGTTACACAGAACATGCTGAGAAGTGTAGAAGCTCAGTCTGCCGGTAAGGTTGCCAAGAAGAGCTTCCTGCCGTTGTTTGGTCTGGCTGCTGCTGTCGGTCTGTTTACGTATAACAGTATTAACTCCAGCTTTAACGGTACACCGTATCTGCTGGCGGTTCTCACCGGTATGGCAGTTACCTGGTTCCTGTATAAGTTCTTTGGTAAGGGCAGTAAGCTCAACCTCAGTGACTGGTCTCTGGGTATTTCCCTGATTATGGGTATGATTATCGGAACAGTTGCTTCCGGTATTATCGGCTGATCAAGAAAGGAGAATGATCATGAGTGAAAAAGTAAACACAGCTCCTTTAGATGATGCTGCAGTTGTTAAGGAGTATGCGGAACATTATATGCCTACGGTCCACAGAATCGGACGTCTGACAACATTACTGTCTTTCGTTCTGGCCTTTGTACCGGTCTTCTACCTGCTGGTTATCCGCGGCTTTATGGCACAGATGAGCGTATATGTAGATGTTATTATCGCTGTTGTGGCTTATAATATCGGTGCTTGGATTATTAACCCGACGGCTCACTTCACGGTCCTCGGCGCAGCCAGTACATATATGTCATACCTGGCGGGTAACGTGGCCAATATGCGTATACCTGTAGCGATGTCGGTACAATATAGTACAAAATCCGATATCAATACTCCCAAGGGACAGATCATTACCACGATTGGTGTCGCAACTACAGTAGTTGTCAACCTGATCATCGTCTTTATCTGTGTTATTGCCGGTTCGGCAATCCTGGACATTCTGCCGCAGGCAGTAATCACTTCCTTCAAGTATATTACTGCAACACTGTTCGGCTCCATGTTAATGATGAAGATCGTCTCCGATCCGAAGCATTCTTTCCAGTATATGATTCCGGCTGTATGTGTATTCATCGTCTCCAGGTTTATTCCGTTTGTTAAGACCTATGGTACAGGCTTCTCGATCCTGGTTCCAATCATCTTTGCTTACTTACTGTTCCGTTCTACAGAAGGCAGAAACAGCGCACCGGACAATCAGACACCGGTAGATATCGACTAATATCTGGAAAGGAAAACCTATGGCTGTATTTCATGTAAACTTTACTAGTTACACGCTGCGGATGTATACCGATCTGGCAGTGGTTATTCCCTCTTCACCGGGCTGGAGCCGTTTCGTTACTCCGACGGTTACTCACACAAGCTTCCCTGAGAAGTTCCCGTGTTTGTACTTGTTACACGGCTTCTCCGGTGATTATTCCTGGTATCTGCACAATACGCACATTGCTGAAATTGCCCAGAAGTATCAGATCGCAGTAGTTATGCCTTCCGCATATAACTCTGCCTGGGAAGATGAAAAGTACGGTATCCCCGTATCTGAATACCTGAGTACAGAACTCATCGAGTTTGTTGAGAAGATGTTCCCGGTATCCTCAGATCCCAAGGATAGATTCATCGCTGGTTTCTCCATGGGTGGATACGGTGCTACACTGAACGGTATTCGCCACCCTGAACTGTATGGTGCCATGGCCAGTATCTCCGGTACATTGATTGCACAGGATCGTTTGTATAACCGTACAAATTCTTCTCCTTCCCAGACGATGTCGATCTACGGTGATCCGGCAGTAATCGATCCGGATACCCAGGATATCTTCGTGATGTTGGAGAATGCTGTAAAGAACGGTGCACCGCTGCCGAGATTCTATGCCTGCAGCGGTACCGAAGATAGTGTTGCCTATCCCCGCTACCAGAGACTTCTGCAGTGTCTGGATGAGATAGGATATACTGATCAGGTAACTCTCTTTGAAGATACCGGTATCCATGACAGTTACTGGTGTGACAAAGTACTGCCTAAGATCATTGAATGGATGCTCGATAGATAGAGAAAACACGCTAAACCACCTCACAAGGTGGTTTTATTTTGCATTATTCTTGATAGCTAATAAGTAAAAAACACCGGTTACCCGGTGTCTTATCCTAACGGAAAGTATTCGTCTAATGCTTGTTCAAGTAATTCTCTTGCCTGCTTGTTTTCAAATACCGAGGTATAGATGATTCCGCTCTCCAGCAGATAAGTGAAACGATCTACACATTCCTGCGCATTGTCGCTGTATTTCTCATTCCTGCGGATCCTGACAAGCAGGTATGCTTCCAGCTCTTCTCTCCAGTCTTCAATCATCTTACGGACTTCCGGCATGGATGCGGCCAGGAAATACAAATTAAATAAGAATGAATTATTGACGTCATTAAACATCTCATTCAGTCTGGCCTGACGCTGTTCCTGCGTTTTGGTATGCATCAGTTCTTCCACGGAATTAGAAAGAGCGATAAGCGACAGATCTGCCATCATATACAAGATCTCATCTTTAGACTCAAAGTAATGATGGATCAGCCCGGTAGCGACATTCGCTTCCTGTGCGATATCTTTTACTGAAGTAAGCCTGTAAGAACCACTGCGGATCATGCATGTCTGTAACGCACGTCCGATTTCTATTCTTCTTTGTTCAGCAATCGAAGGTCTGCCCATACGTTCTCTCCTTTCTTTTCGCATTATACCATATACTCCTTCTTAAATGAACTATGAATTGGACGATTATCCAACGTGATAATACTCACAAAGTCTTTATATAAAAGCAGTTGTGTTTGTTTCAATATTTTTTGTGTACAAAATATTGATTTTTCATCCAACAGCTTATTCCTGTTTACCGGACAAACAAACTACGTACTCTGTCAATAATTGTTGGCTTGGCAAAGTATCCCAGAGAAGAGAAATAGGACATATAACTATCGATCATGATCCGGTTCATCGGCGGACAGGTGATCCCTGTACCGGCCAGGGCCGCATCGGTATTCTCAGTGTGATACTCCGGCTGGTGAACACCGTAGCGTTCCCGCAGACCTTCTCCGGAAAACTGCGGATTGGTAAACAAGAACGATAGTACACGCAGAACATTCTCTTCCGGTGTCTTTGTCTCAAGCAGCTGACACCACTGTTCATAAGTCATGGACTTCAGGGGATAACCCTTGATCCGCATATACCGGGTGATTTCCTTCATCGGTAAGAGATGATGGTTCAGGATATTAAACGCATGGGATACTGACTCATTGCGGAAACTGATTGCGGTGATGGCGTCTGCCACATAATCTACAGGTGTCAGGTGCAGGTGTACCTCAATCTCCGGTACAGCCTTCAACTGTATACATCCAACCAGGGAACGGGAGATCAGGTCTTCTACCTTCCAGATACCGGTCTTTACGGTGCCGGTAATATCTCCCGGACGTACGATGATCGTCGGCAGACCTTCCTCCTGCGCAATCTTGACGATTTTCTCGGATACCCATTTCGTCTCGGAATAACCCAGGAAATATCCTTCGGAAGAGCTTAACGGATCATCCTCGTAAACATCATGATCAAAGTGGGAAGGATTGTCATATACCGAATAACTGGATACGTAAACAAAACCTTTTTTCCTGCCGGACGCAGCCAGACGTAATGCCTGCTGGGTCGCAGTCACATTCGTCTTCTTCAGTGATTCATACGGGAGAATAAAGTTCAGTAATGCTCCGTTATGGATAACCAGGTCAATATCTTCACTAAGTCTGGTATATTCTTCCGGATCGATACCCATGAGATCTTCATTCAGATCTCCGGTCACCGGTTCGATATACTGCACATAATCTTCTTTAAAGCACTGATGCTTCTTCATGTTGTCCACGATTCTGCGCATCCCTGCTTCTTTGTCTTTCGCGCGTACATGGCAGTATACACGGATTCCCTGTTCTTTCCGCTGTTCGATCAGAGATCCGATCAGATATGCCCCAAGGAAGCCTGTAGCGCCGGTCAGGAATACATTCTTTGCCCGGGTCAGATCCACTTCACCCTGCGGTATTACGATATCTTCCGGCAGGACGCATTCATCCGGCAGATGAACCTGTTCCGCCATCTCTTCACCACGTAATGACGCATAGATCAGATTGGACAGCGAACGCACTGTCGGCACAGACGCGATCCTGCGCAGATCCAGCGTACCGCCAAGCCCGTTCTCAAGCTGACCTGCCATGGTGATCAGACTCAGGGAATCACCGCCTAATTCGATGAAACTATCGTCAATACCGATCTCTCTTCCCGGTAATAAACGATGGAAGATCTGTTCAACATACGCCCGGATCTCCTCCATGGTGGATTCTTCCGTGATGGTCAGTTCCTTTTCTGCCTCACCAGTCTCTGCCGCACCAGCCATGGAATAGACGACATGTAATTTACCCTCTTCGTATAATCTCTTGGCTTCTACTGCGCGGATCTTACGGTTATCCGTTCTTGGTAATGTGCCTTTCTCCACAAAGACGATATCTTCGAAAGAGAACTCCATATTCTGTGAAGTTAACCGGTTTACATCCATAGCCAGAGCTTTCAGGTCTTTATCCCCGTCAGCCTCCGAAATAAACACCGGATTCTCTATGCCTTCTTCCAGTACGGAAAAGATCGTCATTGCGTCCATCGGTAAAGGGAGTCCCTCTTTGTTCAACATCAGGACGATATCACTCGGGAAGATATTCTTACCATGGACAACGATCATTTCCTTCAATCTTCCGGTCAGGTACAACTGTCCTTCATACATGATTCCCATATCCCCGGTACGATAGAAATATCCGTCATATCCCTTAACGGTTGCCTGGAATCTCCTGGTTTCTTCTTCGTTCTGGAAATACCCGGAACATACATTCGGTCCCTGGATGTAGATCTCTCCGATCTCATCCGGGTCACACGGTGTACTGTCCGCACGAACAGTTACTACACGTAAACCATTCTCCGGTTTCCCTACGGATACGATTTCCTTTCCTTCGGTTTCTACCGGCACAAAACGTCCTTCGGCATACTTCTCCGGGTCAATATTCTGTACCGTGTAATTCTGACAGGAAACCGTAGCTACACAGACACACTCGGACAAACCATACCCCGGAGCGAAACAATCCGGTGAGATATCAAACAGCTTACAGAACTTCTGTATTGTCTTATTGTCCACAAACTCTGATCCGTTGATCAGATGCGTCACATGGTGCAGATCATACTGTTTAGCGTCTTCTTCCGAAATCAGGCGTGTACATACCTCATACGCGGAATTCGGCGCTGCTGTTGCATTGATTTTGTAGTCGGATAATACCTTGAGCCAGATCGTCGGTTTGGCCAGAAACTGCAATGTAGGAATAAAATAAGAGATCCCGTGCGGAGCGATGATCGGAATGAATACGCCAAGCACCAGTCCCAGATTGTGGTAGAAAGGTACCCAGGAACCAAGGTTATGATTCCCTACCCGGAAATCAAACTCATCCAGACATAACTGTATACAGTTCGTCAGATTCCCGTACTTGATCATGACTCCCTTGGGAGCACTTGTGGAACCGGAAGTATACTGCAGGTAGACTGTCTCGTCATCCTGCCAGGAATATACTTCTTCAAAACGTTTAAAACTAACTTTATCTGTATAAATTCTCTTCAGGGAGATCACATCCAGAAAAGCCTTGCGCAGAAGCTGTCCCGTAACACTATTGTCACTGGTCTTCTCCAGACCTTCGTTGGAGATCAGATACTTGGGTTTACATGACTTGATTACCGAGATAAAACGATCTGTCTTTGACTGGTCGATCGGCGGCGGAAGCACAGTAAACACCACTCCGGCAATCATACAGCCCCAGACCGCAAATACCGTACCGGCATCCTGCATACACAGAATGATGGCACGATCACCCTTTCTGGCACCTTTCTCCTTTAATTCCGAAGCGATCGCCATGGCGCTCTTCCAGGCTTCCATATTCGTTATGACATAATGTTTATACGGCTCTGTTTCACAATCCAGAAAGTCATACAACTTCCGGTCAGGATCTGCGAATGCGTCTTGAGCAAATTTTTCCAGGCATCCAATCATATCTTCTTCTCCCTGTGGAATAAAACTGCTGCCCGAACAGCCGGACAGCAGTTTCTTTTGGTATTTACCTCACACTACATACCGTGAATCGGTAATATTACTTTAACATCTCTTCAATCTTGGCATTGATGTACGGTCCCCACCATTCGAGATATCCTCTCTTGGTCGGATGGATCGCATCACTCATGTATGTTCTCCACAGGTTGTCTCCCATTTCGATTCCTTCATACATCACATCATTGTGCCACAGATCCAGTACGGAGAACTGTTCGCCCCACTTCTCATCCAGCTGATGACAGATATCGATCATCTCCAGATAGATGTCGGCTTTCTGGCCTCCGGTTCTTGTCATCTCATCCACG
>JAFRMA010000114.1 GCA_017430925.1 Solobacterium sp. | reverse complement strand
GATCGGGGCAGATATCGTACCTGTGCCGCCGATGATCAGCATCTTTTTCATATTTCAAGCCTCTTGTGGATATTGTAACCGCATTCAGTAAGTTTTTGTATCCGTGAATTAAATTCTTTGAAAATTCATGTTGACTTTGAAATATGGTTTTGCTATATTTATTAAGCATTCGGTTGTGGGCCTGTAGCTCAGGTGGTTAGAGCGCACCCCTGATAAGGGTGAGGTCGTTGGTTCAAGTCCATTCAGGCCCACCATATAACCGAATTGAAATACATGGGGTTTTAGCTCAGCTGGGAGAGCACCTGCTTTGCAAGCAGGGGGTCAGCGGTTCGATCCCGCTAAGCTCCACCATTAAGAAATAAAGCCGGTCTCTTACAGACCGGCTTTTTTGTGTCTGGTCACAGATGTACGGTGTTCTATTCTGACAGTACGGAATTTATGCTTTCCATCATCTGTTTGTAGAAGGGGAAGATATCATGGTGTTTCATCATACCTCCCTGAAAGGACATGTGGTCATGCGGGTATACAGGCATGATATTCCATACTCCTGGTGTAATATTGCCTGGCACGTAGTTTTTTGCCGGAGAATGTGAAGGTGATCGGGCGGAGATCGTGTTCACCAATCCGTCGTTTTCCTGCCAGGAAGAATCAATGACCATTCCGCCTCTGGTTTTCCCCTGGTAGGCACCCATACGCATGGAAGTCTGGATAAAGAAGGGTTCAGTGATCTTTGTCTGCGGACAGCTGACACCGTTCTTTTTCTCCGTACAGCAGGCAGGGTAGGACCAGTAATAGACGGAAGGCATGGTCTTAATCCGCTGGTTCAGCGCGTCTGCGTTATCGATATGCATATCATACGCCGCATAGTCCCAGGAGGCTCTGCCGTCAGGTACCGCACGGTTGTTCATCAGCATTAGTTTGGCAAACATTCTTGCGGAAAACGGTACTTTGACAGATGAAGGATCAAACTCCGGGTCTTCATAAAGATCATAGGCAGTTGTGCCGTTGTGCGGTGCCGCAAGTGTAACCATACCACGGATCAGTTCGGCACTGTTTCCGCGGAAGAAAGGGGAGAGTTCTTCAGGAGAGGTGCCTTCGGCTTCTGCGCTGTCACCGTATACCAGTAACTGGGAGAATAAACGGATCGTGGCGCCGCCGAAAGAGTGTCCGATCAAGACGACGGGGTGTTCCTCGTCCCATTCCCTGATCAGAGGGATATTTGTGAAGTCCTTGCCGTAACGTTCATGCCCGGCTTTCCTGCTGTGTACAGCACCGTAGTCTGTCACCGTACCGGTCAGTTGGGCGTAGAGGTCACACGCCCGGTCCCAGGCGCTTCCTTTCGGGGCAACAGATGCCGCATAACAATCATATCCCAGTCCCCGGAGATAGTTCATCAGGTCACCGTTTTTCATGCCCCAGTACGGGTTTTTCGCATACTGCTCGTCGTAGCTTCCCCAGCCGGAAAGTCCGTGTACAAATATATACTGAAGTTTCATGGGTCGTTCTCCTGTACTCATTATACACAGGATGTCTTCGGAAACAGACAAACAAAAAGACAGATATTCATTGTTGAGATCTGTCTTATCGTAATTCTTCTGTCAGGGCATCCTGATAGGATTTCTCGGAGATCATCCCGTCTTCATACATCCTGGAGAGAACTTTCTCCTGACGTTTCTTGGCGAGATCATAACCGGTTGACCACTGATATCTTCCCGGCGCGTTGGGAATGCCTGCCAGCATCGCTGCTTCAGCAATCGTCAGATTTCCCGGCTCCTTGTGGAGGTATCCCCGGGATGCCTGGCCGATGCCCCAGTATCCGTCACCGTAGTAATTCATATTTGCGTAGATGGCGAAGATCTCCCGCTTGGTAAAGTGCTTCTCCATGTCAAACATGATAAATACTTCCGCAATTTTCTCCCGGAAACCGCGTGGTTTACCCAGGTAGTAGAGATTCTTGGCTGTCTGCTGGGTAATCGTGCTTGCGCCTTCCACCGCTCTGCCTGCCTGCAGATTATTCAAGATGGCACGGATCAGCGCTACCCAGTCAAAACCATGTCTGGAGAAGAAACGTTTATCCTCTACCGCAACGACCGCATTCACGAAATCTGTATCGATGTCATTGAACGAAACGAATTCAGAATCGTTGACATACGGCTGTACGGCAGTGAGAATGGATTTCTCACGTACAGAATCCTTGTAACAGAGATATCCGCTGCCGGTTAAAAAACCTACTCCGAGAAAGAGTATAATAAGTATACAGAGGAATAACCGGCGCAGAAATTTCATGAATCTATTATACTGCACATCTTCCGCAAACTTATTAAGGGATGTTTAAGAAACGATGAAGAATTGTAGTCGTGTTTTTTACGGGCAGGACATGGATCAGAGAGGTGTTCTTCTCTGGGATTAGTGTTATGGTTTCACTGAATATCCAGGGTGAGTATACTGTAATGTGTGAAAAGGGTGGTACCGATGACGGTGTCCCTCTCAGTGTGGAAATAACCGCTGATTGGAGAGCTTATGGGCGGTTATTCTTATTATTCAGAGCGATTCCAAGACATATTGCCGAGAGAACCAGATATTACATAGCCATAAGAAAAAGAAATCCCGAAAGAAAAATCATATCCTGACCGGATATGACTTTTATCTATTGATTATATCTTGCGTACTGTGCCTGCATTCTCTCGTAGAATCTGGGATTCTCTTCTCCGTATTGTGCCTGGCATTCATCCAGGGCAGCTTTGTACAGATTGGTGTTGATATGGTCATGGATGTCGATCTGTTCGGCATCACTGTCCAGAATACCCAGACGTACCATATAATCCCATGCACGTTCCACAGAACTCTTCATCGGATCGATATTGAGATCACACCGGGGATTATCCAGATACGCTCTGACATACGCTTCATCTTCTTCAATGAGATCCACGGTAAGGTAGACAGTTTCTTCGTGATGAGTATCATAGTAGGCCATTGCCCGGATCCAGGCTTTCAGAAGTGCCTTGACTGTATTGGGATTGGTATTGACCCAGGAAGTCAGCGCTTCCACCCGGCAGCACGAATAATTGGGCAGAATATCACTTGCGTATGTAAGCACCTTGAGATTCGGATTACTATTGACCGCATAATTGAGTGATGTTCCGACAAGACCGAAGTCCGCGGTGCCGTCCTCGACAGCCTGTATACGTTCTTCCTGATTCTCGGTTTCAAGCCAGGTGATGTCATGTAAGGGGTCATACCCCAGATCAAGCAGGGGACCGGTGATGGCGAAGAGATTCGGTTCACAAGCCATGGTTTTCCCGATGAGATCTTCGATACTGTTCCATTCTGTCTCTGTACGGGAGAAGATCGGCATACAACCCGTAAGCATATATCCACCGAAGATCGTCAGATCCATTCCCTCAGAAATATACTGCAGGGGAAGGTTGGTTCCGGAGTTGGATGCCACATCAATCAGACCATCCTTGATTCCTTTAAATACTTCCAAATCGTTTTTTACAGGGACATAGGCTACGGTAATTCCTTCGGCCGCAAGATAGCCTTGTTCCTCGGCAATAGCGTTGAAAATATGACCGTTGGAGCCTAGTGCCAGACGAACAACGGTTGTTTCCGGTTCTGTTCCGGCAGAGGGATTCTCCGGCTTGTTTGTGTTACAGCCTGTAATCAATGTACAGCAGACGGCGGTAAGGATACTGAGAATCTTTTTCATTCTGCCTGTTCCTCCTTATCTTCCGGATGTTCCTTGTAATAGTCTTCAATTGTCTTTCTGCCTTCCATATCCAGGTTGGACACCGTAACATTCGGGAATGGTACATTGATCCCGTTATTGTAGAAGATCTGTAAGACTTCACGGTTCAGATAACGATTGACACTGCGGACATCCTTCTCAAAACATTTGCAGGTGATGATCAGTTCTACACCGCTGTCCGCGAGAGTAGCAATACCACGATATCCAGGTCCGTCAAGGATCAGAGGATTCTTTTCCTTCAGCGCAGGCAGTTCACGGTTTAATACAGCTTCAACATATTCCAGATCTTGTCCGTATTCAATACTGATCCTGCAGGCAGCGATAGAAGCTTCCTTGGTCATGTTCAATACACCGGAGATATCACTGTTGTTAAAGATCTTGATATTGCCGTCAGGACTCTGGATCTTGGTTGTCCGCAATCCGATATCCATGACCGTACCGCGGTAGTCGTGGATCGTCACGATATCACCGACACGGAATTCACCCTCAAACACAATGAATATACCGGCAATGATATCCTGGATCAGACTCTGCGCGCCAAGACCGACAACCAGGGTCAATACACCGGCACCGGTAAGAAGGTTGCGGGAATCCATGCCAAGCAGATACAGGCAGTAGAAGACTGCGCCTAAAGCACCGCCGTACTTGAAGATTGAAAGTAATAAATGACTCATGGTTTCTGCTCTGGCACCGAACAGAACCGTAATGATCCTCAGCGGTATACGGACCAGATAGACAACGAGCATCGTGCCGATCAGTACGAGGGCACAGGAGGTCAGCGCAAAGATATTTCCGCCTCTGTCCCAGGAGCCGCTGATGATGTACCGGATCACGGAACGATCAGCAAACGCGCTGTTTATACCGGATATGGATAAGAGAATATAGAGAAGCAATAACCCGAAGATTCCGCCGATGATGCGGAAGAGCTTCTGTTCGGGGCTGAGTCCGTTCCAGGGGATCCTGCGGTTATCCCAGCGGGCAGAGGCGCCTGTGGTGGCAGCGTGACGTCCGGAAGGAAGAACGATATTGAAGATTGCGGCATTCAGATCTCTTTCCGCTTCTTCCTCACTCATGACTTCATATAACATTTCCTCTTCATGTGTCGTCAAGATAATCGTCAGGGATAGGATGATGATCAGGAAGAAAGAGATTCCGGCAGTGATCCAGGCAATCAGGTTACGCGCAAGATACATCTCTGTCTTGGGTATTGCGGTAGCGATGTAATACCCGCTCAGATAGCGGAAATACTGGAAATACGTTACTCCGTTTATACGGTTGAATCCGTAATATTCATCACGGTCAAAGGCCTTGGAAGATATCCCCAGTTCAGCTGCGGATTTGCCTACAGATGCTTCATTGGGAGAATAGACACATAGATGATCCTGGGTCGTATCAAACATGACGATATATCCGCCGTTAAGCATATTCGTTGACAGGATCTGGTCTACGTTGGTGGACTCAATCAGTCTTCCGTACAAGTCCTTATCGATCTGTATCTGGATCATGGACCGGTGCCTGGTGATTCCGTCAACCGTATCGTTTCTGGCGCCGCCGTTTTCTGCGGCAGCTTTCTCATAAGCGGAACGCGTGACGTAGACTGTACTGCCGTCTTCCGCGGTTGTTGTATAGTAGTTGAACGCAACACCGGTAAACTGTGTTTCTTCACCAAGATCGCTGACCATCATTTCCTGGATATAATCATCGGTTCTGCCGTCCAGTACAGGCAGGAATTCCGAAGATTGGTCAGCTTCATCCTGGCTGATTGCGAAGAACCAGTTAGGGGTATTTGTGGCTATTGTATAGCCGTTTTCATCAAAGACATAGATTGCGTTGACGTCATTGATATCACAGAGTTCCTGCAGTCCTGCGGAAAGAGCAACTGACTTCAGAGGATTCCCTTCATCATCCGTCAGATAACGCTTATCTTCTTCTTCGTCATAGCCGGTATGGTAATTCTCAGAAGGGGCATTCAGGATATCCGGGCGTTCTTCCAAAATGAAGGAAATGAGTCTGGCTGTGGACAGCATCCTGTCGTTGTAATAACTCCGGATGATCTCACGGCTTTCCTGGCTTTCTTCGTATCTTCCGACGACTTCCTGCAGGGCAACTTCGGATTTTTCAATGCCTTCTGAGACTTCCAGCAGCGTCTGGGTATAGAAGGAGATACCGTACATGACAAAGACACAGATCAGCATTAACGGGAAGATCTTATGAGAAATAGACTTGTCAAAGTAAATCGGATTGCCGGAGTCTTTGCGCAGCTCAATACGATCAGTCTGAACAGCACGGCGGACAAAATCGTTGCGTACGATGATCGTATAAGCCAGGCAGACGATCATGATGAAATCAAAGCCCAGGATGGACCAGAACAGGGCATAATGAATATCCCCGAGGATGGTGTCGACAGGGGCAGCAGCACAGACCACGGTATGATCATCCAGAGATCGTGAAAGACAATAGTAACGCTTACCCTTGATCGTCTGGGTACCGGCATAACCATCGGACAGGGCTTCTTCCGTAAGACCGGAAGCAAGAGCATTCTGCCCTGTAAGCATATCTTTATCATCCTTGTAGTAACGGTACAGACCGTCATCCTTGTTTACCGCAAAGAGGAATCCGTTGTTGATTACGGAAGCCCGGCTCAGTACGATGGAGACATCGCTCAGGGATGCGATTTGTTCATCCAGGATCTTTGCGTCAGAACCGGTCACCAGCATATATTCCTGATCATGATACACATACGGCTTGGAGTAGAAATAGAACGTACCGTACTGGTTCTTAACCAGGACCGGAGTGATCGTGTTATCACTATTCCGGGTACCGCGCAGGATCTGGTTAACATTCTCCTGGGTCAGGATACCGCGGACTGCCGGATTCAGACCATACAGGGATACATCCGGAGATACGGCGATCTCTCCGTCTTTGGACATCAGGTACAGATATTCGATTTGTGAACGTTTGACGATATTCGTAAAGATATCGGAATGAATCTCCGGATCTGTGTCTTCCATGGCGGCGAATAATCCTTCGGATAAGACCAGATCTATATCATCCAGGACGATCTGGTTACCATCGTGATAGGTCTGGGTAAGTTCTTCGGCTTTCGCTGCATTTGCGGTCAGGATCGCGGTTGTTTCGGCGAGGGCCTGACTGCTGTTTTCTTTTTGTTTACGGTAAGCAGCTTCTCTCTGCATTGAACGCATGAACAGACCGATCAATACTGCCCCAAGCACGATCAAAAGCAGGTTAAAACCCATCTTGGAAAAGAAGTAAGTATTGGCTTTTTTGCGTATTTCCGGTGTGAGTTTTATTTCCTGTCTGACTTCTTCATCCATGCGATTCTTCTCCGGATCATATACAATATATATTCAGTTTACCACAAGGATAAACGATATATATTGCGAACTTCATGATTCTCAGCTCATCCGGAGATTAGTTTGAAGTCTGCGGAAATCTCTTCTTCCGGCACAGGGATCTCCTGCGGCGCAGGCGCCGGTTCAGGAAGGGGAGGAGATGGTGTGTATACCGGCGTGACTGCGGCAGCCACGGGTTCCGGTGTTTCCTGTTCAGGAGTAAGAACTTCCACCGCCAGCAGGGCATCCGCGGTATTGCCGTGATGATCCCTGACTTCGTAGCGGATATACCTTCCGGAATCGTTTTCCGTAACCGTGCAGGTGACCTTGGAACGCAGATCTCCGTCTTCTTCATCCCGGGCAGATAACAGATACTTGTAACAGTCGGTGATCTCGCCGTCTTCCACGGTGATGCATGAATCGGTAAGTGTGATCTTTGGGGGATGATCGGGAAGGATAGTGACGCGGAGTTGTTTCTCGGTTTCATGGTCTTTCCCGATGACTTTGTAGATTACCAGCCGGGTGCCTGTCCCCTTGGCAGTAAACGAATCCGGCAGGATCAGTTCTCCTTTAGAAGAAAGAACATACTTACCCGGCAGAAATACATCTCCGGCAGATAATGTGATCTCGGTATCTGTCAATACCAGGGGATCTTCTGTTTCCCTGTTCACCCACCGGTATGCGCAGAATCCGGAAACCAGGAAAAAAACCACGGCGCAAGCAATCTTCAGCAGACGTGCAGAGAAGATCACCGGCAATTCCCGGCCGTACTGGATCCACACCTGGTAATCCTTCATCTCGTCCACGGAAAGGCCTGTTTTCGCGATCTTTTTCAGTTCTTTGGAATCCAGTCCATCTTCCAGTGCCTGACGCAGAAACTGCATCTGAAGATAATTAAAACAAGGTCTGGCATATAACCGGATCTCCTGCTCAGAAAGACCATGTTCTCTCCCGGTCTGTATCTCCTTGTACTGGAGATACGTGTATTTCTCTTTCTCATCCCTCACACTATTCCTATAGTGTATATTCCGGGAATTCCCTGAAAAAAAAAGACAGTTTTCACTGTCTATAGCAACTTTATACACAACATCGTCATGTCGTCGAACTGATCGTTCCCTGAAACAAACTCATTCACCGATGTCTTTACGGTCTGGATGATCTGTTCCGCAGTCATCTCCCCGGTATTCTCAAAGCACTTCAGTAAGCGCTCCTCCCCGTACAATTCGTGTTCTGCCGTATCTGCCTCGGTAACCCCGTCGGTATACAGATAGAGGACATCTCCGTGGTTCAGAGTGAGTGTATTCTCCTTGTATACCATGCCTTTCATTCCGGCCAGCACAAAACTGTTCTTTGTCCGCAGATACTCCGCCTTACCGCCCTGTACGATCACGGGAGGATTATGTCCGGCGCTTGTGTACGTCAATTCATACGTATTCAGGTCCAGGATACCCACCCACAGGGTAATAAACATCTCGGCTTCATTCCTTGCGCATAACGCGTTATTGGCGACCACCAGGGCAGGAGATAACTTGTGCAGGTCACGGATCACGTTCTGCAGGGTGATCTTGGCATTAGCCATAAATAACGCGGCAGGAACACCTTTCCCCGAAACATCTCCGATGAGGAGGGCCAGATGATCACTATCCACGAAGAACATGTCGTAGAAATCTCCGCCGACTTCCTTCGCCGGTTCCATGTATCCGCTGATATCCAGTTCTTTTCTTCCCGGATATGTATCCGTGATCTGGGGAAGCAGGGAATACTGGATCACCCGGGCAACTTCCAGTTCCGACTGGAGACGGTTTCTCTCCTGTGCCATATTCCGCTGTTCTCTGGTATACCGGATGATCGTCATCATCAACATGAATCCCAGGGAATTGACCACGATAAACGGTATGGCAATACGGGTGACGATCCCGTACGCTGTACTGAACGGTTTTACCATCACCAGGACAACAAGCAGGTGGAAGATTTCCATACAGGTACTGATCAGCAATGCCCGGTACGGCTTAAACACATAACCGGGGAATTTCTGGGCGATCAGCCCGCACATCAGACCAATACTGCAGGTGGCTACAACACACGCTCCGGCTGTGATCCCGCCCATGGTAAGACGGTGGATACCGCAGATCAGACCTGCAAGCAAACCGCCGTAGGGACCGCCGATAAAACCTGCCAGCATCGGTCCTGTATCCCGTACGGAGAGGATAGCACCGTCCAGGGCAAGTCCGGAGATATTCCCGTAGATACCGAAAACACCTCCCAGAACACCCGCAAACAGGGCATACTTCCACTGGTCATTTCCTTCTCTCAGTCTGGACACATGGTCACTGGTACCCACAAACGCGGAAACAAGCAGGATCACCGCAATTGTGCCGATCATCTGGGAAAACATTGTATTCAGTTCTGTTAACATCATTCTCTATCCTGAAACTATCATACCGCATTATCACTGAAGATAAACAAAAAATCCCGGATATGAACAGCACCCCAAAAGTTGAACAACAACTTAAGGGGTTCAGTTCAATACCGGGATTCTTTACATTTGTACTTCTTCAGTTTTTCATCTCTTCTTCCAGAACACTGATCACATCCAGGATCTTTTTCCACGAGATCTCTGCTTTCTCTTTCTCCATTTCTTTCCGGTACTTTTCGTTATCCTCCAGACTGCGGGCCATGACATAGGCGTGGTAATATCTGCCGAAAGCCTCGTACTGGGATACATCTACAGAAAGCTCATCATCGGCGTAAGTGTTGACGACAGCCGCAGTGTAGATCTTCTGGTAATTGCCTTCGTCAAAGTAGTCATTCAAGGTGCTTAAGCCTGTGCTTCTTGAACCGTACATGACCTGTCTGCGGATATCCTTGAACAGAGTGAAACTATTGATAAACAGCACAAACATCAACAACAGCGCCATGATCCTGGCAAAACCGATCCACTTACTTCTCATTGTTCAACCTCTCATTTACCAGGATCAGAAGAGATGATTCATTCAGATCCTTTATTCCTGCGATGTCTTCTTCGGTAAGATTCAGGTAGTTCCTGAGGAAGCCGTTAACTTCCGTATTGATCTTATCCATATGGAAGCGGACGGTATCACTGTTGTCTCTTTTTTTCAGTGAGGTGTACTCATCTTCATAGTCTTTGATTGCCTGGCAGGTCCTTACCAGGGGATCTCCGTAGGTATCACTGCCGTATAGATACTGGGTCATGGTTTCGATCATACGGTTCTGATAGTTCGCCAGATACGAGATCTTACTGTAGTCTTCGTAATCCCGGTAGGAGAGGGAGAACTTTTCCATAAACAGGTCCATCTCAATGTATTCGCCTTCTTCCAGGAATTCATCCAGCTGGGCTTTGATTTCTTTCTCCGTCATCTTGCCGGCGATGATCCGGTCGGCGATATCATAGCTCGCTTGGTGCATCGCAAAGACCACCAGATTGGCAAGAAGAAGCATTACCAGGATGACGAGTATACCGTAGCCTTTCTTGCTTTTCTTAACTTCCGCGGCGACTTCCCGGCTGGTGTTCTGGAATTGTTCGTCCAGTTCCTGCAGCTTTTTCAGGTGTTCCTGTGCTTCAAGATTTGGCTCACCGCAATAGGGGCAGAAAGCCTCGTTCAGGGAAAGCGGTGCTCCGCATTTTTTACAGTTAACCATTTCCGCCCTCCTTTACATACTCTTTCAGAAGCGTGCTGTCCACGTAGCCGTAGGAGTCTGAACATTTGTCATAGATCTCTTCGAGCTCAGCGTAGGGGTATCCCCGGCTTTCAAGCTTGGAGATCAGTCCGTCCCTCATCTCCGCGTATTCATTCTCATCTACCCGGTTCATCCCGTTATAGCCGGTATAGTACTCAGGATAAAAGATGAACTGTAACATTTGCTGGAGCTGGTAGACTTCCAGACGTTCTTCCGCCTCGAGCTTCTCGTAAGCGGATTTCAGGGTATAAGAGGGATAGCGGGACCAGTTCCGGACGGCGCCGGACTGCTGGTAATACATCTTTTCTATCGCCTTGTAGTCTCCGTGATCATAAGCTTCGTTGAGCTTATCCAGGTTTTCATCCATCCATACGATCTCTTCATAAGCCTTCTGATCGTATTCCGGATCATTGTAATAGTTGACCTGTGCTGTACGGGAAAATCCAAAGGCAATCCCGATGATAACGGCAATGATCACCAGAGAGCGTAAAAGGGAAGATAAGATTATCCTGCTGACAGACTGCTGTACATTTTCCTTCAGTCCGAACATGGAATCGATCAGGGAAGAAATCTTCATCCGGAATTCCGCGTAGGCACCTCTCTGGTTCATAGTGCCGCAGTAGGGGCAATAGCTGAGTTTCGCATCGAAGACCGCCCCGCAGTTTTTACATCTGACTTTACTCATGATATCCTCTCCATGCGTTGTTTTACTGCTTTGGCTAATTATATTTGGCTTTTGCGCATATGTCCATAGTCATTGTGCAGTACTCACCAGGCATGAAAAAAGCCCGGAGTATGGACTTCCAGGGCTTTTCCCATTTCTTTTGGCTTCGATTAACGCTTACTGTACTGAGGAGCTCTTCTCGCACCTTTGAGACCGTATTTCTTACGTTCCTTCTCACGTGCATCACGTGTGAGGAAGCCTGCGGCCTTCAGTGTCGGACGGTAGTCTGCACTGGCTTCGAGGAGTGCTCTGGCGATGCCGTGGCGCATAGCGCCGGCCTGGCCTGTATAGCCTCCGCCGTTAACATTAATCTTGATGTCAAACTGACCAACAGTTTCCGTTAATACAAGGGGACTGTTTACGATCATACGTAATGTTGCCTGCGGGAGGTACTCTTCCAGAGACTTTCCGTTGACTGTGATTACGCCTGTGCCCGGAGTCATAAAGACACGAGCTGTGGATTTCTTACGACGGCCGGTACCTACATAGGTAACAGCTGCTTTCTTCTTCGCTGGCATTCTTTATCCTCCTAACCTTTGATCTTGAGCTCAATTGGCTTCTGAGCTGCATGCGGGTGTTCCGGGCCTTCGTAAACAAATACATGTTTACGCATGACATTGCCTAACTTTGTGTGAGGCAGCATTCCCTTGATTGCTTTTTCTACCCATTCAACTGTGTACTTTTCACGCATTTCCTTTGTGGAACGTACCTTGAGTCCGCCTGGGTACATGGAATGGGAGAAGTAGAACTTCTTCGCATCCTGGTCGCCGGTGATCTGAATCTTGTCGGCGTTGATTACGATGACGTAGTCACCGCAGTCGACATTCGGTGTATAAGTAGGTTTATGTTTACCTCTTAATACAGAAGCTACTTCCGAAGCAAGTCTGCCCAGGGTCTGACCGCTAGCATCCACGACATACCACTGGCGAACAACTGTGCTTGGTTTTGCCATCGTTGTTTGACGCATAATTTTATCCTCCATCTGTAGTTTCCGGGGCTACATTGGCAGGTGTGCCGACTAACATAATATTATTCAGGGAAGTACAAGTCAATTACTTTTTTACTATATATAGGAGGAGGAAGGTTTTTTGTATAAGAGGGGAGGCAAAATAGTAAACAGAAAGGAAGGATGAAAATACAATCGTTTGGGAAAGGAAAGACTTTCAAATAGAAAATGAGTATAATTGAAGCATAATATTTATTGCTTTCAATAATCTAAATACATGGAAAATAGTAGTTTATTATAAGGATAATATATATATGAAGAATAACCCAGAATATATTGATAAGACCATCACCTATTATAACGATAGATTTTCTCAGTTTACTGAAACTACGGTCAACGTTGAATTCTCAGAGATTCAGGATTGGTTCTTACAACAGTTACCTCCAGGATCACTTATCTTGGATTTTGGCTGTGGTTCTGGAAGAGACAGTAAATATTTCCTGAATAAAGGGTATTTTGTGGACGCTATTGATGGTTCAGAAGAGATGGTAAGGATTGCCTCTGCCAATACCGGGTTGCCAGTAAAACATATGTATTTTCAGGAACTGGATGAAACAGATAAATACGATGGTATCTTTGCTTGTGCATCAATTCTGCATGTGCCTTTCGGAGAATTACCGGATATCTTTGAAAGAATGAAGAAAGCATTGAAACCGGATGGAATACTCTATGTATCATTTAAGTATGGTACTTTTGAAGGATATCGTAATGACAGGTACTTTACTGATATGGATGAGGATAAGTTCTCTGTATTATTGAAACAAGTCTTCGGACTAATTGTAATAGATGAGATGGTCACAGGTGATGCCAGACCTGGAAGATCTGAAGAAAAATGGTTGAATGCACTTCTCAGAAAAACCGGGGAATAACCGTGAATCAGATATTGAATGTTAACGGAAATGATTATGATTTGAAAGAAACGGTGCCGTATCCCAATGGTGGTATCAGTTATTTTTATACACGTGCTGATATCGCAATTATTGTAGATCAGAACATATGTCTGACGGATGACGGTACTGTTTTTTCCTATTCCTTGATTACCGACAAGCAGAATATGTATATGAAAGAGTATACGAAAGTATTCCGTTTTTTGATTGAGGATATAGAGAAAATTGGAGAGACAGTACAACAATCATATAATTCAGGGGAAGTAGTCAGAAGCCTTGACAGGGCAGATAATGCGGATGCTTCTCCTTTGGAGTTGTTATTTGAAAAGAATTTTACCAATGTATATGGGATGAGTGCGTTGAAGTATCTGAACAAAGAATTTAGTGTTCAAGATAATAAAGGGCATACATATTTTTTGGATTATTACATCAGGAAATCTACCGGGGATATTGCTGTTGAAGAGAATGGTATTTCTTTTCATCATCCCCAGATTATTGGCGCTGAGAGATATAGAAGACAGTTGAACAAACAGAACACATGCACTCAATGGGGAATAAAACTGTATCGTTTTTCCACAGAAGATTGTAAATTCATTGAACGAATTGAAGACGATATTGTTTCCTATTTTGGAAGAGACACAAAAGATTTTATAGAACATGGTATCCTTGCGGATCGTAGTTTCAAACTGTATGAGCATCAGGAAATTACGCTTGAAGAAATGCAAAAGCAAAGAGAGAAGGGTGTTAAAACTTTCTTGATTGTATATCCAACAGCAAGCGGAAAATCAAGGATAGCAGAGGAAGATCTGAAAAGGGTTTTATCTACTGATAATAAAGCACGTGCGCTGATTCTTGCACCAAACAATGTCATTGTACAGGATTGGCAGAACCGTATTAGTATGGATTTTCCTGAGATGAACAACAGGATCACAATCAGTACATATGCGAAAATGATGATTCATTATACAGAATATAGTCAGGACTATTATTCATATATCATTGTTGACGAAGCACATCATGCTGTTGCACCCGTATTAAAACGTGTTGTCCAGTACTTTACACCTGATTTCCTGGTGGGACTTACAGCAACAGATAAGAGACCAGATAAAAAGAAATTAGAATCTGTTTTTGGTACATATACTACGGGACTATCTCTTTCTGAAGCAATGGAAAAAGGCATAGTAGCAAGAGCAAATGTATATCGTATTGAAACAAATCTTGACCTCAGTAAAGTCAGATTCAACGGTAAGGATTATATTAATGCTGATCTGGAGAAATCTATTCGCGTTACCTCCAGAAACGAATTGATAGCATCTGTACTAAAAGATTATTTCTGCGGTGGCTTAATGGAAGAAAAGCAGGGTGTAATATTCTGTGTTAATACAACTCATGCAAAAGAAGTGGCAGAAGAATTGCAGAAAGTAGGCATCTCTGCCAAAGCTTATACCCGAAAAGAAAAAAATACGGATAGGATCATGCAAGATTTCAGAGAGCACAAGATTCGTTTTCTCTGTGCATGTGAAATGATTTCTGAGGGTTGGGATTATCCGGAACTGGGTATTCTTGTGATGGCCCGTCCTACACTTTCCAAAGTTCTGTATTTGCAGCAGATTGGCAGAGGACTGCGGAAAACAGATACAAAGAAGAATGTATTTGTCATAGATGTAGTAGACGAATACGGTACTACTGCAATACCTTGCACAATGCACTCCATTTTCAATAATTATCTGTATGTACCATTTGGAGATATTCTTCGAAGAGACTATCAGGAAGGTGACATCATAGAGATTGACGGGCTTAAAGAACGAGTAGAGCGTATTGTTGAAGTTAATGTTGATAACTATGAAGACAAATACGGAGACTATCTAAATTCTGAACAATTAGCCCGGGAATACTACTTGAATACAAGTACGATCATCAACTGGATACGAAAAAACAGGATACATCCGGATGTGTCATTCCCATTCGGAAATCGTACAATCTATATGTTTAGTCCTGATAGTGTACAAAAGATTCGAAAAGATAATAATATTGCCATACATAACGAGACTACAATCTACAAAGACTTCTTTGATTTCCTGCAGGAGAGAGATTATTCACTTTCTTATAAAATGCCGTTTCTCCTTTCACTCATCAAGCATATGAATAATATAGGTGATGCAAATATTGATGAAGTATTAGATGATTATATTTCATTTTATCAGGACAGAATTGATCGGGGCTTGATTGTGGATAGGAAAACCTGCCCATATAATTCGGAAACATTGAAAAACAGAAAGATGATTAAGGACAGTATGCTGACAAATCCGTTTGAGAAATTTGAGAGAAAACGGTTTATGTATTATTCCCAGAACTTGAATATGATTTCTTTGAATCATGCCTTATTCAAGCAGTTAACAAAGGAAGACTATAATACAATTAGGAAACAGATGTATGAAGATTTGAATAATTATTATGCAAAATTAGAATCCCAAGATAAGTAAGGGGTTGTAAGAAAAAAGGACATAATATACCAGTTCTATTCTTATGGGTGAGAAAGGAAGAAATTACAATATGGGACTTTTTGATTTCTTAAAGACAAAAACGCAAAGCAATATCAAGAATCCAATATCATCAATCGCAAGGAATTCACCTAATTCATACGTAGATTCTAGTTCTATATCCGAAGATGAAAGGCCGTTTTATCAACCCGATAGCTACTACACATATTATTCATATCCAGGAACTAGTATGTCGACCAGAGTGATCCCATTTGAAGAACGTAAGAAAACGACCTATCCATCAAAGAGGGGGCTGTATGTTGCGGAGATTATGCTACTTGAATACTGTAGTCATGGGAAATATCCGAAACCAAAATCTGGATATCCTGGTTTATGGTGGTTTACATATGGTATCCGGGACGTAGGCCATGCACTAGAGTCTTTGGAAAAAAGAGGCTTCATTCGATGGGCACCTAAAACGCAGAGCCTAAGCGGATTAAAAGTTGACGAATTAAAACAAATTTTGATAACATCGGGCTTGCCAGCAACAGGTAAGAAAACAGATTTAATCGATAGGATTATTGCCAATGTTCCAGAAAAAAGTATTGTTATTCCTAATTACGTTCCTAAATATGAACTTACAGAAGTTGGGAAAGTGGAGCTAGAAGAGAATGGCTATGTTCCTTATATGCATAGGCATAGTCATCTGACAACAGAAGATAGTACTTTCGGTGAGTCTTTTACAGTATGGGATATTAATAGGTTGTTCCCTAGTGGGAATGCAACAAATTGGCGCCAGGTAGTGGGGAAAATTGAGAAGAAACGTTTTGGAGTAGATATGGCAAATGCCAAACCAGTCGAGACAGAGACTGTAAGCCATGCAAAAATTGACTATCTATCGAAGAGGGACGATATTCGCCGTTATCTGGCTAAACATCAAAACACAATAAGCAAAGGAATCAAAACTAAAGGCGATGGCTTTGAAGAAGAATCTCAAGGTATGGATTATAAAGCAATTGGGAAAGATAAAGAAGCTCTAGTTCAATTTTTCATAGCTATTGGGAAAAAATTCGATGCTCCAGCACTATATAGGGAAGCAGCAGTACTTTTGCGAAGATATGGAATGTATGAGGAAGAACTCGCAGTAATTGACGCTGGACTAAATAATTTACCACAAAACAATATGCATAGAGAAAAACTGATAGAACGCAGAAAAAAAGTACAGGAATTGATAAAGAAAAACTCAGTAAAAGAAGGAGGATAATAAAATGGCTAAACCAGGTGCAGGAAAGAGGAAAATTGAGGCTGTGAGAAAGAAACAATGGAATCAAACCACAAAAAGTCTCAATCGTACATTTCGATATAGTAAAAGAGGTAGCCGAAAGAAAAATGGTTGTTACATCGCTACATGCGTTTATGAGAACTATGATTGTCCTCAGGTATGGACACTAAGGAGATTTCGCGATGAAACTCTTGAAAATTTATGGCTGGGAAGATGTTTTATTTCTTTGTATTATGCAGTAAGCCCAGTCATTGTGAGAATTTTTGGAAGGAATAAAGCCATAAGAAATTTGTGGAAAACTATGCTTGATCCGTTTGTTGTTAGGTTAAATCAAAAAGGCATCAGTGATGCACCGTATTATGACAAATGATGCTTCACTTAATTTTCTTATTGGAGCAGTACTATGGAAAACATTGTTTTGGATCATATACAGAATCTCAGAGATCTCTCCGGCAGTACAGATAAGATACGCCAGAACCGTATCCTGCGGGGTCCCTGTCTTGACCGCATGAGTGAACAAGATATCCATGTGTTACGTGATATCTGTCATCTCTCCACGGTCATTGATCTGCGTACAAACAAAGAAAGAAGCGAACGCCCAGATCACATCATCCCCGGTGTAAGATACCTGCATCTGCCGATCTTCGAAGACCGTATCCCCGGGATCTCCCATGAGAAGGGTCACAATGATCCGGCACACTTTGATATGGCCTACTTCTACCGTCAGACCATCACCGGTGAATTCCTGGACAGGGTAAGAGAAGTAGTACGTACGATCATCACCCTGCCGGAAGAAGGCTATGCGGTACTTTATCACTGTACGGAAGGGAAAGACCGTACAGGAATCATTACAGCGATTCTGATGATGATCATGGGAGAAGACAAGAAAACGATCGTCACGGATTACCTGTATACCAATCATGTGAATGAGCCTAAGGCAGAACGCTATTATCAGATGGTACTGGAGAAGACCGGTGATATCCGTCAGGCTGAAGGCATCCGTGATGCCTTCATGGCCAGAGAACGATATATTCAGGCATTCTTTGATGGTATTGATGAAGACTGGGGTAGTATAGATACATTCCTTCAGGAAGGTCTGTTACTATCCGAAGGAGAACTGGAATACTTCAGAGATAAGGTTTGCCACGAGCAGTGAGAGGAACATGCCTGTATAATTAAACGGGATCTGTTACTGATATAGTCCCTGTAAAATAGACAGTCGAAATATCTAAAGTCATTGCCATAACCAAACCAACGAAAAACTGGTTTGGTTTTTAGTTATTACGTATCAGAGCGATTCTGAAGTGAATGGATATGGTTCCAGTATTTGAT
>JAFRMA010000113.1 GCA_017430925.1 Solobacterium sp. | reverse complement strand
GATATAGAAAAGACTCCTTCTACTGGTACAAGAAGGTCATCGCCTCCAACGGTGAAGATCTCAGTCCTGAGTTTACAGTTGAATAACAGCGAGGAACCCTGCGGGGTTCCTTTTTACCCCACCATGGTATGATATATACAAGGAGAAGTGCCATGAATAAACTGCTTATCATACGTAAGATCTCTCTCGGTATACTTACAGCTGTCATTATGCTGCTGATCTTTCTTATCGTATGGTTTACCCGGAACGGGGCAGCAGTAAACGGTCTTCCACTTTACATCTCCGAGCAGTATACGTGGACATCACCGGAGGGCATGCTGATCATCACCTACGGCAAGCCTGAAGGATGTATCCTGACCCTGCAGAGCCCGGGCGCACCAGGAGAGACAGAAACGTACGCATTTGCCGGGAAATACGACTATGAGGGCAATGCCTCAGCTCTGGAAGAAGCAGGCCTGTACAGGTACTACAATGCCCGTAAAGGCTGTATATACGCAAAGCCTGAGACCCTGAAGGAAGATACGCAGTTTGCCTGGCAGACAATCATGACAGATGGTGAAGAGAGCTATCACAGGGCTGATCTGGATCTCGACAAGATGAAACCCGGGGGTGTGTTTGACAAGGAATACGGCATTGACTGGCACATGGATAATACCGGAAGTATCAGGGTATATCTGGATCCCGAAAAGACCGGTAGAGTCACTGCCCTGCGCATTCTGATGATCCATCAGAAAGATAACGCAGACCTGATTGGAGAACCTCTGATGTTTGATTATCCGGAATGGGATCCGCAGTCATATACAAGCGGATATACCGTCCGCAAGGGATCTGAGCAGACACTTGTGCATTATCAGCTGAACTTCTATGAAGACAGCTTTAACCCGGAAGAATACCGTGAACTGCTGGAAGCTCTGCATCTCTGGGAGCCCCTGCAGAAAGGATATCTTGACGCCAAACAGGATATCGCGGAGAATCCCGACTTCCTCTATGCGCAGTTTATCCGGGAAGCAGATCTGCAGACAAATCTGTCGATCTGGGGACTTCCGGCATACGATGTACAGGATTATCACTAGATCACCTTCACGGTGATCTTTTTCTTTCACAGTCTTCCTGTATCATTTATAATTGCATTATGTTTGACGACCGACGGAATTCCGCCCCCCGTCAAACCAAACGATGTGCGGTCGATAAGTATTCAGGCATTGATTAATGACAGCGAGACGATTGCGGAAGGTCGTTCGGATTGTTCTGGGAATATTATATCTGATGAGATAAAAAAGGTATCAGAAAGGATGTTTACAAAATGATTCCTGCTCCAAGAAGTTTAGATAATATTATGAAAGATGTGAAAATTGACCCAGAGACAAAAAAAGTAACGTTTTCTGAAGGGACTACAGATGAGCAAAAAAAAGAGTTTTTTGGGTGGATGGAAGAAGTAAATAAGGGTATATTTCGGTCGTTTGAAATAAAGAAAAGAGAATAAAAATGGCACAAGTAAAGATTGAGTTTGACGACCGACTGAATTCCGCCCCTCGTCAAACCTTGTTACAATATCATCCTCCCGGAGGAAGACACGGAATAGACTGCTGGAAGGTTCATACAGGACAAGGAGGTAAGCACCATTATGACACAGGCGGAAATGAATTCATCATTAATAAAGATGGATCAATTACGTACATTGATTGATCAGCATTTTCCCAAAGCGAAAATTGACTATGAAGATGTTTGCTATATTAATAATAAAGGCGAGTATTTCATACCTCATTATGTAACCGATCATAAGGATATAGACTGTTTGTTCTTTGAATATGCAAATAATGAAAGTGATGCGGAAAAAGGTCTATTTTACGACGGAGAGTGGATATATATACCAGACTATTCGGATGGGCAGGAACTCTTTGAAGAAGCAGTAAAACAGATAAATGCATAAGCAAAGCACTCTCCGGAGTGCTTTGCTATTATAAATCATTTTGCCTTCAGCTTTTTTATCTACATCGAAAAAACTTGCGGTTGATGACCGACGGAATTCTGCCCCTCGTCAGCCACCTTTCCGCTCATATTCCTTGATCCGTTTATATAATGTCGGCCGGCTCATCCTCAGTTTCTCACACATGTACTTCTGCGTAATACGCCCTGCTTTCCATTCGTTATACAATTCCGCAAACAGCAGTTTGTCGTAAGCGATCGGCTGGCGTCCCTTATACTTTCCTTCCGTTTTGGCAATTGCGATGCCCTCTCTCTGCCTCTGCCGGATCTGTTCTCTTTCCAGGTCTGCCATGGCAGCAAACACGGTCAGCATGAACTTCCCCTGCGGCGTAGTTGTGTCGATCTTTTCTTTTTCCGATTCAAAGGCAACATCCTTCGCCTGAAGCTGTTCAATCAGATTCAGCAGATCCCTGGTTGACCTTGCCAGTCTGCTGATGCTTTCCACGTAGAGAGTATCCCCTTCCCGGACATATTCCAGCATCTTCTGCAGCTGCGGACGGTTAGTATCCTTCCCGGACATCTTGTCCATGAAGATCTTTTCGCACCCTGCGTCTTTCAGAATCTTTTCCTGCCGGGCTGTGTTCTGTTCTTCCGTGCTGACCCTGACATATCCGATACGTGCCATGATACTGCCTCCTTTTCGTGCTGTGATCCATCTAATTCCCCTATCCTTCCCTGCGCTTTCAGACAATCATTCGCACAACAGGTCTAAATTGTATTAATAGGGTCATTATTTTAATATAAACATTTTTGATTATTTAGGCTCTATTATTTTAACACAAAAACAGGAGGAATCTGATGTTAATTTAGGGTGTACCGTAAAAAGTCATGGGCTTCCAAGCCTTTTCAAACAATCAACTCGCAATCATGCAGTATTAACCACATGAAAAAGCAGACTCGGATTCATCCCTCTCTGACTTTTCCTCCGTCTGCTTTTATCTTACAAGTCCAATATAGATCGTTCATGTTTTCTACAGAATTAACATCGGTATATTTTCAATCTCTGCGACAAGTATATACTTTCCGTCAAGATTCCCTGTACAGAAAGTAATCTCTCCCTTTTCATGTACGCCAAAATACTGCCTGGGTTCATTCAGCAGGACACCATGTACCATACCCTCTTCTACTTTCTCACTGCGTACCCAGCATGTCTCGGGCATCCTGTCTTCTCCCACAAGATATACCAGCATATCGTCAGGGAATTCTTCGTTACGGCAATGATCGATCATATCAACATCTCTCAAAGCTTCGATACTTTCGTTGTACCGGAAGAGCCGGTCTACCATTCTGGTCTTGGCTTTGAACATAGAGAGATCCATATCTTCCGGCAGTGCTTCATATTCGCAGTTCATCACGGTTTCATACTGACTTTTCAGCGTCTGCATATCGTTGTATGCGACGATCCGGATTGTTCCATCTTCTGCCTTTTCTGCCAGTGCCAGGATCTCATAGCACATCCCCATCTGATGGTCCACATAACCGTAGACGATGGTTCCGTTACCGATGGTTTCCCCGTTGATCTTCTCAGCCAGCAGGTCATAGTTGGCATTAGCGGAAATATAGAATATCTTGTGATACATCTCTCTGAAATGTGTTTCCTGAATCTTCATCTTGCACCTCAGTTCATCATTGATTCTTTCTTTGTCAGACGCTCCCGGATTCCCTCCTCCGGTTCTGTGTAAGCCAGTTCACTCAGCGCATCTTCTATCTCCTGGCTGTGCGCATATCCCCGTAATTTCCAGGCATCGATCACATCCAGGGCAGTGATCCTGTTCCGGATATCATAACTCTTTAGCGAAGCCAGGATCAGGTCTTCTCCCATTCCCGGATAACGGTGTAATCTGCGGGTAATATAGTACAGGAGATGACTGTCAAACGTAAACCGTGATTGTTCCTCTGGCCCTGTAGCGATCTCCGTAAGGTCAATTTCCTGACGATATAGTTCCGTAACCTGTTCCATGATTTCCCGGTCTTCCCAGACATAATCGATATCTTCCCAGTGATCCGCAAAGTCTGTTTTCATATCTTCCAGAATCTGTTCGCCGATATCCATATTCAAATAGGATGCCAGGGCATAACCGCGATGTTCACGGACGAGATCCTTCACAAGCTCTTCTGCCTGTTCACTGTTCAGTATACGTTCGCACCCGACAAGGATATCCTTCTGATGGATATAATCCGAAGTAAATGTATGATCCTGTATGGCAATCAATGTCTCCAGGACTGTCTCTGTCACCTTGCGTGTACCTGCGGTCTTAATATATTGCAGTAACAGATCCTCTGCCCCGGATATTTCGTCCATACCAGGCATCGGACCGCCTTGAACCAGAAGTTCCTGCAGGATCTCTGACAGACCGTTATACTCTGCATCCGTCAGGGAACCTCTGAGTAATTCCGGAAGATCCAGTTTCTGCGTACATTCCCACACGGTGTATGCATTCAGGATCGCGTTCTTATAGCCTTCCGTAAGTAACCAGCTGCGGATTTCCTCGTTCTCTGCGCGCAGATACCGCACGGAATGGATTCTGCCCCATCCACGTGTCTTCTTCGCTGTACGGAAGTATTCCTCGTTGGCATTTTCCCATCCCTGCATGACATATAACGCAAACAATGTCAGTTCTTCCGCCGCTGACAACATGCGCACATCGTTCCGTGTGTTCTCCACCTGGAAATTCAACACTTCCAGAAGTAATAATCCGAACTTCACGCATTCGATCTTCTCTGACTGTGTGATCAGCGTTGACGCAAAGCTGTATAACGCGCGTTTCCGGGTGTCTTCTGTCTTCTCTGCGGCATAGTTCTGGATCTCATCCGCAGCACTCAGAACACGTGCAAAAGGCGCCTGAAAAGCCTCCTCCAGCATTTCCTGCGCGTTCTTGAATTCCCCTTCACACGCCGCATCGATCACATTCAGTAAAGCCTCACTATCCGCTTCACTGCGGAAACCATGGTACAAAGCCATGCCGTCTACCGCACCATCCGCAAACCCGAAAGGAAGATCATTATCCTGAAGAGAAAAATCTTCCGGAAGAGTACCGTCAGGAAGAAGATTTTCTCTGATTTTGTCATAAATACTTTTCATACTTTTTATTATATATTTTTTGCGTTGGCAGAGGAAATGCTTTATAATATTAACTACGCCGGTATAGCTCAGCAGGCAGAGCAATTCATTCGTAATGAATAGGTCCGTGGTTCGAATCCGCGTACCGGCACCATCGCAATCTTCTGCATAATCCGAGAGATATGCAGTTTTTTATTTCCCGGGGTAAGAAAAAGGCTTTACAGCCTTTATTTCTTTTTAGATATATCCTGGTAATCTACGACTTCGTAGACTTCTTCCACAAGCTGCCGGTCAACCAATGTCCCGGACGGAAGTACAAATACAGGTTTTTTCTTCTGTTCTTTTTTCTCTTCCGCTTTCTTTACTTCTTTATTCTCTGTCATATGAGATCAGTTCCTTTCTGTTTTCTTACTCCGTACCCGTAAACGCAAACGGAACCAGTTCTTCCACGGTCATTTCCACGACATCACTCTGATCTGCGTTGGACATGATCACCAGCATTTTCGGGTTGAAATCCAGCAGGTACTGCCGGCAGAACGAACACGGAGAGACTGCTTTCTCCGCATCGGATACGACCGCAATTGCCTCAAACTCCGTATATCCCATGGATACAGCTTTCACCATGGCAGTCCTCTCGGCACAGATACTGGACAATACTGTCTTACACTCCACATTACACCCGGTAATGATCTCGCCTTCTTTAGTTAAAATCGCTGCGCCGACATGAAACCCGGACGTCGGTACTCGCGCAAAATGCCTGGCATCTCTGGCTTCACTAATCAGCTTATTCTTCATCTCCTGATCCATGGTATACCCTCCTGTGTATGTATTCATACTTATATTTGTATTCTAGCATATTCACTGACCTACTGTATGATTAACGGAACAGGAATATATCCAGGCATGCTACGATTACTGCCCCAACGATCCAGATCAGTGTCAGAATGATCCGTTTCCTGAATACTTGTGACCATGTCTGTACAAAAGGAATATCTTCTGTTCCCGGGATCACCCAGAACTTACTGTGTCCTACCCAGAGACGATCAATGACGATCCCGTCATACCAGTTCATCACTTCAAGGAATAGTAATGCCTGAAGATAAGCAGAACGAAATGTATGTATACCGTTCCACAAGCCGATGATGAGCAGTAATACCGCAAGCATCACAAAAAAGAACATCGTCATGAAGCGTTTCCGTTTTCCTGCGACAGTTTCCCGGTCGGTCAATCCAAGTTCAAATACCCTCTCCTGTACAGGTTCCGGGTAGAAATAAAGACCGTTCAACGGATCGTTTCCCACGCCGATTTTCACCATCAATGTAAACAATAAACAATATAGTATTAATTGCAGGATATCTTCGTATGACTGCCTATCTGATCTGATCGATTCTGCCACAGGTAGCGTTTTTGATACCTCTGAAGTATCGTTTTCCGGCTGATAAGATATGATTCGATGATTTATACAATCTATTTTTTCTTTTTCTTTCTTTTCTCTCTCTTTCTTTATTTGCGTTTCATTATCGTATGTAGGATTTTCCAACGTACGATTATCCAACGTACGGTTTTCGTATGATGGATTTTCAGACTCTGGAAGCTCACGTATTACATACTCGTTTCCGGTAAACAACCCCTTGTCACCTCGGACTCTTCGTCGCTTGATGTATCCGGCTTTTTCAAGCTCTTTTACACCTTCTCGGACGGAATTGATTCCCTCCTTGTTGATGTAAGCCAGACCCTGAAGGG
>JAFRMA010000112.1 GCA_017430925.1 Solobacterium sp. | reverse complement strand
GCAATCGATCGCAGCGATTCATGATCCTCAATAAATCTCTTTATGATCTTCAACTTATACTCTGATGTGAACCTGCGGTTTTTTCCTCCTTTTGGTCTTCCCATTTGTGGTTCCTCCTTTATTTTGATGATAAGAAAAAGTAGACTTAGTTTTCAGTCCTTTTTGACTTTTTTCTATGTCTACTTTTATCTTACTAGTTCACTGAAATCGCCTTTTATTCTTCTCTGCCAAGAAAGATATAACCTGTATTTTCTATGGTTTTCTTTATCTCCTCACGGTCCAGAGGTTGTTCGCTTTCAATTACGGTTTCCTTCCTTTTCCGGTTGGATCTGACTTTCTTTACATGAAATCGATTGCGGATTGCATTGTTGATATGCGCTTCACACATGGAGCACATCATACCATCCACTTTTACAATTGTCCGGATCATACCGCCTCCTTACGATTTGCTTTCAGCTGGTCGCGGCACTCTTGAAGATGACATGCCATTGAGCATCCGGAACAGTTCTTACCGCAGGCAGAACAGCCTTTTTTTCTGTCCTTGACCAGACTGTATATGCACAGGGCAACCAGCAGGATCACCAATGACAGGATGATGATATTTACCGGATTCTGCACAAACTCAGGCATGTTTCTCCTCCTTTGGAATCTATTTGATCTTGACTTCCTGGGTCAGGGTATCGGATTCCTTATACGGTTTGAACAGCATATATCCAATATATGCGATGATTGCGATGGCAGCGATCAGACCGATGATATTGACCTGTCCGTTGATTGCGGAACCGATCTGATAGATACACAGAGCTACGGCATAGGCAAATACGCACATATAACCGATGGCAATCGCAGTCCACTTACCGTTGTTCATCTCACGCTTGATGGCACCCATAGCCGCGAAGCAAGGCGCACACAGCAGGTTGAATACCATGAACGCATAACCGGCAATTGCGCTTCCGTTGAAGAAGACATCCAGAACACCCATGATGCTTTCTCCCTCTTCAACAAGATCCGGCAGATCTTCCATGGCTATCAATGTACCGATGGTACCGACAACATCTTCCTTGGCTACCAGACCGAGTACGGTAGCTACCGCAGCCTGCCATGTACCAAAGCCTAACGGAGCGAAGATCCAGGCAACCGCATTACCGACATTCTCCAGAATACTTGCGCCTTCGGCATCTTCACCAAGATAATGCAGACCGCCTTCCAGAGACAGGGAATTCAGGATCCAGATCACGACAGAAGATAATACGATGACTGTACCGGCACGCTTGATAAAGCTCCAGCCGCGTTCCCAGGTGCCTCTCAGAACGTTCCCTGTAGAAGGTACATGGTAAGCAGGAAGTTCCATGACGAACGGTGCAGGATCACCGGCAAACAGTTTTGTCTTCTTCAGCATGATACCGGAGATAATAATAGCCATGACTCCGATAAAGTATGCGGAAGCGGATACCCACCATGAATTGTCGAAGATTGCCCCGGCAATCAATCCGATGATCGGCAGTTTAGCACCGCAGGGAATGAAACAGGTAGTCATGATCGTCATACGGCGGTCACGTTCATTCTCAATCGTACGTGTCGCCATAACCGCAGGAACACCGCATCCTGAGCCGATCAGCATCGGGATGAAAGATTTACCGGATAAACCGAAACGGCGGAAAATACGGTCCATAATGAACGCTACACGAGCCATATAACCAACATCTTCCAGGATACATAACATCAGGAAGAGCACGATCATCTGAGGCACGAAACCAAGTACGGCACCTACACCGTGGACAATACCATCAGCCACAAGACTGACTAACCAGTCCGCAGCGCCCAGGCTTTCCATCAATCTGGCAGCCCCGCCTTCCATGAACTCTGCGGCAAAGACATCGTTGGTCCAGTCGGTCAGGAAGGATCCGAACGGACCCATGGCCAGCCAGTAGACAAAGGTCATGATTGCCGCAAAGATCGGCAGACCAAGAATACGGTTGGTTACAATCTTATCGATCTTATCGGAAGTAGTAAGTGTTCCTTCAGATCTCTTCTTATAAATACCTTTGAGAAGGTTTCCAATATAGATATATCTCTCATTGGTGATGATTGCTTCCGCGTCATCATCCATTTCTGTCTCAGCTGCTTCAATATCCTTTTCGATATGTGCCAGGGTTTCCTTGCTCAGTTTCAGCGCATCCATTACCTTGGAGTCACGTTCAAAGATCTTGATCGCATACCTGCGCTGCTGTTCTTCAGGCATGTTGTGTACACACGCTTCTTCGATATGAGCCAGCGCATGTTCCACGGTACCGCTGAATGTATGCATCGGGATCGTCTTGCCGTTTTTCGCAGCTTCTACCGCGGCATCCGCTGCCTGATCCACATTTGTTCCCTTCAGCGCGGAAATACTGACGAACTTCACACCCATCTCTTTGGATAACTGTTCGAGATTGATCACATCCCCGTTCTTCTCCACCAGATCCATCATGTTGATGGCTACAACAACAGGTATACCCAATTCGGTCAACTGTGTTGTCAGATAGAGGTTTCTTTCCAGGTTTGTACCATCAACGATATTCAGGATCGCATCCGGTCTTTCCGTAATCAGGTATTCTCTTGCAACAACTTCTTCCAATGTATACGGAGAGAGTGAGTAGATACCCGGAAGGTCAGTAATTGTCACATCATCATGACCCTTGAGTTTACCTTCCTTCTTTTCTACTGTTACACCAGGCCAGTTACCAACATACTGATTCGAACCGGTCAGCTGGTTAAACAGAGTTGTTTTACCACTGTTCGGATTACCCGCAAGTGCGATTCTGATACTCATTTCTCTGCCTCCCCTGTCTCTTCATAGACCTCAACCATCTCTGCATCAGCCTTACGGATCGACAGTTCATAGTTACGTACTGTAACTTCAATCGGATCCCCTAACGGAGCAACCTTACGAACATAGATTTCCACATTCTTCGTTACACCCATATCCATGATTCTGCGCTTTACCGCGCCTTCACCGTGAAGCTTTTTCACTTTGCAAGTTTCACCGATGGCTACATCTCTAAGTGTTTTCATTAGATCCCCTCCTAAATCATGATCTTTTTAGCAAGTTCTTTATCCAGAGCTACCTTTGTGTTTTTGACATTGACGATCAGGTTACCATTCACCGTGGAAACAACCGTAATCGGCGCTCCTGCGACAAAACCCATATCCTCAAGATGTTTTTTGATTTCCGGTTTCCCGCTGATTTTCCGAATGATATTCACAGTACCTGTATCCGCATATACCAATGGCATCATAGCAGTCTCCTTTCCGTAGTTTGCATATGCTAACTTGTCAACACAAATTATAGTTAGAGTAACCTAACAAGTCAACGTTTTTGTTAGCAGAAACTAACTGGTGTTAGCTAACAAGTATAAGAAAAGGCTTGTCCCTTCAGGGCAAGCCTTCTTTTAGTATTTGTTTGTGGTATACTCTCAGTTTACTTTTTTACTGTAATAGGATTTGGATATGTCAATTCACCTTTGTAATTGCCCTTTCCTCTTACTTTGATTTTATAAGTACCAGGACCAGTAGGAACTGTTGTTGATCCATTATACAGGATATCGTAATCTTTACCAGCTTTTAATACTTTCTTACCAATCTTTACCGTTGTAGATACTTTGTAGTTTTTACCGGGTTTGCAGGAAGTAATTTGTGCGCCTGCAGTACCGAGAGCTGCCGGGGAGATAGTGAATGTTTTAGTTACTGTATTATACTTATCTCCGCCTTTAATCGTTACAGTGGCTGTTCCGGCATTCACATTGTTTTTATATGTGACTTTAAGCTTAAGGTTAGAAGGAGCACCTACACTCTTGAGAACCTTTGGCTTAAAGGCTTTTCCGGTATATGTTTGATTAGAGATTGCAGACAGATCAAGCCATTCATCTTTGATTGCATACTTCGTAGACAGTGTTACCTTAGCAGACTTTCCACCAAACTTGACTGTAATTGTTGCCTTGCCGATCTTCTTGGGTCTGAGACGCAGAGTAATCGTATCACCGCTCAGTGTCGCAGAAACAACTTCTACAGAAGCTGTGCTGCTGGACTTCGCTGTCACTTCACTCAGCCCGACACCTGTCTGGATCTGCTGAGCAGTACGAGTCTTTTCTCCTGATTGTTTTACTGTCAGATAGATATACTGATCATCAGAAGTAGTGAAATTCGCAGAGATCACATTGTCAGTAACAGTAACATTACTAGACTTTGCATAAGTCTTAGAAAGAGAAGTCTTTTCATTCTCGTTAAATGTAAGCTTACTGAACTTATATACGTAGACCGTACACTTTTTCTGTACACCGCCGATTGTCATCGTGATTACAGCACTGCCAGGTTTAACTGCTGTGATTTTACCCTTGGAAGATACTTTTGCGACTGCAGGATTGCTGGACGCCCAGGTTACCGGCCACTTGGAATAATAACTGCCGACACCGCTGACATTTTCCGGAAGAACCTTTTTCAGTGTGAAGGTTTTCTTAGGTTTCAGATACTTGGTTGTCTCATTGAGAGTAACCTGTGAGAAATATGGGTCTGAATTAGTGCTGGTATAATTCGCTGTCGAGAAATTATTACCAGTGGTGAAACTCAAGCTATAATACGAACCTGCACCTAACTGAGCGCCGGTCGGGGTTCTTCCAGATCCATCTTTCTTTGTGTTTACCAGCAAATAATCACGGCTGCTGGCAGAACCGTTGTCATTCCAGGTGGAATCCTGTAAATACCACTTGCCATCAGACATCTGTACATAGTTCCACGCGTGTCCGCCGCCGGTCACATCACCTACTGCATACATACTGCGGATACCTGCTTTTTCAAGCAGCCAGTTCATTGCCAGAGCATAGGATTCACAAACACCCATACCTGTCAAGAGTGTTCCGAATGCAGTATGTGCATAATAATACCGTGATGAGCTTTCGGACACATAACCATCCGCAGCATCGTGGTCATACTCATTGTGATTGCACAACCATTCATCAAAGTATCTGACAATACCATAACCAGGGTTATTCGCATAACTGTTCTTCGCATAGTTATAAGCCTGATCAACGATTTCAGTGACCTTAGCCTTTGCCTGATTATAAAGAGTCTTTGAATAGTACTTGGATTTGTACAGCGTAATTTTTGCAGTACCACTTCCGTAGTAGTATCCACTCCAGTAAATTCTGCCTCCTGCGGCTCTGTCATACCATTCAAACTTATTCGGATATGTTGCTACAACAGCATTGAACGCACGAACGGCATCATCAATCCTATAGCTATAGTTGTACTGGCTGTAACTGCAGGAGAACGAGAAGGAATTCTTTCCCTTGCTTACAAGTGAACTCTTGGCTTTCTTGTATAAGCTCTTCTGATCGGAATCCAGCTGATCATAGAAATAATTCATATTCTGCAGAACGGTGTCAAATTCTTCGGTTTCGATATCCATGACATCTTCTTCAGGAATACTAAACATCTCGTAGAGATCCATATTCTCTTCTACGATTTCATATGTTTCTTCCTCTTCTTCCGCAGCATCCGTGATTTCTTCTGCAGGTTCAGGTTCCTCAGTCGGTTCTTCCACTGTTTCTTCCAGTTCTGTTACTTCTTCTACAAGTTCTTCTGTTTCTTCCGGTTCTGCCGTTTCTACAACTTCCGGTTCTTCTGCAGGTTCCTCCGTGATTTTCGGTTCTTCTTCAGGAACAACCTCTTCTTCGGGTTCTTCCGGTTCTGTCGCTTCTACAGCTTCCGGTTCTTCGGTTTCAGGTTCTTCAACGATAACTTCTTCGTGTTCTTCCGCTTCACCTTCACGCAGTACATTGGAAGGTCCGTACTTGGCGATTTCATTTCCCTTAAGAGTATAACCGTACATCAATTCACCGTCACCGGATACCGCAACGACAACATCTTCCATTTTTTCGCCGCTAACGATGTGTTCCGCAATATCGTTGACGATATTTCTGTATAATACCTGTCCTTCTTCATCCAGACGGCTGACTGCGCCTACAGAAAGATAATGAACACCTTCGTAGACAACACCGTCAGAACCAACTGCAGGTGTCTCAAAGTCTTCCGCATCAAACCAGATTTTTTCAAGATTCTCTTCGATAACAACCGGTTCTTCGGTTTCTTCTTCAACGACTTCTTCTGTAACGACTTCTTCTGCAGGAGTCTCTGTTACTTCTTCGCCTTCTTCCGCATGTACAGTACTGATACCGGAACTGAACATGACAGTGAAGGACAACATAAAAATAGTGAGTTTTTTCAACAGATCCATATGCTGTACCTCTCTCATCCTCACTATTATATATGACAATACCTTTTGTTATCTACTGGTATTTATCAATTAATTTGACATTCAACTAATTTTATTCTTCCTCATCATCCGGCCATGCGCATCCGCCTGCTTCAGGCATCCATTCACCGCCCATGTCGTAACAATCCTGTTCAGGATCTGTCTCTTCATCATCCCAGGATTCTTCATCATCCCAGTACTCTTCATCATCTTCGGAATACTCGTCATCATCCCAGTACTCTTCCTCGTCCCAGTCTTCCTCAGAGTCATCGTAATACTCTTCCTCTTCGTCCCAGTACTCGTCATCTTCTTCGTAGGCGTCATCGGCTTCTTCCCAGTCGTCCAGATCTCCTCCGTAGTCCTCATAAGAGATCACGCAGCCTTCATCCCATTCACCGCCGATTTCTCCACAGTATTCCTTCAGGATTCCCTGAACCGTGTCATGGATATCCTCTTCCGGGATCTGGGTCTTGACATCATCCTGGAATTTGACGGGATTATCCTGGTCTTCTGCCGGGTCTGCGGAAACCACGACGTTATAACTGCCCTTGGTCACATTTCCGTGGTTATCTACGGCAATCAGGGTCACCGGGTAAGTTCCTTCTTCTTCTACATTGACCGCGAAAGGATTGATCAGGTAAAAGCCCCAGTCTTCGTATGGCTCATCCAGGTAGATCTGTCCTTCATAGTCATCGAAGAATTCCAGCATTTCCAGTTCATCTTCTGCCGGATCATGGATCAAAAGGATGTTATCCAGAGGGTCAAAGTCATCCCCAAGGGGGATGTGTACAGTATCTGTGACCAGTTCGATTACAGGTGCTGTCGTATCTCTGACGATAACGGTCAGTTCTGCGTCAGCTTCCTCTTCTTCCGTAGATGCGGTAAGGTAGATCGTCTGTTCACCGAGAGTATACGGGTCAAACTCATCGTAATCCGCAGAGAGATCTCCCTTGTGGGAAGAGATAAACTTCATGATCTCCGGATGGATCTCTTCTTCGGTATCGTAGGGGTCAAACCCGTACTCCAGGTAGTGATCTCCAGAGCTGACGTTTACTGAGGGTTTCGATGATACAGCTGCGCATCCGTACATAAAGATACCGCATACTGCTGTCAATATAATGATTCTCTTACTTTTCATTTCATTGCGCTTCCTTTGTCGTGATTCTGACGACAGATTTAATGCCGCTTCCGTTTTCGGTGATCGTAATATTTGCGTCACCTGCGGTAAGGCCGCCGGTGATCTTGATCGTAGCCCGGTAACCATCTCCGTTACGCTGAATACTGTCTACTCTGGCACCGCATTTGTCCGGATCTGAAGTTTTCACATTGACGGATTGAGGTCTTCCGTCATAGTCTGCGAAGACCGTAATGGTTTTATTCTGGGATACTGCGATTGATTTATTTGGATCGTAAATGCTTTCTCCGGCACTGGTCTTATAGGAAGTGGTTACAGATGTGATCTTCTTCCTCAGATAGATCCTGACTTCATCATAGTGCTCCGTACCATCCTTGGCTGTCGCACTTACTACGATATATCCGTTCTGGTAGTTCAGGATACCAAGAGTATCCAGCATCTTTGAGGATACCGTGACTTTACCGGTCTTGGATATCTTGACCAGGTTGTAATAGATTACTTCATCCAGTACGGAGTATCCGTTGATCACTGCTTCTTCCAGGTGCCACTGCACGGTCTGTACGGAAGGCTTGCCATAGACCTTACCGATCACTGCCTTGAGCTGGCTTGATGTACCAACAGCCATACTGTACAGGTTCTCGGAAGTATTGGAGTTCTTTGCAGGTACGGTGATAAAGACACCGGATGTCGGTACTTTGACACTTACCTTAAGGGTTGCCTTTTTCCCTGAGCCATCCGCGGCTGTACAGGTGATCGTTGCGGTTCCTTTGCCGACTGCGGTGATTTTACCATTGGCGTCAACTTTCGCGACTTTGGGCTTGCTGGTGGTCCAGACCGGAGGCACTTCACTTTCTCCGTATGCAGTCATTACCGTACCGTCCACCTGGAGGGTATTCTCCGCAGTACCGGTTTCCGGAAGATCTGCCGTAAACAGTTTCGCTGATTTTATTGTTTCACCAAAGCGTGTAATCGTCACTAGTGATGCTTTCGTACATACCGTTACCGGGTATACGCCACTCACACCGGAACCGTCTTTGGCATCTGCCTTCACCACGATTACTGTTTCAGGAGCTACACCGGCACCTACCTTAAGCACACCTTTACTCGATATGGAGACCTTATCCGCATAGAGTTCATCTGATACAGCGGCGATGCTCCAGGTTATTTTCTTGTTGTTTGTGTTTGATGGCAGAACGGTAGTTTTCATCGTCAGCGTCTTGCCGGGGAGGATACCCGCCCTGCCGCGTACAACGATCTCTTCTGCCAATTGTTTCACCGTTATCTTGCAGCGTACCGTATTCACCATGTTCTGGAAACGGAGTTTCAGGTAGACATACGCAGAGCCTTTTCCTGCGGCCGTGATCATTCCGTTCTGATCTACCGTGACTACCTTGTCATTACCGGAATACCACTGATAATCTTCCGGAGAATAGGCATCCAGTGTAACAACCGTGCCGTCTTCCAGAACGATCTCACTGACGTTGATCTGCGCGGTTTCCGGGTTATCTGCCGCATACTTCAGGGTCATGGCAGTATTTTCCAGTTTCAGGGAAGTGATCTTTTTATTCGCGACAGAGATCTGCGGGGATGAGGTCATGATCTGTAATAAAGAGATATCTCCGATTAGACCGACACCGCTGATCACAGCTGCTTTTACGGTGAGAATTGTGCCGTGAGGCATGCCGGAAAGATCTACCGGTCCGGTATATTCCTGGCCGTTTTTGACTTGTTTCTTCTTTATTGAGGGATTCTTGCCGTCCAGTGTATAGACGATCATTGCCCGGTCATCTTCGGTGATTGCGGTAATGGTCAGTGTATCTGTTTCCGCGTCATACGCGATCTGCGGAGCACTTTCTTTCCTGCCGAAGAGTTTATCCAATGAAAGGATACCCGTACCGATTTCTCCGCTCTTCTTAACGGTACTGTTCTTCAGGATGCGCTCCATATCATCCGGTGAAGTATACCCGAAAGCACTCATATACAGGGCAGCTCCGCCTGCCACAACCGGTGAGGACATGGATGTGCCCTGCTGTGTACGATAACCGGAAGCTGTGGACTCCACATAATATGAAGAAGTGATTTCCGAACCCGGTGCCGCCAGATCACACCAGTCACCATAGCCGGAATAGACTGCCCTCTCACCGGTGCGGTCGGTTGCGGCTACCGCAATCACATGATCATACGCTGCCGGATAACACTTCAGATTTGTGCCGTAATTCCCGATGGAGGAGATAATTGTCACTCCTGCTTCATAGGCGGTATTGACTGCGTCTTGTACGGTCTGGCTGTAGGATACCGTACCAAAACTCATGTTCATGATCCACACCTGATCTTCTGCCGCAAGCAGGATCGCGGAAGCAATATCCGCTGTTGCTGCCGAATTGCCGCGGAAAATGTTATACGAATAGATGGATACCTCCGGGGCAATACCTGCCCCGCCCTTGCCGTTACCCAACTCAGCCGCGATAATACCGGCAACGTGGGTTCCGTGTCCGTTGGATGGTGCCGTAGGGATATCACTGACCTGGCGCAGAGTTACTCTGCCTGCAAGTTCTTCATGATCTTCCTGTACTCCGGAGTCAATGACTGCGACTTTGACTTCCGGACTGCCCGTGGTCACACCCCATGCGGCATATGTGCCGATATCCTGGTGATACCATTGCCAGCAGTATGTTTCCATTGCGGAATAGGATGCGTTTTCCAGGAAAGGATCCGGATTATCCAGAGTTTCAATCCAGTACATCCAGTCGGTTTTCTGCGGGATATTCAATGCCTGCGCAGAGGCAAGTGCTTCTCGTTTTTCTTCCGCAGCGATCTCCGGATCATCCAGAGTGATCAGCCAGTTGACGTCCACAGCAGGAAGTAACGTTTCCGGGTCCATACCGCGCGATACAGCCTCATAGACACTCAGATCATCGGGAAGATGGATCACTGCCGTATAGCCGTCATAACGCGCCAAAACACCGCCATATGCCTGTGCTGTATACTCTGCGTATTCCTGAGAATCACATAACAAAATCACTTCTCCGGATACGTAATCTACACCTTCAATACTCTGTGACAATTCCTCAAGCACAGGAGATTCTGCCATGCGCTGTTTCTTCTGTATTTCTTCATCACTTAAGGTAATTACAGGTTCAGGTTCACTTTCCGGTTCTGTCACTTCCGGAGCCTCGGTTTCCTCAGGCTCTTCCGTAACTTCCGGTATCTCCGTCTCCTGCGGTACTTCAGTTTCTGTGATTTCTTCCTGCGGTTCTTCTTCTGTAGGCTCTTCGATAAGAATCTCATCAGGTTCTTCAGCTGTTTCTTCTGTAATTTCTGCCGGTTCTTCGTCGGTTACTTCCGTCTCGGCTTCCTCAAGAATGATCTCTGCAGACTCTTCCGGCTGCGGATCCTCTTCCGCATACACAGGAAAAACCTGCCATACCATCAGAAATGCCAATGTAATACCTAATATTCTTTTCATCTTTATCTACCGCAGCTTCCTATATGTATTTTATTCTAGCATATTTACTTTCTTGTATATAAAACTCTTAATTTACATATGTTTCAGGTTCAGGCAATAGAAAAGCACCTGTATCGAAGGTCTCCTCCAATACAGGCGCATTCTTATTTAATGTTTCATCAATTCACTTCACTTAGAACATGTATGGAATCGCACCAATCATATTCGGATCAACATACATTTCGAAGTGATAGCTGTACATATCCAAGGATCTCTTTCCGGTCAGAGGCTTTCCGTTCTTGAGCCATACAGCAAATGGTAAGGTTGTACTTCCGGTTTCGAGCCCAATTATATATGTACCGTTCAGAGCCTTGCCGGTTGTTTCGTCATAGATACCCAGCAGCTCGTTTCCGTTAAACTTGAGCATCGCCGTGAGTTGTTCCTGCCCAGTCTTTGAATATTTATACGCAAATGTACTAATCGTATAGGTGCCGGAAGGAATTTCATTGACATTACTGCGGTAGCTCTTCTTGCCGGAGCGGAAATACGGAGCACAGAGATCCAGTACCAAACCAAATTTGTTGGTTGTCCAGATTCCCTCTGCTTCACGTCCATAGAAGGAAGTTTCGTCAAAGGTGATATGTCCGTATTTCTTTGTGTTAGCCGCAACACTTCCATCATTGTTTACCATGATATACAGACCAGTACCCATGATCTCTGTATACATACTGAGCTCATTCAGTGTCTTCTGATCTGCGGCCGGTAATGTTGACCAGTCTTCAATCAGGCATAAGCCTTCATTCTGGTTGTACAGGACACCGCCGTTCATTACATAGTATTTCTTTCCGATCTTGACCAGAGAAAGAGCTGAAGGCGCGACTGTCTTCTTACCGTCTTTAGCGACATTCTGTGAGTAACTACCCGCTTCTCTGTCATTCCTGAAGGTAAATCCGGAAACGATTCCCGTCTTCGGCAGACCCTTCTTATCAAGGACATAGCCATTCAGACCGGCTTCGATATAACGTCTGCATTTTTCGTCATCGCTGGAGTCCCAGAGACCGAAGCTGACACTCTCACCGGCAGCCGGTTTTGTGGTTCCGGTATAAACGATTTGTTTCAGGGAACCATCCTTGTTCCAGATTGCCGTCAGGTTTGCATTGTTGGTACTGCCAATGTAAACATATGCTGTTCTGCCCCAGGCTTCTCTCATGGACGCAGGAAGAGTTACAGCTACAGCCCAATAAGCGATAGAAGGTGTTTCCTGTTCACCGAATTCACCATAGTAATACCACTTCTTACCGGTCTTACGCAGAGCATTGGTGACCTTATAACCTGTTGCAGGATCGAAGTAATAATACTTACCGTCAACTTTCTTTCTTCCTGTAGCGACGATACCGTTCTTGAGGATGTAAACTTCCTTATTGGCATCTGCCCAGTGCGGAGCACCTGTTGTGACTACACCATCAGCACCTACTTCTTTGAGTTTCTTGCCGATCTTGGCGTTCTGATTATAGATCAGAGCCCCGTTCTTATCGAAGTTCAGCTTCTTCTGTGTTGAAGTCGTATTCACTCTCTTCGCGTTGTTCAGGAAGGTTTCTTCCGAGCCAAGAGAGATCTCACCGTCGAACACTGCCGGTGTCAGTACTTTCTTCGCACCGGTGTATGCAGCACCTGTCTTCTGATCAAAGTACATGTACACATCCTGGAGTTTGATCACATTTGACGCATTCTGTTTCACGAAATCATTGATGTCAAAGAGATAAACACGCTCGAAATGTACCCATCCCTTAACCATATTTCCGAATTGATCAAAGTAGTAAATCTTTCCTTTGATCTTGTACAGAATATTCGCTGCCGGATCTCCGTAGAGGTGGAGTTCAGTATCTCTAAGTGTCTGGGCAATGCCCATTGTGGTTGTCGCAATGTACTTCTTGGTCGCACCGTTGGTCACGAATCCGGACTTGATGGAACCGTCTTTATTCAGGTAGATTGAAGAGTTTTCACCTCCTACCCAGCCGGTCTTGAACGTTGTTCCGGTTACAGGATCAATCGTCTTGCCCGGAATTACAACTCCATAGTAATAAGAATAGCTCTGTGAAATCTCGATACCAAGATACGCTTTCTTGTTAATCGTTGCTGTATAGTACGGGTCACTTCCGTCCGGGCCGACTGATTGGAAGGTTTCGGCAACACTTCCTCGTTCATCAAGCCATACTTTATATGTACCGTATCTACTGTCTGTCACATTACGGAATGCCTTTTTGATGAGCACACCGTTCTTATCTGCCATGACAAATGTGCTGCCGTACATTTCATCACGTGCACGTTCCGGTTCCGTGCTGTTCTTTTGCACAATACCGTTTGTGTCAACGATATAGCTCTTACCTTTCACAGTAACAATTTTGTAGTAGGAAGTTGTATCACTGCGGACAACATTACCATCTTCATCTGCGATATAAGTGTTTGTTTCCGCACCCGGTTCCTGACTTGTTTTGACTGTCGCAATACCGTTGATCACCAGATTGCCCTTTGCATCTATAAGCGCGGCAGGTTTATCGCCGGCATAAAGCAGCAGAGAAGTCAGTTTCTTCTGATCAGCGTTGTAATACTCAGATCCTGATGCAGGTTTATCCTGATTCTTCAGCTTGCTGAATACAGGTCTTGTGTAATTGTTTTCATCCTTGTAGGTCCAAGGTGTCGGCATATTATCTGCCAGATGTCCGGCAGTATCGAAATAATACATCTTTCCGCCGACGGATACCCATTTATCAATGACGAGTCCACCATGTTCATCGGCAGCAACATAATAACGGTCAAATCTTCCTTCCTGTTTAACCGCAATCTTTACCATCTTGTTTTTGACAAGAGCGCCGTTTGCGTCAATGACATGACCGAGATCCACCGCATACTTCTCCGGATACTTTTCACCCGGGTACAAACCGGAGATGGTCTTCACGGTATAATACTCATCCGTGAATTCAGGTGTGTTATTTGTCGGATAGGAGTAATAGTCCTTTCCTCCGGCAGTAAAGTATGCTTGTTTCAATGAACCATGATCATTCGGATCAAAGTACATCTTTTCCAGGACATTCTTACTGTTGGTATCCCAATAGTATCCCTTGGCATCCGTATAGTGGAGATACAGCCATCCTGTATGGAATGCAGCATTCCTGACCATGAAGAGTTTCTGCTGACCCTTGATATTAAGTTCATACAGGCCATCCTCATCGGTCATGTACTTGTCTGCCCCGGTATTTACATCGTGTCCTCTTGCTTCACCGTAAGTATCCACATAAAGCATACCCTTACCGCTTGGTGACAGGACAAATGAATCATAAACCTGACGCCCGGTGTCTTTATCCATGTAGATCCATGTACCTGCAGGATTCAGCCATCCGGTCATAAGTTCACCGGTTGCGGAAACATAGGCATTATAACTGCCATAGGTTTCGTGGTTAATATTGATAAGACCATCTCGAGCCACTCCATGCATATCCGGCGCAATAATCAGACCGGAATAAGCCCTGAAGGCGTACAGTTTACCGTCGATCTTCTTTACCGTATCCATACGGTCATTCATCGGATCACCGGTAACAAGTTTCTTTGTCTTCGGATCTGCATAGAAGATGTTTTCATGACTCCAGTCAAGCGGGGTCTTCAATACATCTTTGCCAAAGGTATATTTGTCTGCGGCATCGTCGTATTTGATCCATCCGCCTACCGGTTTACCATTGATGAGGTACTGGCTTTCTTTGGTTGCAGCACCTTCATAAGTATTACTGATACCATCAACGTTGATCTTAACAGAAGCTGACTTGCCAATCGGAGTGGCTACATTGACCGTATATGTACCGGCTTGTTCCGCATGAACATACACGATTCCGGACCCATATCCATTCTCATTATTTTGGAATATTGCCTGACCGGTATTGCCCTGATATCCTCCAGGTCCGCTGCTCGTATAACTGTAAAAACTCAGACCGCTGTCTTTGTCTACAGAAAACATTACCGGCATTCCGTTCAGCGGCCTATAACCTTTAGGAATTTCAATATTGAAAAGCACCATTTCAAAACCATCATCCTGATTCTGCTTTCCAATAGTCCAGTTAAACGGGGAATACCATACATCGTTGGAGATGACTCCCGCATCAGACTTGCCGCCTTTAAAATGAGCCAGATGTATTTCGGCAGTGGCTGTCAGATCAGGATAAGCAACACTCTTTGCTGTAATCGTAACAATTGTATCTGGAGCGTGATCTTCAACAGGTGGTAAGCTTACAACTGTGGCAGTACCATTCGCATCTACTTGTACGAGTTTAGGATTGCTGGATGTATACTTTACTCTCCGGTCAATCCCCTCGTACTCTGTACCATCACTGGTAAAAGGACCAAAATGCGGAATGAGCTGGGTTTTTGCTCCTTTGTAGTACATATAACCGTAATTGTTTTCGATATACATTTCTGTCGGTACAAACCCTGACATGATATCCACATGTGTGGAATCACTGCTGGTAAAGATCCACTTTCCTTTTACTGTATCGTTGCCAAGCAGCATATAAGAAAGATCAAAAGTTCCATAGGCATCACAGTTCTTATAGTAACCACTACCGCCATACGCAGTCCGGTCACCCGGGATAATTCTGAAAATTCCATCCTGCGCTAATTCTTTCACCGCACCAAAGTCCAGACTGCTTTCATCCGGATTTGTCTTTGAGACAAACAGGTAGAAATTGAGATCACTCAGACCCGGATCAACATCATATCTTTTTTCCAGAATCGGATTGATATCGATATCGATATATCCGTATTCTGCGCCGGTGAAGTTTCCTGTTCCTACTACTTTCGGCGCGTCAAAGACAACCAGGTTGTAGAAGTCTTCAGACAGGTAGAAATCTTCACCTTGGAAATAAGCGATATGTAATTTATATTCTCCTGCCGGGAGATTAAACTTAACTTCTTCGGAATGATTTCCTGTGCTGTTGTTGGCAGAAGCTTTCAGGAACCAGGTGATCTCGTCCTTGACAGCCACAACATACGATGTTGCATTGACATTCTGTGTATAAGAAACCTTATAGATTGAAGACGTTACAAATTCAACAGTAGTCGGCGCAACCCTTGTGTTTGTTTCTTTCGGAGTGACTTTCAGCCAGAAAGGATCATTCTCATCGATTTCCAGAACTTCTTCCGGTTCTTCCAGAGGCTCTTCTGTCTCTTCTGGTTCTTCGGGTTCTGTGACTTCCGGTTCTTCAGGCTCTTCCGGTTCTTCCACAGCCGGGGTTTCCGGTTCCGTTACTTCCGGAGCCTCAGGTTCCTCAGGCTCTTCCGGTTCCGTAACTTCCGGTGTTTCAGGTTCCTCAGGTGTTTCTGTTTC
>JAFRMA010000111.1 GCA_017430925.1 Solobacterium sp. | reverse complement strand
TCATTACTGCATCTTTGAAAAAGACAGGGGAGGACACTCAAAGTTTTGATTGAATAGTTGGAAATTATTTGATATATTATCTGCGATGTCCTCGTAGCTCAGTTGGATAGAGCACTCGCCTTCTAAGCGAGTGGTCATGGGTTCGAATCCCCTCGAGGACGCCACTGATCATAAAAGGATGAAGAAATTCATCCTTTTTTGTACAATAAGTATCGTACGGAGAAAACTATGAATACATACTACGAAGAAATACTGGCGGAGATCCGGCAGATGCTGAAGGAGAATCAGGCAGAAGAAGCCTATATGATGATCATGCGGGAACTGAAGATGCCCTATATTCCGGAGGATGCGGAAAAGGAATTGAAAGAACTATACCGGGAAGCTATCTGGCAGAAAGCTGAAAAGAAAGAAGTCGGTGAACCTGATCTGGAGGGCCTTCTGCGCCGGCTGAAGGGGAAACCGCAGTCGCAGCTGGCTGCCGCGGGAATGCTGGCGGAGAGAAACCTGCGCGAATGTCTGCCGCAGATCAGGGACTATCTTTCTAAAGATCCTCTGCCGGAAGCTGCCGCGCTGCTGGTGGATGCTCTGGCTGAGCAGCAGATCTCGGAGGAATTCGTGTGGATCAAAAACGGCGTGGAATACACCTTCTGGGCAGATGATGTGACGCCGGTAAATCAAAGCGAGGGATTTCATCTGGCCGATCAGATGCTGCAGAAGATGTATGAAAAAGAACCCAGTCTTTGTCAGATGGCAAGATCACTGCTGATCCATGAAGCCTATCTCTATCTGCCGCTGAGTTATGAAGAAGATGAAGCAGAAATACTGACCGCAATGATCCGCAGAGAATTGGAAGAAATGATGTAGTTTAGCACTTTTGTGTTGACAGTGCTAACTCCGTGAAGTAAGATATTAGCAGGCAAGGCAAATGAGTGCTAAACGGATATTTCCTGGCAACAGGGACATTTGTCTGTTATACTATACAGGATATATTTGAAAGGACAAAAATCGATATGGCAACAAATTTTACTGTAAAAGAGAAATCCATGGGCGAACTGATTTATGTCGTTGATGGTGAAGAATGGAAGAAAGCGTGTGAGAAAGCATTCCGTAAGCTTGCTTCACAGCTGACCGTGAAGGGATTCCGTAAGGGACAGGCACCGAAGGCGATTATTGATAAACAGATTCCGGCATATGACCGTCAGATCCAGGCAATCAGCGACAATGCCAACAAGTGGCTCGCAGCTGCTGTAGAAGAAGCCGGTGTTACACCGATTAGCCAGCCTGAACTGGATATTAAATCCGTTGATGCTGGTCAGGCAGAGATCATCTATCGTTTTGCCGTATATCCGGAAGTGAAACTCGGAGAGTATAAAGATATGGATTATACCCTCGGAGATGTCAATGTTACGGATGATGAGTTAAATGAAGAGATTGAACGTATCCGTAAGACATTTGCCGAGAATGTCGTTAAGGAAGGACCGGCAGAATCCGGTGATACGGTAAATATTGATTATACCGGTTATAAGGATGGCGTTCCGTTTGAAGGCGGACAAGCTTCGAATTTTGATTTAAAACTTGGCAGCGGTCAGTTTATTCCCGGCTTTGAGGATCAGCTGATTGGCAGTACTGCCGGTGAAGAGAAAGATCTGAACCTGACCTTCCCGGAAGATTATCATGCAGAAGACCTGAAAGGCGCTGCTGTAGTCTTCAAGGTGAAAGTCAATGAAGTAAAATCCGAAGTACTTCCGGAAATCGATGATGAGTTTGCGAAAGACTTCAACGCTCCGGGCGTAGAAGACGTTGAAGGTATGTATAAGCTTGTCAGAGAGAGACTGGAAGAAAGCAAGAAGAGTGCTGCGGAACAAAAGGCAGATGCTGAATTACTGGACGCTGTAAGCGCAAACGCGGAAGTCGATATTCCGGATGTGCTGGTTCAGGAAGAACAGCAGAATATGTTCAACCAGTTTGCTCAGCAGATCCAGAGTTACGGGATGAGTGTATCTCAGTTCCTGGAAATGGGCGGACAGACCGCAGATCAATTTATCAAAGGGTATGAAGAGGATGCCAGAAAAGCAGTCAAATTAAGACTGGTTCTGGAAAAGATCGCCGAAACAGAGAAATTGGAAGCTTCGGCAGAAGAGATTCAGGAACAGTACCAGAAGATCGCTGATCAGTATCAGATGGAGATCGACAAGGTAAAAGCTTCCATAGACGAGGTATATATCGTTCAGGATATCAAGAACGATAAAGCCTACAGGTTTGTGAAAGATCATGTGAAAGGATCTCTGATCGAGAAATAAATCTATCCGAATAAGACGCCCTGCGTCTTATTTTGTCTCAGGCAAGGAGGTGTTGTGATGAGCAATGAAAACAAATATGTACCTGTCATCTGTACACGTGGTATTGTGATTTTCCCCGGACAGGATGTCATGATCGAAGTAGGAAGACAGAAGTCCATCAATGCGATCAATGAAGCCAGCGCGAATTTTGACAGTCTGGTGTGGATCGTGTGTCAGAACGATATCATGGTCGATGATCCTCATGTCGACAATCTGTATAAAATGGGTACTTTGTGCAAGATCAAGATCATCCGCCGTAAAGAAGGTTTCATGCGTGTTACATTCAGCGGTATCAAGAGGGCGGAACTGATCCACCTGGAAGATAACCGTGATCTGATGATGGCACAGATTGCCATGAAAGATACGATCCGCGGAGATGCTGTGGAAGAAATGGCACTGGTAAAGCGTGTTGTCAGTGAGTTTGAGCGTGTTTCCAATCTTTCTTCCGCGTTCCCGGCAGAGATCGTCAGCCAGCTTACCCAGGGTGTAAGCGCCGTTACACTGACCGAACAGATTTCACAGTACTTCCCGCTGGATACCAATGTCAGACAGAAACTGCTGGAGACGCTGAACGTCAACGAAAGAATGCTGATGATCATCGCTGAGATTGAGAAACAGCGTGAGTATACACAGATCGAAGCGACCATCAATGACCGTGTCAAGGAACATATCGATGACAGTCAGAAGGAATACTTCCTGCGGGAAAAATTACGCGCAATCAAGGAAGAACTCGGTGATGTGTCCAATGTTACCGACGATACCCAGCAGTTAAGAGATATGATCGAGAATAACCCGTATCCCGATCATGTCAAGGAAAAAGCGCGTGAAGAACTGCAGAGATACGAGATGCTGCCTCCGGGAAGCGGGGAAGCCAGTGTTTCACGTTCTTATCTGGATTGGTTACTGAAGGTTCCCTGGTGGCAGGAAACGCAGGATAACGAAGATCTGAAGGCTGTACAGGCTGTATTGGATGAAGATCATTACGGCTTGAAGAAGGTCAAGGAAAGGATCATGGAGTATCTTGCGGTGAAACAGATGACCGGGAATCTGAATGCGCCGATCATCTGCCTTGTCGGTCCTCCGGGAGTGGGCAAAACCTCTCTGGCCAAGTCGATTGCCCGTTCTCTGGACCGTAAGTTTGTCAAGATGAGTCTTGGCGGTGTACGTGATGAAGCAGAGATCCGCGGTCACAGACGTACCTACCTCGGTTCACTCCCGGGACGTGTGATCCAGGGGATGAAGAAAGCCGGTGTGATCAATCCGGTATTCCTGATCGATGAACTGGATAAGATGGGTGCGGACTACAAGGGTGATCCCAGTGACGCGTTACTGGAAGTCCTGGACCCGGAACAGAACCAGTTCTTCTCCGATCATTACCTGGAAGAGCCGTATGATCTCTCCAAGGTCATGTTTATCGCAACGGCGAATTATCTGGAAGGGATTCCGGCACCGTTGCAGGATCGTCTGGAAATCATTGAACTTCCGTCTTATACAGAGATTGATAAAGTACAGATTGCGGTTGATCACCTGATTCCGAAACAGCTGGCTGCCAATGGCCTGAAAGCCTCACAGTTCCATCTGAAGGAAAAAGAGATCCTGTATATGATTCGTCACTATACCAGAGAAGCCGGTGTGCGTCAGCTGGAACGACTGATCGGATCCCTGTGCAGAAAGACCGTACTTGCGATCCTCAATGACAACAAGCGTTCGGTAACGGTCAGTGAGAAACTGATCAAGGAATGGCTTGGCAAGGAGATCTTTGAATACGGTACGAAAGAGAAGAAAAACCAGATCGGTGTCGTTACCGGACTGGCTTATACTTCCTTCGGTGGTGATGTACTCTCCGTGGAAGTCAACCATTTTGAAGGTAAGGGAAGACTGATCCTGACCGGTAAACTCGGAGATGTGATGAAAGAATCCGCGGAGATTGCCATGGACTATGTCAAAGCGCATGCCCGTGAATTCAACATAGATCCGGAATTCTTTGAGAAACATGATATTCATATTCATGTACCGGAAGGAGCAGTACCGAAGGATGGACCATCCGCCGGTGTCACCCTGACAACCGCGCTGGTATCTGCCTTAAGCAATATCCCGGTATACTCGGATCTGGCGATGACCGGTGAAGTAACACTCCGCGGAAATGTACTGCCGATCGGCGGTCTGCGTGAGAAATCACTGGCGGCCAACCGCGCGGGTATTTCCAGAATCGTGATTCCCAAGGCAAACCTACGTGACCTGGAAGACATTCCGGATGCGGTAAAGGAGAATATCAAGTTCCTGCCGGTTGAGACAATGTCCCAGGTGTTGAAGGAAGCCCTGGTACGATAATGCAGTACCATGAGGTCAGGTTTACCGGTTCTGCCGTAAACCAGAATCAGTGGCCGGAAACAAACTATCCGGAGATCGTCTTTGCGGGTCGTTCCAACGCCGGCAAAAGCAGTCTGATCAATGCGCTGGTCAACCGCAACAATATTGCCTACAGCGGAAAAACACCAGGGAAGACGAGGATGCTGAACTTCTTTGAAGTGGATGAGAAATACAGTTTTGCGGATGCGCCGGGGTATGGCTATGCGGCCGGAAACAAGGATACGGCAGATACCTTCAGCCGTCTGATGGATCCGTATTTTGCCCGCCGTGAAGCCTTGAAGCTGGTAGTACTGGTCCTGGATATCCGTAGGATACCCAATGCGGATGATCTGTTGATGTTGGATTATGCCAGACAGGCAGGTATACCGCTGCTGGCTGTATGCACCAAATCAGACAAGTTAAGCAACAACCAGATCTTCAACCAGAAACAGAAGATCCTGAAAACACTGGATCTCCAGGCAGATCACCTGGCGGTATGTTCTCCGCTGAAAAAGGAGAATCTTGAGCAGGTCTGGGAGAAGATTGAACAATTCATCAACGGACAGTCTTAGGCTGTCCGTTTTTCTTCCCGAAAATGAAAGTATACGCGCGCATATTTCTATGAGTGGCCAACTATGATAAAATTATACAGATGAAAAAGGTAGTAATAGCGGCCGGAGGTACCGGCGGACATATTTATCCGGCACTTGCGTTTGCGCAGATCCTCAAGGAACAATACCCGGATTGCGAGATTGTTTTCTATGGTTCTTCCAACCGTATGGAAGCAGATTTTATTCCGACACACGGATACCGGTTTATCGGTCATCCGATGACGGGGATGAACGGAGGATTACGCGCGAAGATCCGTTCGGCGAATTCCATGGCGGCATCCATCCGTAAATGCCGGAAGATTCTCAAGGAAGAAAAACCGGATCTCTGTGTCGGTTTTGGTAATTATATCAGTGTGCCTTTGATCATGGCGGCGGTTTCCCTGCGTATACCGACGATGATCCACGAACAGAATTCCGGTGCCGGCAAGGCGAACAAATTGCTTGCCAGACGCGCAAACGCGGTTGTTGTAACGTATGAATCCAGCAGGAAGGACTTTCCTGCCGGCAAGACCAGAGTCTACGGCAATCCGCAGGAAACAATCGCGGCGAAGAAACCGGCAGATCCGGAATTACTTCGTACTTACGGTGTTCACGAAGACAGACCGTTTGTCTTATTCATGATGGGTTCTCTGGGTTCTTCCTCTGTATCCAGGATCATCGATGAGGCGATTCCGTTCTTTGACACTTCCTATGATGCTCTGGTTGTTACAGGGAATGCGAATGATTATAAATATACTCATACAGACAGACCAAACGTGATCTTCCAGGAATACGTGGATGGGATCACGGTGTTGAAAGGATGTGAACTCGCGGTATTGCGGGCAGGTGCCACAACGCTCTGTGAGATCAAGGCTGTGGGTACACCCTCGATCCTGATCCCGAGTCCGTATGTTGCAAATGATGAACAGAGGATCAACGCGCAGGAACTGGCTGACGCGGACGGCGCTGTCGTTCTGGACGAAAAAGCGCTGACCGGCAGAGAACTGGCAGAAATCGTGAATACATACATGAAGAATGGAGAACAGCGTAAAGCGATGGGAGAAAATCTGCGCCGCATGAGCAACAGTCAGGCAGCGTACAAGATGGTAGAATGGGCAGGTGAACTGGCAGATGAAAAATGATATGGAAGAAATCCTGGCACATTTTGGTGAAGTGGAAATCAATGTCCCGATGGCGAAGATGACGACTTTGCATATCGGAGGTATAGCGCATTATGTTGTAAATCCCGCAGACATGGTATCTCTGGACGGACTGATGCGTCTGATCCACAGCGAGAATATTCCCTACAAGGTATTCGGAAAGGGGAGCAACCTGTTGTGCGGAGATCAGGCGTTTGACGGTATCATCATTAACCTTGAGCGTCATTTCAACAACCGTTATTTTCAGGACCGTATGGTGACTGCGGAAGCTGGATGTTCCATCATTGCGCTGGCTTATGACGCCATGCGTCAGGGTCTTTCCGGACTGGAATTTGCCAGTGGTATCCCCGGTACTGTAGGTGGTTCGGTATACATGAATGCCGGCGCATACAAGTCTTCCATCAGTGAGATCATCGACAGTGTACTGGTCTATCGTGACGAAAAGTTTGAGTGGATTACACAGGAAGAATGCGATTTTGCGTATCGTACAAGTATCTTCCAGAGGCATCCGGACTGGATCGTTGTCGCCGCCAAGATGGAACTTCAGGAAGGAGACGAAGAAGATATCCGCACCCTGATGACCAACCGACGTGAACGCAGAATGAGCTCTCAGCCCCTGGATTTCCCGTCCGCAGGCAATGTATTCCGCAATCCCATGGATATTCCTGCCTGGAAATTGATTGAAGGTATCGGTTACCGCGGCAAACGTATCGGAGATATCGTTGTCAGTGAGAAACATGTCAATTTCATTGTGAATATGGGACAGGGAAAAGCTGCGGATTATATACAGTTAACGGATGAAATCATGCAGAAGGTCAAGGAAGAGTACAATATAGACCTTCATATGGAAGTGGAGAAATTTAATTGGCAATAGGAAAGAAACGGACAATTGAAGATTTCAACTCGGTTCCGGACGGCGTGTCCGATATGATCCGGGAAAGAGAAATCGGTAAGGAAAATGCGCAGATCGTAAAGGTCTTGCCGCATCTTTTCAATATTGCTGTCTTTGCTTCCATGGTGTTGATTGCCGGGTTTTACTTCCTGCTTCCTTTAAGCAAGGTCAAGGCAATCTCGGTTACCGGGGAAAACTGCCTGAGTTCCCGATATATCGAATCTATATCCGGAGTGAATTATCAGTCACGGTATTATCTTGCTTTCCCATGGTCGGTATCTTCCCGCTTAAAACAAGATCCGATGATCAAGGATGCCAAAGTATACCTGATGCACGGGAATACGATTCATATCGATGTTACGGAAAAAGAGCCTGTAGGATACCGTTATGAAGCAGAAGGACCGTATATTCTTACTACGGACGGAAGCCGTTTTCCGTTGACCAGTGAATATATGGGAGTCATATCCAAGGTGCCGCTGATCGTCGGATTTAACGAAGAAGACCAGACGCATAAACTGATCAATGCGCTGTCCCTGGTGGACCGCAATATCATCGGTGAAATGGCGGAAGTTGACCAGTACAGTCTGAACTATGATGATGAGGTCATGGAGATACAGATGCGTGACGGAGGGTATTTCTTCAGCGGGTATTACAGTATCGAACTGGTGAATCATTACCATGAGATCTATACCAAACTGGATGATAAGAATAAATGTCTGTTTGCGGATTCCGGCAGTACGATCGCGTATTCCAAGGCCTGTCCGTGGAATGAAGTGCCGGTGGAATACGAATACTGGCTGGATGATCAGGGGAATGCCCTGATCAATAAGTGGGGAGACAAGGCAGTCAAGCATTACTATAAAGACAGTAACGGGCATTTCTACCTGGATGAAAACGGATATAAGATCGTGATCCCGATCGATGACCAGGTACAGGATGTGCGTGATCCGGATTTTGAGGCACATTTCCTTGCCGGGTATTACGCAACCGGTGAATTAGTCCTGCCGGAGGAAGAAAAACCGGAAGAAGAAACGGAGAATGAAACTGCGGAAGCGACACCGGAAGGTTGAGAATTCAGCAGGTTTTGTGATAGTATTTTTAAGTTAAGGAGAGTATTTCCATGACAGTAGAAAAGAAAACAAATTACGGCAGTATTACAGTATCCGAAGAAGCAGTGGCTTCCCTGGCCGGCGGTGTTATTACCGAGTGCTACGGTGTCATTGGCATGGCATCCAAAAAGGTTGTCAAGGACGGACTGGCAGAAATGCTCAAAAAGGAAAATTACACCAAAGGTGTTGTGGTAAGACGCACGGGTGAGGGTCTTGAAATCGATCTGTTTATTATTGTCAGTTTCGGTGTAAAGATCAGCGAAGTTGTTGCGGAAGCACAGAAGAAAGTGAAATATGTTCTGGAGAAATCATTATCTGAAGAGATTGCGGCAGTAAATGTGTTTGTCCAGGGCGTACAGGTCTTGGAGTAGGTGGGATATCGTATGGATAAGATAAACGGTGCGATATTCAAGCAGATGTTGATCAGCGGCTGTAATAACCTGAACAACAGAAAGAAGGAAGTAGACTCGCTGAATGTCTTCCCGGTACCTGACGGAGATACCGGAACAAACATGTCTCTGACATTCAATAACGGAATCAGTGAGGTCAACAAATCCGGCAGTGAAAGTCTTTCGGTGATTGCCAAGACATTGTCACGCGGTCTTCTGATGGGTGCCAGGGGTAACAGCGGAGTGATTCTTTCCCAGATCTTCCGTGGTTTCCAGCAATCGGTAGGTGACCAGGAAGAACTGGATGTACAGGCATTTAATGCGGCATTGTTAAATGGTTCCAAGCGTGCGTATAAAGCAGTTATGCGTCCTGTGGAAGGAACGATCCTGACCGTGATCCGTGAGTCCTCGGATAATGCGAATGCGTATCTGGAACAGAACCCGGAAATCTCGGTCAATGAATATATGGAAGTATTGTGTACGGAGGCTAAGGCATCCCTGAACCGTACACCGGAATTACTGCCGATCCTGAAGGAAGCCAGAGTCGTTGACTCCGGAGGAAGCGGTCTGTTATCCATCCTGGAGGGATTCCGGGCATATCTGGAAGGTAATCCGATTACGGAGAGTTCTGCTGATGCCGTGGCAGAAGCACCTGTCAAGGCATCCGGTTACCGTACAGAGTTCATCCTGAATCTCAGTGATCAGGGAGCAAATATGTTCAAGGAAGAGAAGTTCCGCAATTCTCTGGGCAGACTGGGAGAATCCATTACCGTTATCCTGGATAACAATCAGGTAAGAGTCCGTCTGAATACGGTATCCCCTGGTGAAGTGCTGAATCTCGGACAGAGATATGGTGAATTCAAGAGGATCCAGGTGGATAACCTGAATGAAGAGTTACAGCCTTCAATCATTGATACTGTCGCGAAACCCGAAGAACCCCAGAAAGAGTTCGGTATCATTACCGTAGCGGCAGGTAAAGGGCTGGTGAAACTGTTTACGGATTACCGCGCAGATGTCGTCGTATCCGGAGGACAGACGATGAATCCTTCCACTGAAGACTTTGTCAGCGCGATCCGCCGGATCAATGCCAGACATATCTTTATTCTTCCGAATAACTCCAATATCATCATGGCTGCCCAGCAGGCTGCCCATGTGACAGAAGACAAGGATATCATTGTACTTCCGACCAAGAGTATTCCGCAGGGTCTGAATGCCTGTATTGCGTTTAATCCGGATAACGATACGGAAACCAACAAACAGGAAATGGAAGAAGCCGTGGAACGGATCAAGACAGGACAGATCACCTACGCGGTAAGAGACACGGTCGTTGAAGGCAGAGAGATCCACAACGGAGATTATATGGGTCTCCTGGAGAAAGATATCGTACTCACAGATACGGATAAAGTACAGGCTGCGTGCAGACTGATCGACGAGATGTGTGATGAAGAGAGTGAGATCATTACCCTGATCCAGGGAAGTGATGCCTCAGATGAGGAGTGTGAAACTGTTCAGCAGTACATTGATGAACACTACGATGTGGATGTTGATGTACAGAACGGTGAACAGCCGGTATACTGCTTCATGATCGGTGTGGAATAAAACGGGGAAACCCGTTTTTCTGTAAATCACAGAGGTTGTATGGAACTGACGGATAAACGTCTCAAACTGACAAAGAACCGGGTAGCACAGATGCAGGAACTTGGCGTACACAGCGGCGAGGAACTGCTGACGTATTATCCTTTTCGCTATGAGATCCTGAAGACATCAGAAGTCAGTACCTGGAGAGAAGGAGATAAGATCACCTTTGAAGGAGAAGTTGTCTCGGCAGTGAAAAGCTGGCGGTACGGCAGGAATCGTACGGTGGCGAAGTTTGAGGTAATGACCGAAGGGGAGATCTTTCAGGTAACGATATTTAATCGTCCCTGGGCGAAACAGCTCAAGTTGAATGAAATCATCACGATCTCCGGAGTATATAACGGCAAGCATAAGATCACCGCGGTCTCCTATAAGAACAAGCCTCTGGACCAGCTTCCTTTGATCACCCCGGTATATTCCGCCAAAGAGGGAATTACCCAGAGGACGATCAGTGAGTGCATACGTCATGCCCTGGAGGGAATGACCACCGAGATCTCTGATCTGATTCCGGAGGACCTGCGGAAGGCATACCGCCTTCAGAAGCGCGTTACAGCCTTGAAATGGATTCATTTTCCGGAAGATGAGTATCAGGTCACCCAGGCATACAGAACGCTGAAATACGAAGAATTCCTGCGTTTTTTCCTGGCTGTGCAGATGATCAAGAACCAGGTATCCTCCCAGGTGAAAAAGAAACGCAAAGTTCTGGATTATGCCCGGATCAATTCCTTTATCGATCATCTTCATTTTGAATTAACTCCTGATCAGATGAAGGCCGTCACCGATATTCTCAACGACATGGAAAGTGAAAAGGTAATGTACAGACTGGTGCAGGGAGATGTCGGCTGCGGTAAGACGATCGTCGCGGCTGTCGCCCTGTACGCGGCAGTGACCGCGGGATACCAGGGAGCGCTCCTGGCACCGACGGAGATCCTCGCCCAGCAGCATTTTGAAACGATCCGGGAACTCCTGGGACCGTTGGGAATACGCGTAGAACTATTGTATTCCGGAGAGAAGGCGGCCCGGAAAAAAGAAATCGTCCAGGCAGTATCGGAAGGCCTGGTGGATATCCTGATCGGTACGCACAGTATCCTGCAGGAGAACGTCATCTTTGCGAATGCTGGTCTGGTGATCGCGGATGAACAACAACGTTTTGGTGTGGAACAGCGCCGGGCACTGCGGGAGAAAGGCCAGCAGACAGACTTCCTGTTGATGAGTGCGACACCGATTCCCCGTACACTTGCGTCAACCTTGTATGGGGATATGGATATCAGCACGATTGAAACGATGCCGGCAGGACGTAAGCCGGTGATCACCACCCTGATCCGGGAAAACAGTTTCCGTTCCGTGCTTGCGGATGTCAAGGCTGTCCTGGAACGAGGCAACCAGTTGTATGTGATCTGCGCGGCTGTTGAACAAAGCGATGACTATCCGGCCAGAGATGTCGAAGAAACCGCGAAGACGCTGTCAAAGTTGTTTGCGGGTACCGCCAATGTCGGTGTCCTGCACGGAAGGATGTCCAGCGAAGAGAAACAAAGCATTATGGAGATGTTTTACCGGAATGAAATCCAGGTGCTTGTATCTACTACAGTTGTAGAAGTAGGTATGAACGTGGTGAATGCGACCGGAATGATCGTTTACGACGCAGACCGGTTCGGTTTATCCCAGCTGCATCAGCTCCGGGGCAGGATCCAGCGCGGCAGTACCCAGGGACAATGCTGGCTGCTGACTTCATCGAATGACGCGGATACGCTGGCACGTCTGGAGGTGCTGGTGAAGACAAGCAACGGTTTTGAGATTTCCTACGAAGATCTGCGTCTGCGCGGTCCCGGTGATATCCTGGGCACCAGACAAAGCGGACTGCCGGATTTCATCCTCGGAAATATCATTGAAGACACAAATATACTGAATACTGCCCGTAAAGACGCGGAAATGATATACAATAATAGAAATGATCCTGCATATCAGGCAATTCTGCAGGATGTGGAAAGGCGTAATGAACGTAATTTTGTCATTATAGATTAGGTGAACCATGGTGAAGATCGGTGAATGGCTGAAAAAAAGAGGAATCAGGATCAAGGATGAAAAACTGCTTCAGGAAGCTTTTACGCATTCTTCCTATGTGAATGAACACCGGTATCTGAAGCACAACGAACGTCTGGAATTCATGGGAGACGCTGTTCTCCAGTTGTGGTCCAGCAACCGGATCTATCCCCTGGAACCGGAATTGAGCGAAGGAGAGATGACAAAACTCCGGGCGAATCTGGTCTGTGAAAAAGCGCTTGCCGGATATGCCCGGGAACTGGATCTGGGACAGTTCTTACTTCTGGGAACCGGGGAAGAACGTACCGGAGGAAGGGATAAGGACGCGATCCTTGCGGATATGTTTGAGGCTTTTCTCGGTGCCTTATATCTGGATCAGGGGATGTCTGCCGTGGATAATATCCTGAACGAAGTCCTGGCACCGCACCTGAAACATCCCAGGGAACTCGATATCATCCATGATTACAAGACAAAACTGCAGGAATATGTACAGGCGGATGACCGTAAGACAGTAAAGTATGTTTTAATTAAAGAAAGCGGACCGTCCAATGCGCCTACGTTTGAAATGAATGTGGTGGTGGACGGACTGATTCTTGGCAGAGGTACAGGTTCCAGTAAGAAACAGGCGGAACAGAATGCGGCCAAGGATGCTTTCTCCAAGATGGTGAAATAGAAAGAGGAATGCGTATGTTAAAAGATAATCAGATCCTGATCGGAAAGGCCGGAGAAAAAGAAATCTACCTGCTTCCGTCACAGATGAACAGACACGGACTGATTGCCGGAGCCAGCGGCACCGGTAAGACAGTTACTCTGAAGGTGATTGCGGAATCACTCTGTGAACTGGGAGTTCCTACCGTGATTGCGGACGTCAAGGGTGATCTGACCGGCATGATCGTTCCCGGAGACAGAGAGGGAATTGACGGACGTCTGAAATCCATGGGAATCGAAGACTATGACTGCCGGAAATTCCCGGTGCATTTCTTTGATGTATACCAGAAGAAGGGTCATCCTGTTAGAGCGATGATGCAGGAAATGGGACCGATGCTGGTCAGCCGTATGCTGGATCTGACGGATGCACAGCAGGGTGTTCTGAATATCGTCTTCCGCGTTGCCAGAGACATGGAACTGGATATTATCGACTTGAAAGACCTGCAGGCAATGCTGGGGTATGTCGGTGAACACGCCAAGGATTACACGATCAAGTACGGCAATGTGTCAAAACAGAGTGTCGGTGCGATACAGCGCCGTCTGCTGGAACTTGAACATGAAGGCGGAGAATTGTTCTTCGGCATGCCGGCATTGAATATCGAAGACTGGATTGCTACAGAAGGCGGTTTAGGCGTCATGAACATGATTGAGTGTGAAGAGTTGTTCTCACATCCTCTGTTATATTCCACGTTCCTGTTCTGGATGTTAAATGAACTGTATCAGAAACTGCCGGAAGTCGGTGATCTGGAGAAACCGAAGATCGTCTTCTTCTTTGATGAAGCACATCTCCTGTTTAACAAGGCTCCGCGTCAGCTTCTGGAAAAGATCGAACAGACCGTTAAACTGATCCGTTCCAAGGGTGTCGGTGTCTTCTTCATCACCCAGACACCTACGGATATCCCCGGTGAAGTTCTCGGACAGTTAAGCAACCGGATCCAGCACTCTCTGCGTGCCTATACACCGGCAGAGATCAAGGCTGCCAAGCTTGCGGCGGATTCCTTCCGTGAAAACCCGGAATTCAATACCGCGGAAATGATCTCCAATATGGAGACCGGAAAAGCCCTGGTATCGACACTGGATGCCAAGGGAGCGCCGTCCATCGTTGAAGTCACCAAGATCCTGCCGCCGAAGTCCAGCATGAAAATCGCAAACTTCGATGCGGTGGAATATACCTTCAGCAGTGACTCCATCTACGGCAAGTATGAAAAGACTTTTGATCCGATGAGTGCCTACGAAGAAATCGACGAGATCCTGCAGCAGGAAGAAGATGCACGCCTGGCTGCGGAAGAAGCGAAGAAACAGGCCAAACTGGAAGAAATCCGTGCCCGTGAAGAAGCCAAGGCAGCAGCCAAAAAAGCCAACGAGAAGAGTGAAGCAGAGATCCTGGCAAAGAAAGCCAAGAACAAGCTTGAGAACGAAGTACTCAATATCGGTATCCGTCAGGCCAGAAAGTTCCTTAAGAACTTCCTGAAGTAAACAAAACAACGAACAGGGGAGACCCTGTTTTCAGTTACCATACATCTTGTGAAAGTCAAGACCGTGAATTAAAGAATTATTATGATATAGTCTTGTATATGACCACGTTTAAGGAAATAGTCAATCTTCCGGAATATAGCGATCCGGAAAATCTGAAGAACGCGGAGATCCGCTCCGTACGTTTTTTCCGTGATAAGAATCTGGCGCGTATCAGTATGCATACACCGGGGATCCTCTCTTTCGCGGATTTTTCCCTGTTAAAGGAAAAACTCAGTCATCTGGTGGATTGCCGTGTCTTTCTGGAGATCTCCGCGGATAACGAGAAGATCTCACAGAATGATCTTTACAATTATCTGGAATTCTTCAAATCCGGACATCCTGAGATTTCTGCGCTGTTCGGCGGTACGATGAACTATGACGAGGAAGCACATACACTGACTTTCTCTTTTGATCAAGACGAAGAAGCGGAATTCGCGTCTGTCTACCTGGAAGAACTGCAGGAATATCTGTGCTCCATCGGTCTTGACCACCTCCAGGCACGCTGTGACAAGCGTATTCATCAGGAGAAGCCGGAAGAAGTGATCACTCTGGATTTCCTGCCGGAGAAACCGAAAAACGAAGAAAAACCTGCGAAAAAGAAGTATTACAAAGTCAAACATGATGACTATGCGGTTATTTCCCTGAAGGATGTTAATGACGCGGTCAGAGAGATCCAGTTTACCGGTGATGTGTTTGCGTCGGAAGGGTTTGAGGTAAAGAATACCCACAGGCTGATCCAGTCTGTATCCGTATTTGACGGGGAAGACGCAATCATCGTGAAGATCTTTGAAGGACGGAATTTCAGCCGGGAAGAGATTGAGAGTATTAAGGTGGGAGATCGTATCCAGGTCTTCGGATCGATCAGTTTTGATAATTTTGCGAAAGATCTTGTCTGTGAGGCTGAAGAAATCCGTAAGGCAGAGAAAGAGAAGATCACCGATCCTGCGCCTGTAAAACGTGTGGAAATGCATATGCATACAAATATGAGTGAGATGGATGGTGTATGCGACGCGGAGAGTATTATCAGCTATGTCCATGGTCTTGGACATGAAGGAATCGTCATTACAGATCATGCGGATGTGCAGTCGTTTGTCAAGGCATTCAATCAGGCATCCAAGTTAAAGAAAAAGAAACCGGAACAGAAGTTCAAGATTGGTTTCGGCTGTGAAGTGAATCTGGCAGATGAGCATCTGAGAATCGTGACAAATCCCACGGACCAGACATTTGACAGTGTGGAATATATCGCGTTTGACCTGGAGACGACAGGATTATCCTGTTACTACGATCATGTGATTGAATTCGGTGCCGTAAAGATCCGCAACCGGAGTGTCGTTGACCGTATCCAGATGTTTGTGAAACCGCCGGTAAGCATCCCGGGATATATCACCAGAAAGACGAATATCACCAACGAGATGGTAAAGGATGCGAGACCGTTTGCGGAAGTCTGCGAAACGATTCGTTCGTGGCTGGGTGATGCTGTCCTGGTTGCGCACAATGCCGAATTTGATATTCACTTCCTGAATGAGGAGTTCCGCCGTCTCGGCCAGGAACCACTTACCAATACCTATATCGATACGCTGGATATGTCCAGGGCGATCCTGAAGGAACGCCGCGCATATCGTCTGGGAAACATCTCCCGGTATTACCGGATCGCCTATGATGAAGAAGTGGCACACCGTGCCGATTATGATGCGGAAGCACTGTCCGGTGTTTTCCTTGCGTTGTTGCGTGATGCCGAAAATGCCGGCGCCAGAACACTGCGTGACCTGCAGTACAAGATCCAGGATAAAGAAGCGTTCAAGAAAGTCAGACATAGTCATACTGTCCTGATTGCCCGAAATCTGCAGGGATTAAAGGATCTGTACCGTCTGGTATCCATGAGTAATACCAAGACTCTGGCTGTCATGGGGAAAAACAAGACCAAGGAAGACGCAGAAGTTACCGCGGAGCCAAGAGTGCTGCGCAGTGCCGTGGACGCTGTCCGGAAGAACCTGTATGTCGGTACTTCCTGCCAGAATAACGAGGTTTTTGAACTAGCCTGCAACGGGGATGATGAGCGTCTGTACAAGGCATTATCCTGGTACGATTACGTGGAATTACAGCCTCTGAGCTGTTATACCAATATGATTGCGCTGGGCAGTGTTCCGAACAAGGAACGGATCATGACCGTACAGAAACGTTTGATCACCGCTGCAAAGGAACTTGGTATTCCTGTAGTTGCGGACAGTGACGCGCATTACTGTACACCGGAACAGAAGATCTTCCGTGATGTTTACATCATGAACCAGGGTGTAGGCGGGATGACGCATCCGCTGTATATCCGTGATGAAAACCTGCGTATGCGTACAAAGAATCCTGACCAGCATATCCGTCTTACCCAGGAGATGAAGGATGAATTTGCCTGGCTGGATGATCCGGAACTGGTTGAACAGATCGTTATCGAGAATCCCCGCAGGATCTTTGAGAGTCTGGAAGAAATCCGTCCCGTACCGGATGGAACGTATCCTCCGCATATTGAAGGATCGGATCGTCTGTTAAAAGAAGTATGTTTTGATACAGCCAGACGTGTATATGAATTTGAAGGAAAGATACCGGAACAGGTGACCAGCCGCCTTAACCGTGAACTGGACGCAATCATCGGTGCCGGATACTATGTTAACTATTATATTTCACACCTGCTGGTCAAGAAGTCCAATGAAGACGGGTATGTGGTCGGTTCCCGTGGTTCTGTCGGTTCTTCCTTTGTGGCAACCATGTCCGGAATTACCGAAGTCAACCCGCTGTCTCCGCATTATATCTGTCCGGAATGTCATTACAGTGAATGGATCGATGATCCGGAAGTCAAATCCGGGTTTGATCTGCCGGATAAGGTTTGTCCTCACTGCGGTGCTGTCATGAAAGGTAACGGGCATAATATACCTTTTGAGACCTTCCTGGGATTCCATGGGGATAAGGTACCTGATATCGACCTGAACTTCTCTAATGAATATCAGGCAAGAGCTCATGCGTTTACCAAGGAAGTCTTTGGGGAAGACCATGTCTTCCGTGCCGGAACGATCGGTACGGTGGCAGAGAAGACCGCCTTTGGCTATGTGTCCGGATACTGCGAGAAAATGAATATCACAAATATGCGCAGACCGATGCGTGAATATCTTGCCAGCGGATGTCAGAACGTCAAGCGTACGACCGGTCAGCATCCCGGCGGTATCATCGTTATTCCGAACAACTTTGAGGCGGAAGACTTCACCCCGGTGCAATACCCGGCCAATGACCCAAGCGCGGAATGGAAGACGACACACTACGACTTCCATGACATCCACGATAACGTCCTGAAGTTTGATATCCTTGGTCATGTTGACCCGACAGCCATGCGTCTTCTGACCAATATCTCCAAGACCGACCCGCTGACGATTCCGATGAACGATCCGGAAGTATTGAGTCTTTTCAGCAGCGATCAGGCGCTTAAGGCTGATCCGCGCGTATACAAAAAAGAAACCGGAGCTCTTGGCCTGCCGGAATTCGGAACCAGGATCACCCGCCGGGTTCTTGAAGAAACCAGACCGAAGATCTTCTCCGAACTGGTGATCTTGTCGGGACTTACCCATGGTACGGATGTATGGGCAGGGAATGCCCAGGTACTGGTCCAGCAGGGACATCCTCTGGAAGAAGTCATCGGATGCCGTGATGATATCATGACCTATCTTCTGAATAAGAAACTGGAACCGATCCATTCCTTCAAGATCATGGAAGATGTCCGCAAAGGACGTGGTCTGACCCCGGAATATGAGAAGATCATGCGTGAACATGATGTGCCGGACTGGTATATCGACTCCTGTAAGAAGATCAAGTACATGTTCCCGAAGGCCCATGCGGTGGCGTATGTCATCATGGCGGTGAGAATTGCCTGGTACAAGGTCTATGAACCGCATAATTTCTATATTCAGTTCTTATCCCTTCGCTGTGATGCGTATGAGATTGAAACCATGACCAAGGGTCTGGAACCGGTACGGGCAAGAATGCAGGATATCCAGACCAGGATGGCAGAGAGAAACAGCGCCAATCCGGTTTCCAATAAGGAAAGAGCACTTCTGGACACTTTGGAAGTTTGTGAAGAACTATATGCCCGCGGATACCGGATCGGCAATGTCGACCTGTACAAGAGCAAGGCTACGGAATTCTGTGTTGTGGAGGGTGATGAACATACTCTGATTCCTCCGTTTGTGGTGATCGATAATCTCGGCGCCAACGTTGCCAGATCAATTGAAGAAGCACGCAAGAAAGGGGAATTCCTCTCCAAGGAAGATATTCTCCGCCGTACACAGTTATCTGCGACTTTATTGAAGAAACTGGAAGTTCTCGGGTGTCTGAACGGTATTGATGAAAGCAACCAGATGTCTCTGTTTTAGAAATATACTTGCATATACAAGGAAAATACGTTATATTGACGTTCGTAACAGGAGTGCGTAAGCACTCCTTCATTTATGGAGGAATATGGAAAAACCGGAAGAACTGAAACAAATGATTCGTCCGATCCTGGAAGAATGTCAGGTAAATCTCTATGATCTGAAGTGGACGGGAAGCGGAAAAAACCGCACTCTTGAGATCTCCATCGTCAATCCCGACGGAACCATGGACCTGGATACATGCGCTGCGGTAAGTGAGAGATTATCCGAATTTCTGGATACGGTGGAAGGACTGAATGACGCCTATACACTGGAAGTATGCAGTCCCGGGGCCGAAAGAGAGATTCATGATATTCAGGAGCTTGCCGGAATGACCTCACCGTATGTCTATCTCCGACTGCATCATTCCATAGACAAAAAGAATGAATATACCGGGGAAGTCATCTCTGTGGATCAGGAGAAGATCACCGTATCCTATAAAGATAAAACAAGAACAAAAGAAGTAGTAATACCGCTGGATGAAATCAGTTATATCCGGCTTGCGGTACATATCTAGGGAGAATAGAAAATGAAACTGAATTACAAGGATATGATCAAAGCACTTGCGGACATTGAAGATGAACGCAGAGTATCCGAAGAAGTCGTGATCAGTGCTCTGAAGGAAGCGATGTGCAAAGCATACAAGAAAGACATCGATATCAGTGATATCAACGTCGAAGCTGAAATCAACGACAAGACCAGTACGATTGATATTTATCAGTTGTATAACGTCGTGGAAGAAGTAGAAGACGATGAACTGGAGATGGAACTGGAAGATGCTCTTGAGTATGATCCCAACGCACAGATCGGCAGTGTTGTCCGCCGTCAGGTAGAGATCACTGAGATGAGCAGAGCCGCCGCTACCTTAGCCAGAAACGTGATCCGTCAGAAGATCCGTGAAGCTGAAAAGACAGCGGTATACGATGAATATATCGATCAGCTCCATGAGATGGTTATCGGTATTGTGGAATCTGTAAAAGAGAAGTTTACCCTGGTCAATTTAGGCAAGACAGTCGCTATGATGCCGAAATCCAGCCAGATTCCGCAGGAACGTCTGACTGAAGGCCAGAAGATCCGTGTCGTCATCACGGAAGTAAACAAGGACGGCAAGGGTTCACAGGTACTGGTATCCCGTGCTGATCCGATGCTGGTTAAACGTCTCTTTGAGAAAGAAGTACCGGAGATCTTCCAGGGAATCGTTGAGATCAAGGCGATTGCCCGTGACGCCGGTGACCGTACCAAGATGGCAGTCATGACGCACAACGATGAAATCGACCCGATCGGTGCCTGCATCGGTCAGAGAGGCACCCGTGTACAGGAGATCATTGATGAGCTGCGCGGAGAGAAGATCGATATCTTCCTCTGGAATGAAGATGTGACACAGTTGGTACGCAATGCCCTGGCACCGGCTGAAATCGAAGCTGTACTGCCTCAGGCAGACGGTAGTATTCTCGCTGTCGTCGGTAATGACCAGTTATCCCTGGCTATCGGTAAGAAGGGTAAGAATGCCAAGCTTGCGGTAAAACTCTGCGGAAGACGTATTGACATCAAGACCAGGGAGAATCTCATGGATGAAGGCAGAGACTACGATCAGCTCGTAGCTGAAGCAGAGATCCGCAAGATCGAGATCCAGAAAGAGATTGAACGTAAGAAGGCAGAGAAACTTGCGCGTGAAGCCAGAGAGGCCGAAGAGAAGCGTCTCCAGGCAATGGCGATGATCGCCCAGCAGAAGGCAGAACGCGGTGAAGAGGAAGAATCCGACGAACTGATTCCGGAAGAGATGCAGGAACACGTGAAGGAGAGAATCCGCACGGAGATGGCAATGCAGCCGGAAGAAAAAGAAGAAACTCCGGAAGAACAGCCGGAAGAGATCACTGCAGAACCGGCAGCTGAAATCGTAACGGAAGAGCCTGAACCTGAAGTTGAAGAAGAACCCGAAGAAACACCGGAGGAAGAACCGGAAGAAGAGACTGTTGCCGAAGTCAAGGAACCCGCAAAACCGAAGTCCAGAAAGATTGATCTGGAAGAAGTCGCGAAACGTAACGATTATGTTTCCCAGTTTGAGAAACTTGCTTCTGTATCCAAGCCTAAGGAACAGGAGAAGTCCAGGAAGAAGAAGCGTAAGAATGACGATGAGGATATCAAAGTCCGCAATGCTGTCCTGGAACAGCAGTTACGTAAAGATCTCACCAACGAAAACATGCGTCCGGTATATACGGAAGAAGAACTGGAAGAGATCGAAAGACGTGAGTGGGAAGAGGAAGAATCACAGTACGATATCGACTATGATGAGTACGAGGATTACTACGACGAGGATAACAAGTAATGCCTAGAAAGATTCCCATGCGCAAGTGTGTGGCAACCGGTGAGCAGTTACCGAAGAAGGAACTGCTGAGAATCGTCAGACATACGGACGGTACCGTGGGTTATGATCCTACCGGGAAAGCCAACGGACGCGGCGCATATATCAAAAACAGTCTGGAAGCGTTAATGACCGCAAAGAAGAACAATGCCCTGAAGAAGGCATTAGAGGTGGAAATTCCCGAAGAATTCTGGGAAGAAATGAAGAAAATCGTAAAGCAGTAATAAATGAAAGTGAGGTGCTGATATGCCTAAAAAGAATACTCGAGGTGGTAACCGCAAGCCATCCAGAAATAAGAAAAACAGCGGTAACTATTCACGGCCCAATTCACCGCAGAAAGACATCACCGCAATTACTTATTCCGAGGGTATTACCGTTGGACAATTAGCTCAGAAGTGCGGAAGAAGTGCCAGTGATATCATCAAAGTCCTGTTTATGGAAGGCAAGATGGTTACCATAAACAGCGTCATGGACGATGATATGGTGGAAACTGTCTGTATCATGTATAACATTGAACCGACAAAAGTAGAAGAAGTCGATGAAGACAGCCTGGTTGATCTCAGTGATGATGACGAAAAGGATCTGATGCCCAGACCTCCGATCATCACGATCATGGGTCATGTCGACCATGGTAAGACGACTTTGCTTGACTCGATTCGAAGCACAAAAGTAGCCAGCGGGGAAGCCGGCGGTATTACGCAGCGTATCGGTGCATATCAGATCTCCGTGGACGGCAGAAAACTGACCTTCCTGGATACCCCTGGTCATGAGGCATTTACAGCCATGCGTGCGCGTGGTGCCAAGGTTACGGATATCGCGGTTATCGTCGTTGCGGCAGATGATGGTGTCATGCCGCAGACCCTGGAAGCTATTGACCATGCCAAGGCTGCCAAGGTGCCGATGATCGTTGCTGTAAACAAGATGGATAAACCGGATGCGAATCCCGACCGTGTCATGAGTGAGATGTCCGATCAGGGAATCATGCCGGAAGAATGGGGCGGAGATACGATCTTTGTACAGACTTCCGCCAAGACAGGCGCAGGTATCAACGATCTGCTGGAAACGATCCTTACTGTCGCAGATGTGCAGGAACTGAAGGCAAATCCCAAGCGTATTGCCAGCGGTACGGTCATTGAAGCGAAACTGGATAAGGGCAGAGGTCCGGTAGCGACTCTGCTTGTCCAGAACGGAACCCTGAAACAGGGACAGCCGGTTGTCGTTGGTACATGTTACGGACGTGTTCGTAAGATGACGGACGAAGACGGCAGGGAACTGAGTGAAGCCAAACCCAGTACACCGGTGGAGATCATCGGTCTGAATGATGTACCGGAAGCCGGTGACATGTTCAAAGCGTTTGAAAACGAGAAGGATGCCAGAGCGCTGGCAGACCGCCGTAACCGCCGTAAAATCGAGCAGCTGCGCCGTAAGACATCGACCTTATCCCTGGAAGATCTGTCCCGTGAAATCGAAGCCGGAGAGATCCAGGAGATTCCTGTAATCATCAAGGCGGATGTACAAGGTTCTGCGGAAGCGGTGAAATCCTCCCTGGAGAAGATCGAGGTCAAGGGTGTAAGAGTGAATGTCATTCACAGTACTGCAGGTCTGATCTCGGATTCCGATATCATGCTGGCAGATGCGTCCAAGGCGATGATTATCGGTTTCAACGTACGTCCGGATGCGAATATACGCCGTAAGGCAGAAGAAGCCGGAGTATCCATCCGTCTCCATAACATTATCTATAAGGCTACGGAAGAGATGGAGAATGCCATGAAAGGTATGCTGGCTCCTGTTTATGCGGAAGTAGTCATCGGTCAGGCAGAGATCCGTGAAACATACAAGGTATCCAAGGTAGGTACGATCGGCGGATGTATGGTTACCGAAGGTAAGCTGATTGCCCGCTGCGGTGTACGTCTGATTCGTGACGGAATCGTTGTTTACAGTGGTAAACTGGGTTCCCTGAAGAGATTCAAGGATGACGCAAGAGAAGTATCTTCCGGATACGAATGTGGTATCACAATTGAGAATTATAACGATCTGAAGATCGGTGATATTGTGGAAGCCTATGAGGAACAGGAGGTTCCTGCGGAGGGTTAATATGCCGAGTATCAAGGAAAAGAGACTGGAAGGAATCATCCGTAAAAATATCTCGGATATCATCCAGTTTGAAGTCAATGATCCCAAGGTCGGCTTTGTGACGATCACGGATGTCTCGGTATCCAAAGATCACAGTTACGCGACTGTATACGTGTCTTTTCTGGGAAAGAAAGAACGTAACGAAGCAGGAATCAAGGCATTGAATAATGCCAAGGGACATATACGTACATTGTTAAGCAAACGTCTGGATATCCGCAGATGTCCGGAACTGATCTTCGAATTTGATACGGCGATGGAGAACGGAAGACACATCGATGAACTTCTGGCATCCATCAATGCGGAAAAGGAAGAAAACGAGGAACAGTAAGCGATTTACTGAAGAAGACAGAGACAGTACTCTGTCTTCTTTTATTCCCTGCAGATTCTGATAACTCCATAACAGAAATACGCTGAATGTGATAGAATTACCTTACTACAGACAAACGGAGGGATACTCTTGATCAAAGGTTTTGAAGGTTTGGCGGATCTTTCACCGGATTACGGCGCTTTGCATACGATGGAAGAACTGATGGATTGGCTGAAAGACAGAAAAGAACATCAGTTTGTGTCTATTCAGAAGATTACTCTGGAAGAATGCAGTCCATGGTTTTTTGATGAACGATCCGGGCAGATACGTAATGATAAGGGAACGTTTTTTCAAATCGGCGGATTGCAGGCACAATACCCGGACGGGAAGTACTTACGGCAGCCGATCATCATTCAAAATGAGATTGGCCTTTTAGGCATTATCTGTAAGAAAATCAACGGTGTATGGCATTTCCTGATGCAGGCGAAGATCGAACCGGGGAATATCAACTATGTGCAGATCTCACCGACGATCCAGGCAACCAAAAGTAATTTCACAAGACAGCACGGGGGAAGAGTGCCGGCATATCTGGAGATGTTTACCAACACCAGACCGGAGGATATTCTGGTGGATCAGATCCAGTCGGAACAATCTTCCAGATTCCTGGGTAAGCGTAACCGGAATATCATCATCAAGACAGATGAGGATCTTCCGGAGACTCCGTCTCACCGCTGGATCACGTTCTATCAGCTGAAACAGTTCATGCAGTATGATAATCTGATCAACATGGATACCCGTACGGTATTCAGTTGTATTCCTTATGTTTTCATGTATGAGAATCTTTACGGTTATCCGGAAGAGTATATACGGTCTCTGAAGAAGATCGACAGAGATACATTGGTGGCGATGTACAAGAGAATTAACGACTATAAGATGCTGGAAGCCCCGGTGGTTTCGCAGATTTCACTGGCAGAGCTGAATGACTGGAAGATCGAAGCAGATGGTGTACGTCATACCAGCAGTTATCCCTTTGAGGTGATCTTCTGCCGGCTGGAGATTGAAGGACGGGAAGTGACCCACTGGAATCAGCCTCTGTTTGCGGCATTGGGTGTAGCTACATTCGGCCTGATCTGTACAAAATCGGAAGGCTTACTGGAAGTGCTGGTACAGCTGAAACCGGAAGTCGGGTGCTTTGACGCGATTGAGCTTGGACCGACAGTTCAGGAGGAATATGGATCTCTCTCTGCCCGGGACAGTGTCGCGGAATACTTTTTCGAGCATATATCCGGCAGGGAAAATGTGGTTACAGATGTCATTCTTTCGGAAGAAGGAGGACGTTTCTATCACGAGCAGAACCGCAATGTGATTCTGATGGCAGAGAAAAAGGACATAGAGTTTGACAGTGACAAGTATATCTGGGCAAGTGTGGGAACATTGAATGTCCTGACACAGGTCAACAACTGTCTGAATATACAGCTTAGGAATTTGATGATGCTTCTGGCAATGGTTTGCCGGTAATGAATTTGGAGGTACTTAGGATGATTCCCATTAATGAATTAGCAAGAGGTTACAGACTTTATCAGGATGAATATGAGGCAAAAGCTCTGGAGGTTCTGCGCAGCGGCTGGTATGTGCTGGGTAAGGAAGTAACCGCGTTTGAAGAAGAATTTGCCCAGGCATTGGGCGGAGATTGCTACTGTGCCGGTGTGGATAACGGTCTGGATGCGATTCTTGTCGGTCTTATGGCAGCAGGAATTCAGCCCGGGGATGAGATCATTGTCCAGGCAAACGGCTATATTGCGACGATGCTTGGTATCATGCAGTGCGGCGGTGTACCGGTATTTGTAGAACCGGATGAATACTATCAGCTGGATGCGTCGAGGATCGAGGCTGCCATTACGGAGAAAACCAAGGCAGTTCTGGTTACGCATCTGTACGGATTAGCCACAAGAATGGATCCGATCCTTGAGGTATGCCGCAAGCATAATCTGCGTTTGTTTGAAGACTGCGCACAGTCACATTTCGCGCCATACAAGGGTGTCAATACAGGGTTGTTCGGAGATGCGTCATTCTTCAGTTTCTATCCGACCAAGAATCTCGGTGGTTTCGGTGACGGCGGCGGTGTTGTCTCCCGAGATAAAGCCTTGATCGACCGCGTAAAGGTTATCCGTAATTACGGCAGTGATTACCGTTATCACAACATCGTGATTGGATATAACGACAGACTGGATGAATTACAAGCAGGTCTTCTGCGTGTCAAACTGTCCCACATGCCGGAATTACTGGCGAACCGTGATCATATCGCCCAGAGATATCTTCACGAGATCCATAATCCGCTGGTAACACTTCCTCAGGTGCCGGAATACTGCAAACATACGTGGTATCAGTTTGTGGTAAGAGTAGATGACCAGGCCGGTTTCATGAAGTTCCTGAAGGACAGAGGGGTATCCACGGATATATCCTGGAAGACACCGCCGTACCTTCAGCCGTGTATGATTGAGAAATACGGTTATAAGAGAGGGGATTTCCCGATTACCGAAGCTATCTGTGATTCCATCGTGATCCTTCCGATGATGGACTGGATGTCAGAAGAGGAAATCACAAAAGTCATTCAGGAGGTAAACGCGTATGCCGGGATGGCAGAAGATTAAAATCGGCAAGGTTACGGAAGCAGACGGGGTTCTGTATGTGATGGAACAGGGGAAGGAAGTTCCCTTTGAAATCAAGAGGATTTTCATGGTTGCCAATGTCGTACAAGGAAAATCCCGCGGTGATCATGCGACAAAGAAAACCAGGCTGATCTTATTCCCGGTATCGGGTTCTTGTAAGGTCGTGGTGGATGACGGAACAAACCAGGAGACATTCCTGATGGATGATCCTTCTGTGGGTCTGTTTATTGAACCGATGGTATGGCGCAGTATGCAGGAGTTTACTCCGGATTGTGTGATGATGGCTGTCTGTGACCGTGTCTTTAAACCGGGGGATGAGACATACAACAACTATGAGGAATTCCTGCAGGTGTTAAAAAAGAACTAAATCGAGAATCATACTGGCTTGTACGTGTGAATACGTACAGGCTTTTTTTGTGTCTGCGCGGGGAATCCTGAAAATCCGCACTATATAACAAGTAGAAAGCGAGGTAAGAACATGAGAACGATTACGGTTGAACCGGAACTTCTGGAAGCTTGCGCATCCAGAATGGATGAAGATAACCAGAGTTATCAGCGTACATTTGCGCAGTTGTTTGATGCGGTGGATACCATGAAGGCAGGATGGGAAGGTAAGGATAATGTGGCTTTCAGTACACAGATCCGTAAATTTGAGGCGGATTTCCGTGAGATGTCCGTGTTATGTACACAGTACGCGGAATTTCTGAGAAATTCGGCAAGGGCATATCGTGAGACCCAGGATGATCTGGCAGTCCAGGCATCGAATCTTGCACAGTAAAGGAGGGAAACATGAATAATCTGAAAATATCTCTGGCGGAAGTCAGTGAATGCGCGTCAAGGATCCGCATTTTGAATCAGAACATGTATGAATTACTGATGAACATGAAGAAAGAGATGGATAACACCAACATCAGCTGGATCTCGGAAGCAGGAGAAACAATACGCAGTCGTTTCAACCAGTTCGCTGCGAGATTTGACCGGCAGAAAGAAATCATTGATACGTATGCTAAATTCCTTGATATGACTGTTTCCAGTTACGATACTCTTGAAACAACGATCAATTCCAATGCGTCCGGTATGCAGGCATAAACTGTATATCCGCGGGATTCTTGCCTGTATACAGTTGTTTTGTCTGTGCCTGGGTACAGGCTGCAGGAAGAGTTCTGAGACGCGTATGACTTTGGGACAATGGATCAAAGAGATCAACACGGCAGTACAGATTGAGGGACATGTACGTCAGGAACCGTATTTTCACCATATTCCTGAAGGACACATGTACTTTGACGATGTACAGAAAGCTGTGGAGTGGGGTGTATTATCCACGGAGTATCCCTTTGATCCGGATGCCCCTTTGACAAGAGAGTGGACAGCATATACATTGGTACATTTAGCAGATACAGATAATGATACGGTCAATACACAGATCCGGGATCTTCGAAAGAGTCAGTTTCCGAAAGAAATCAGTACGGCTGCTGGTTCCGGTCTGATGAAACTGGATCGCCGGAATATGTTTCATCCCAAAGAAGAGATATCTTTCAGGGATGCGGAAGAACTTCTGGATCAAGTTGTCAGATACATGAACAGCCGGGAGATTACAGATCCTGTATTTCAGATCGAATGGAGAGATGATATTCAGAAACTGGATGAGGAACCATTGCGTTTTGATGAAGATACAAAAACAGCTGTGTTTTCCAAAGCAGTGCCTCTGTATCCCCAGGAGATTATCACCTGGGAAGACGGAGAGGAAGCGCATATATACGCGGTGGAAGAGGTGAAAGACACAGGAGATAGTCAGGAGGTGACCTTGAAAGAACCGGAAATCCCGGATCTTACCGAGGAGATGGACCTGGCAGGTTCCTTCCAGATAGATTTTACAAAAGTAGAAATACTGGATACGTTTGGAAGCCAGGAAGAACAGCATAGTTATGTCTATCCAACCGGTGTATCCTTGATGAAATATTCTCCGGCTGAGCGTTCCTATTCCTTTCACGGATATACGATCACCCTGGATTTTACCTCAGCAGGAATCACAGCGCAGGTGCTGAAGACGTTTCCTTCTGGAGGGCAGTTTGTCACCACGCTGGATCTGAATAACGTGCGTCCGACATACCAATGGCAGATGCACCGCGCAGAGATGGAACATGCGTATTTCCGGATCGATTTTCAGACCGCAGAGAAGATAGAACTCAAACCGGCAGATTTCCGCCGGACATACGGGGATTTCCGTAATGTGACGATCACGAATTTCCTCAGTGCACTGTCCGGATTGTATGAGACGCATGACGAGACTGCGGAACTGCATATCCCGCTGTGTGATTTGCGTGTACCGGTGCCAAACGCGCCGTATATGAATATTCCTATCCATTTGTCGCTGAATATTTACGCTACCGGGAGAATGGAACTGAGTTTATCGCAGAATGAAAGTCTTGGTCTGGAAATCCGCGGAGGTGTATTACGTAAGATCGCGGAAATGGATCACTCCTGTGAAAATATGTTACATGGGGATGCGTCACTGATGGCGGGTCTGACATTTGGATTAAATCTGGAGAATGTGCGTTTATGCGATGTGGAAGCAGAGAGCGGGGTAAAAGCGGATGTACAGGCACAGGTACACTTGTATGACAATGCCGGGAATCATCAGGTGCTGAGCAGTGATTTACCCGCGGATCTTCTTAACGAAGCTGCGGACGGCAACCCGAACGTGCTTGTGTGCGGTGATCTGCAGGCATCCTGGATGACGGATGTGAAACTGAATTCATCATCTTCATTGGCAGGAAAACTTGGCTTGTCCGGCAATTTCCAGCTGGCAGACGCACAAAACAATGATTTGATTCCGGGAGGCATGCATCATGTGGAAAACTGGCATTTTGTGCCGGAGTGTACCAGAAAAGACCGTGAACGTCAAAGCAGCGGCAGTAAACTTCTGGTTACGGATAACATCGCGATTGCGGATTATTCTCTGATCCTGGATCCGGGAGAAACCGGTACGATCCGGATCATCGGTCTTCCCAGGGGATATACCATATCCTCCCTCGTATTTACATCTCAGGATGGTAATGTGGCCTCCGCTGAAGGTATACAGGTTCATGGAAAACAACCGGGGAGCACAATGATCCGCATACAGACACAGGATGGAAAGTATTCAATCAACTGTAATATCCTGGTTCGTCAGTTTACGTAACATTACAGGCAGGTAAGAGACATGAAGATCTATTGGACAGAGGATGACAGGGCAGAGTTTTATACCATCAACGGCACTCATGCACAAGTGATGGTGCTCGGACAGACTGTTTCTTTGACCAGAGATCAGGATCAGTGGAAGATCCATGTCTCTTATCCGCTGTTTATTGAAGAAATAAGCGGATATTACAAAATTACATATCGCCTGGATCAACGATACGCATATCTCTGGATGACGGACGGGATATCAGAATGCAGGTTTTATCAGAGTAATAAACGGTTTGTCAGTATCGGCAGTGATGAAGATGACGATATTTATCTGCCTTTGGAAGCTCTGGGAGAAAACGCACTGATTCTGGATCTTCAGGAGAATACAGTTCGTGATCTGTACGGCTGTTCCCTGGGCAGTATGAAGCATAAAATCATTCATTCCTGTACATGGAAGACGGGAGATTGTCTGCGTCTTCCCGGTCTGGCAGTTGTGTTTGGGTATGGATTCCTGATGGTTGAGCATGGTTCTGAAGTACAGGTCAATCTGGACAGGTATCAGCCGGCATTCACAGCTGAACCATTGCCTGTACCGCAGTATCCGGTGATACGCAAACCTTATCGTCAGATTCATCTGTATGACCGTCTGGTGATTGACCTGGAAGAACCACTGCCGTATCAGTCCGCGGATAAAAATCCGCTGATCTTTTCCATGGGTCCTGCTTTGATGATGTCTTCCGCGTCACTCAGCGTAGGTTTATTTGCGGTATACAACGGGTATAACAACGGGAGAATGATCACGGAGATGCTGCCGATGATCATGCTGCCTGCGGTGATGCTGCTTTCCACGCTGCTCTGGCATCCTCTTCAGAGATTGTACGAGAAAAGAAAAGACAGGAAGTATTACCATCACCGGGTCTTTCTCTATGAAGAGTATCTGGATCATCTTAAGGACGAAGTAAGAAGTTATAAGAAGAAATATAAAGAAAATCTGGATGGGGATTATCCGGAACATCTTCAGGCAGAGAATATTCCTGATCTGTGGAACCGGTCGGTCTGGGATAGTGATTATTTGGCAGTACGTATAGGAAGAATAACGTGTTTTGATTCCATTGACCTGAATATACGTTTCCGGCTCAGATATGATGATCCTTTGAACCGGAATATCCGGGAATTCTCTGAAGATCTAAACAAGGGTGACAATATACTGATCAAAGACTTTAGCGGGAAGAATGTATGTGTCCTGACGGATACGGTTGAAGATTCACTGATTCGTCTGATCGGGCAGATTCTTATCTCCTGTGATCCTGAAGATCTTCATGTCATGATCCGGGCGGATCCTGCCTGGTTCCGCAATCATCTCTGGGTATATTCCATACCGCATGTCTATAAAGATCAGCTGCGTTTGTTTTCTGTCTGTGAACAAGAATATAGCGAACTGCTTCAGGGGATGCGCAGCGGGGAATTACTGCTGGTCATTTTGATTCATCAGGAAGACTGCTTCCGCATACCAAAGGAATTCAACTATACCAGAGTTCTGTTAACCGGGAATCAGCCTGTTGCCGGCGCAGATCTGATCATCGATGAAAGAAATCACTGCATCCTGGAATGCGGACAATCCACAAAATATACTCCGGACATATCTCCTTCCCTTGATCGTATGAGGTTCAGCCGGGAACTGCTGTATCGTTCTTCTGTCAGCCATGCGTCGGGAAATACGTTTCTGGATCTGTACAAGGCAGAAACAGCACATAACCTTGGCATCAGAGAACGTTGGGCAGGGAATTCAGGTTTAGCGTCCCTGGCAGTACCGATTGGCTTTCTTTCTGATGGACAGCCGGTATACCTGGATCTACATGAAAAAGGGCATGGACCACACGGGCTGATTGCCGGTACGACCGGCAGCGGGAAAAGTGAGCTGATCATGACACTGATTCTGTCGCTGGCTGTAAACTACAGTCCCAGAGAAGTACAGTTTGTGCTGATTGATTTCAAGGGCGGAGGTCTGGTTACTACATTCTGCCAGAAGGACAGGACTCTTCCTCATCTTGCCGGTGTATTGACGAACCTGGACGGAAGAGATATCGAAAGAGCTTTGTTTTCTTTCCAGTCGGAGATACATCGTAGAGAGAAGTTATTTGCGGAATTGTCTGTATCCGGCGGTCAGCCGGTATTGAACTATAAGGAATACAGAGAAATTCCCGGACATGAAGATCTTGCGGAAATCGTCATTATGATCGATGAATTCGCGGAGCTGAAGAAAGAGTATCCCCAGTTTCTCAAGGATCTGATTTCGATATCCCGTGTGGGCAGGAGTCTGGGTATCCATCTGATCTTATCTACGCAGAAACCCGGTGGGATCGTGGATGAACAGATCTGGTCGAACAGTCATTTCAAGATTTGTCTTAAAGTACAGGAAAAGAGTGACTCAAAGGAAGTTCTGCATACGGATGAAGCCTCCTATATACGGGAACCGGGGGAGTTTTGTTTACTGTGTGATGATCTGATGGTAAGAGGACGGGGAGGCTATGTGAACGCACCTGCAGACATGCATAATACCCCGGTAAAGATCCTGGATCATCAAAATAAGGTTCTCATGGATTATACGTCAAAAGTGGATCACCATACCCAGATTCAGGAGATCCTTCAGGAAATCCTGAAGACCAGTATTCACCTGAATCTGCGCAGTTATCCGTTATGGCTTGAGCGTATTACCGAGTATTCCGCGGAGAGTACAACGTATAGTACATCTCTGATCCTTGGCAAGGCGGATTTGTATCGTATCCATGAGATCCAGGAGATCGGAATCAATCCCGAAGAAGGACATGCGTTAGTGATTTACGGACCGGAACAGGACGACCGCCGGGATATCCTTCGGGTATTGCTATACGGACTGCTCAGGATCCTTCAGGAAGAAGACGAAGTATTTCTGATCGATGATTTCTGTGTTACCGTGCCGCAGTGGACAAAGATCTCTCAGGTTATCGATGTTGTGGATTCGCAGGATGAAGAAAAGATCATGAATCTCTGGAAACATCTGGAAGAAAGACAGGGCAGTAATACATCAAGATGTATCGTCATACTTACGGATCTGGTATGGTATCTGAAGGATTCAGATGGATACAGATCTGCTCTTCAGCACATCCTGGAATTACGTACACAGCGGAAAGTCACGATCATTGCGGTATGCAGCGATATCGTATCCGTACCGTATAAGATGTTATCCTTGTTTAATTTGCGTACAGCCTTGAAGAATGATGATCTTCAGTCTCTGACCGCGTTTTTTGAGAAAAGCATACATTATCCCCTGAATCATCGTTATCAGGGATTATTCAGGAAAGGAGATATCACGGAGTTTACCTATCCATATGTTACAGAACAGGAAATGGAGAAAAGAATTGCGGAGAATCTTCAACGTTTTGGTACAAGAAAAAGATATCGGATCCTGAAGATGCCGGACAGAGTGGAATATACGATGTATTCCGGAAATGGTTTTCCGCTGGGAATCGATATAGAAACATATCAGTGGATCACAGCAGACCTGAACAGAGTACTCTATGTGATTTCTGTGTATGATGAGGAATATGAGGATTTTTACCAGACCATGAAACAACATTGTCCCTGTGTATTGTACGAAGGCGGCGAACTGCCTGCGCAGGGAATGATCTTTATGTCTTGTGATACGTATAAGCGGCTGGAAAGAAAACCATCTGCCAGGGAAAGAAATATCTTCTTTATCGGTGCCGGTTTTCAGGAACAGTATATCTTTCATCTCCCGAAGAGGATGACTTTAAAGAGTGATCAGGGGGTGTATTACCGCAGTGGTAAGATCAACGTGGTGAAGTATGTGCAAAACGGATGAAGTACGTGTGTTTTTCTGCTTTACGCTGTTCGAAGAGACAGTGGAGTGTGTGATCAATCAGTCTTTGTCTCTGCGGGAAAACCTTGAGACGATCCTGCATATGATTGACAGAGAACAAGAATTCGGAAGACATACACCGCTGATTCTTGAACAAGACACAAAAAAGATCTGCGATCTTACCGTACCGGCAAGAAACCTGC
>JAFRMA010000110.1 GCA_017430925.1 Solobacterium sp. | reverse complement strand
TCTCCAGCATGGGTATCCGTGTGGATGAAGAGTCTGTCGTCAGACAGTGTAAATTCGCCGGGAAAGAGGAAAGATTATCCATGCCCTATCATCAGATGGTAATCAATAAAGAACTGCCCTACACGATTGGTGGTGGTATAGGACAGTCCAGATTATGTATGTTACTGCTGAACAAGGCACATATCGGGGAGGTACAATCATCTCTCTGGCCAAAAGAGATGCTGGAAGAACTCTCCCGCACAAATATCAAGCTTCTCTAGTCATGCCAAGGCATGGCTTTTTCTTTGTATTCAGGTATAAGAAAAGCAATCATCCGGAGATGATTGCCTGTTTCGTATTATTTCAGGAGTTCGTTTACTTTAGCCTGTACGGTCTTGTAGTCATAACCGGCTGCTGTCAGCTTGTCGACTCTTTCCTGACCGTTGCCCCATTCGCCGCGGATGACTTCCTTAGCTACTTCTTCTACAGGTTTCAGCGCAGGTGCTGCCGGAGCTGCCGGAGCGTCCAGGTTGACTTTGCCTGTCAGAGCGTCATTGACCAGCTTCTGTACATCTTCGTACTTATAGCCGGCTGCTGTCAGCTTGTCGATTCTTTCCTGGCCATTGCCCCAGTCACCACGGATGACTTCTTTCGCAACTGCTTCCAGCGGTTTTAACGCAGGTGTCTGGCCGGCATGAACTGCAGGTCTCGGTGCAGGTTTGATTGTCGGTTTTTCTTCTGTCTTCGGCTGTGCGGATACTGCAGGTCTCGGTGCAGGTTTAATTGTCGCCTTAACCTCTTCCTTTACAGCTGTAGTTGCAGCTTTTGCTTGTTTCATTGCTTCTTCTGCTTTTGCTGCTGCTTTCATTTCTGCTGTTTTGGCGGTTTCTTTTGCCGCTGTAGCGAATGACTTAGCTTCTTCTTTTACTTCTTTCTTGGCTTCTTCCACCTTTTTCTTGGCTTCTTCAGCCTTTTTCTCAGCTTCATCACCCTTCTTCTTCAGAAAATCAAATAATGCCATAATTATCCTCCTTCATTGACTTGAATCTCTACTATTAATGTAGCACAAACTATGAATGATGGACTAAATAATCTTTAAGATTTTGATCAAAATCAGCACTGTTATAACGCGTACCCTTGTATAGGTTTTCCAGGTCTTTCAGCACCTGCGGATCCGCATGATCACTGTAGATACGTATGTTCTTGATGATTCCTTCCGAAACATCGCAGGTACACTGGTAAAGTACCCCGTTTTCGTGATATTCATGCAGGATGGAAAATCCCGGTGTTTCATCATACAGCCACGCAGAGGACTGCAGTTTACCGCTTTCTTTCAGGATGGCAGATAGATCTCCGGTGATGTTTTCGCCCTGATATAACGCTGTAAATGCGTCCAGGATCGTCTGTACAGAGATCTGTGGATCTGTTTCTTTCAGATTCATGACTCTTGCCCGTACGGAATCGATACCGTGAGAGCGTATCTTCAGCGGAGACGGGGTTAACGCATGAATCAGCCGGTCCAGGTCCACATCCACCATCAAGGTACCGTGGTATAGATGTCTGTGATCTTCCGTCATTGACGCAAATCCGGAGATCTTGCGCCCGTGATACAGGAGATCGTTCTTTTCCGCCTGAATCTCTGTGATCCCTTGTCTCTCCAGGACATCCCGGAGAATTCCGTGTAATACTGAGTGGTCTGTATTCTCACTGATCCAGGAAATGTTGATATTCCCGGTATCGTGGTATACAGCACCGCCTCCGGTATATCTGCGTACTAACCGGATATCTTCTTTGCGCATATACTCCAGGTCGCATTCCAGCCAGGGATTCTGATTCCTGCCGATCACTACACAGGGATCGTTGACCCATAGAAAAAGGATCTCTTCCCCGGAATAATTCTCAAAGAGATATTTTTCCAAAGCCACGTTCCGGTAAGGATCGTGAGAGGAAGAGATCCGTAATAACATTATCTGTGCAGTGCTCCGATACCCAGATCCAGGGCTGCCTCGTGAACAACTTCCGCTGTTGTCGGATGCGCGAAGATCATCTCCGCAAGCTGTGTATCTTTCAACTTGTTGGTTACTGCCGCATTGATGATTTCAATCAGAGATGCCGCATCTGCGCCGATGACAGAACCGCCGACAACCACATCATTCTCATCTTTCATGATCTTGACAAAGCCTTCGGTCTCATTCATAGCCAGAGCTTTACCATTCGCAGAATAAAGGAATCTGCCCTTCTTATACTTGACACCATTCTTCTTCAGTTCGTCTTCACCGATACCTACGGTAGCGATCTCCGGAGAAGTAAAGATTACACTCGGTACAAGTTCCTTACGGAACGGATGAGCATTTCCAAGCATATGATCTACCGCGATGATTCCCTGGTGTTCTGCCGCGTGTGCCAGCTGTACCAGGTTGTTGATATCACCTACAGCGTAGATATTCTCCACGTTGGTGCGCAGGTACTCATCAACGTGAATACCTCTGCCGCGGGGATTCAGTTCAATCGTTGTATTCTCCAGACCTAAACCTGCCATATTCGGTTCTCTTCCGGCTGCGGATAAGACGATGTCACTGACAACTTCCTGCATTTCTCCGCCTTTCTCAAACATGGTGACAGCTTTACCGTTCTCTTCACGGATTTCTGTTACTCTGGCAGATGTTTCGAAACGGATACCCTTATCTTTACCCAGTTTCTGGATTCTGGTCGCAAGTTCCTTATCTACGACCGCAATCAGACGATCCAGGTATTCCAGTACGGTAACTTCCACACCGAGATCACTGTACAGGAACGCGAATTCCAGACCAATGACACCACCGCCGATGATCGTGATCTTTTCCGGCAGTGTGCGGTAATTCAGCATAGCTGTACTGTCCAGAACACAAGGCAGATCAATACCCGGGATATTCAGGCGGGATACCTTACTGCCTGCCGCAATGATCAGATGACGGAATGTCATCTCCTTTTCACCATCCGCAGTAGTCACAACCACAGTCTTGTCATCCTTCATGGATGCTGTTCCCTGAATCACTGTGATCTTGTTCTTCTTCATCAGGAATTCAATACCGCTGACTAACTGATTGACAACATTGTTCTTACGATCGATAATTCTGCCCATATCCGGTGTTGGCGCACCTTCCACGTCAATACCGAATATGCCTGCTTCCTTGACCAGACGATTGACTTCCGCGGAACGGATCAAAGTCTTTGTCGGAATACAACCAACATTCAGACAGGTTCCGCCGAGTCTTTCCTTTTCGATCAAGGTGACATGCATACCTTTTCTGGAAGCGTAGATTGCGGAAACATAACCGCCGACACCGCCGCCGATGATGATCAGATCTTCATCCGGTTCGTCTGCCGGTACAGCACTCTCTTCCTGTACGACTTCTGCTTCTTCGACTGCGGCTAGTAACTGTCCAAGTCTTACGATATCACCTTCCGCAACACCGATCTTTGTGATCTTTCCGGAGAAAGGAGCCTTATACTCACGGCTTTCCTTGTCTGCCTCAGTAACGATCAGCACCTGATCCTTTACTACCAGATCTCCGACATTTACTGCTACCTTGGTACACTTACCACCCTCTACTACCCGTAATTCTTTTGTTACACTCATATTTGTTTTCCTCCGAATTGTTGAAAAAAAGAACGACTCAAAGAGCCGCTCTGAGATACCTCTTATAAAAGTGCTAAAACCTCGTCTACTGTAGGCAGATCTACAATATTTTCCGCATAGCGTACATAGGTTGCCTTGCCTTCTTCATCCAGGATGAACATTGCCGGAAGCTGCTGTTCGTTTCCTTCATAATCTCCATGAGAAAAACCTGCTTCTTTAGCAGCAGCGCTCTTTGCCTTCAGGGCTTCCAGCTGTCCGCCCAGTAAACCTTCCATACTCTCTGCAGGTTTGATCTCCAGTGCTTCATAGATCTTCATTTCCGGATCACAGATGATCTCAAACGGTAATGTGGCGTTTGTTCTTTCCAGATCATCCTTGACGTGCTGAGGGTCACTCTGCATCAGCACAAATACCTGTGCACCTTTAGCAGTAAATTCGTCGTAACGATCCGCGATCAGTTTGCAGTCATAGCGGCATACTGTGCATCCGATATAGCGGAGAACCCAGAGAACTGTCTTCTTTCCGACAAAATCTGTATTTACGGATAAACCTTGTTTAAAACCTGTGTCGAATACAAAATTCGGCATCTTTTCACCGACATTCAAACGTGGCATAGTAAAGCCTCCTCACTACTATAACTATATTCTACAACATCATACGCCTAAACACTAACTAATTCACAAGTACGTATTTCATGTGATAATCCTCTGTTTATCTCTTATAATATTTGTAGTGAAAGGTGGTTTTTATCATGGGAATTAAAACTCCGTATGTCTGTGAGATTGCTCCGGATACATACGCAATCAACGAATTCGGCTTAAACGCAATGTTTCTCTGCGTAGGCAGTGAAAGAGCTCTTCTGATCGATACCGGAACCGGTGTTTGTGATCTTAAGGCAGAGGTAGCCAAATTGACAGATAAGCCTTACGATGTCGTCATTACACATGGACATGTGGATCATGCGGGCGGTATGGGCGCGTTTGACAAAGTCTATATTCACGAGAAAGATGTCCAGATGGCTAAGGATATCACCGTAGAAAGACGTAAGGATTATGCGGAAACTTTAGGTAAGATGAATGGTTATAACGTTTATGACTATTCACCGGATATGGTAAAAGCCTGGGATTCTTATCCTGAGTTTGTGCTGATTGATGAAGGTTATGTCTTTGACCTGGGAGATCGTTCTCTGGAAGTCTTCTTTGCGCCGGGACATACACCTGGATCCATCACCCTGTTAGACCGTAAGAATCGTATTCACTTCAGCGGTGATGCCTGCAACGGCAATACATTATGCCTGGGTGCCAGTATTACCACCCTGTATCATACAGCAGAGAAACTGAAGGCTTTAGAGCCGTACTTTGATCAGGACTTCAACGGACATCACGGTTATGCCGGTGTACCTTCCTGCTTGTCACAGAAGAAGTCTGTGCGTGATGATGTCATGGAGATCTGCCGTCAGATCCTCAAGGGCACAGCGAATGTAACGGAACAGGCATTCCTCGGCGGTACCAGCAAAGGCGCAAATTACGGCAATGCCCGTGTCGTGTTCAACGATAAGACACCGATGATCGAAGAAGGCGAAGTACCGGTAGAACTGTAGTTTACAATCATCACAGAAACAAGGGACTGTTTCATACAGTCCTTTTTCAGTAGACAAAAATGTACATAGGAATATAATATGCAGTAAGCTTTGGAGGTTATTATGTTAGATGATTATCTGAAAGCGAAAAAACTCGCTGACAAAGCCTTCCACCAGGCTGTCCTGAACGGTCAGTTCCCGTATATTTCCTGCCTGGATGAAATCCTCGCCGGGAAGTCGGTATCCGAAAAGCGGATCGGAATCATGGATATTCCGGTCCATCTGACTACAGGTACGGTCACCCAGGGCCGCCGGAAAGCTTTTGCGTACAACTACATGCCTCTGTCTGACAGAGACAGTGAATTTGCCTATAAATGGTCTCATGTGTATGATATCCAGACTTCTGAAGGGATCAGCGATCCTATAAAGGTTTATGAATACAAACATCGTTTCTATGTACAGGAAGGTAATAAGCGTCTTTCTGTTTTCCGCTTTCTTGGTGTACTGAGTGTTTCTGCGGAAGTATACCGGGTCACGGACAGTGAAGAAGATTCTCTGTACAATGAATTCCTGAGCTTTTACCGCTGTGTCCCTCTGTACGAGATTGATTTCTCCGTACCGGGCAGGTACAGGGCATTTGTCAAACTTCTAGGTAAAGAACCCATGGAAGTATGGCCGGAGGAGGAAGTAAGCAGACTGCGTTCTTCTTTCTATCTCTTCCTGCAGCAGTACCAGAAAGTATATCCCGACAATACAGAAAACTCCGGAGACGCGTTCTTCCTGTACATTTCTGTTTATGGTTACCAAAGTCTGCGCCGGGATTCCGACAGTACAATTCTTGACAATATACGGAAGCTTAGGAAAGAGTTTGATGTCGTCAACAGTGATGAACCTCCGGTTCTGGTAGAAGAACCGGTAGAACAGAAGACAACGGCAATCCAGGATATCCTGCATGTGCTGACAGGGCCAAAGGTACTGAAAGCCGCATTTATCTATGACAGTGATGCGGAACACTCTGCCTACGTCTTTGAACATGAGATCGGCAGGATCCTTCTTGAACATGATAGAAATCTTCTTGTACAAACCAGTAAATATGAATTTTGTGATACAGAGGATAAGCTTCAGGACGCCCTGAATCTTGCGGCAGAGAATTCCGATATCATTTTTACTACATCTCCCCTGCAGATGAATGCGGCTCTGAAAACCGCAGTACGATATCCGGAAAAGATCTTTATGAACTGTTCCTGCAGTCTGAAAGCCAATGCGGTGCGTACATATTCCCTGCGCACATATGAGGTAAAATTCCTGCTTGGTGCCCTGGCTGCGGTATTCTGTAAAAATCACCGTATAGCTTATCAGGCAGATTATCCCATCTACGGAACAATTGCGGATATCAACGCTTTTGCGATTGGTGCTTCCATGATCGATCCCGATGCCAGAATCTACCTGAGCTGGGCAGCCACACCCGAAGAGACACAGAAAAAGCAGAGGGAAGATCTGGGTATATCTATCTGTTCCGGTCCGGATTCTCTTCATCAGAAGGAAGATACGACCGCGTACGGTATTTACAGGATCGATGATGAGGGGAAGATCATCAACCTGGCAGAACCGGTTGTCAACTGGGCTGTCTTTTACAAAAAGCTGGCGGAGATGATACGCGCCGGGAACTGGAATGTGAAAGATTCTGACAGTAAGGCTGTCAGTTACCGCTGGGGTATGAACGCGGGTGTTCTGGATGTCCGTATCTCCGGTTCTCTTCCCTATCCCACGAGGAAGCTGATCGGTCTTTTGAAACAAGCTCTGATCAAGGAAGCTCTGGATCCTTTCAGTGGTGAACTGCATTCTCAAAACGGTCAGATACAAACCATGTATGACGGAAAACTTACACCGGAAGAGATCATCCGGATGGATTGGCTGAATGACAATGTCATCGGCAGTATTCCTGCGTACAGCACAATGGATGAAGCTACCCGGCAGATCACGGATATCAGCGGTGTACGGAGTGTCAGGGATACAGAATGAAACTCCTGGTATTGGCAGATCACTGTGAACCTGGTCTTTGGGACTACTATACCGCAAGGAAAACCGAGGGTGTGGACCTGATCCTCTCCTGCGGGGATCTCGACCCCGAATATCTTGAATTCCTGGTCACCGTTGTAAACAAGCCTCTGTTGTATGTACGCGGGAATCATGACGGAGTCTATGACGCAAAGCCCCCTCTTGGCTGTACCTGCATCGACGGAACTATATACAATTACCAGGGACTCAGGATCTTCGGCTTAGGCGGAAGTTACCGGTATCGTTCAGGGGAAGATATGTATACTGAAAGACAGATGAGGAGACGGATCTGGAAAGCTTCCGGAAAACTGTTTCTGTCCGGAGGATTTGACATCCTGCTTACACACGCACCGGCGTACGGTTGTGGTGACCTGCAGGACCTTCCGCACCGGGGCTTTGAGTGTTTCAACGATTTACTGGACCTATACAGGCCTTCCTATATGTTTCATGGACATGTACATAAGGAATACGGACACTTCGAGCGTGAGCTGATCCATGACAGCGGAACCCGGATCATCAACTGTTACGGACATGTGATCAAAGAAGTAAATCCAGGATCCGGTACATTCACCCGCGCATTCCCCGGAAAGTTAAAGAGACTGTAAAGAATACCTCACAAGAGTAAATCTCCGGGAGACGGTATCCTTACAGTCTTTTCTTTTACCCTTGCCGGAATATCTTTTTCTTCTTATTCATAGTAAGATAAATATACATACAGGAGGTTTATCATGAGTTTTCCTAATGGTTTTCTTTGGGGCGGCGCAGTAGCTGCCAACCAGTGTGAAGGTGCGTATCTGGAAGACGGTAAAGGTCTTTCCGTACCGGATATGTTACTGGGAGGAGATGTCAATACTCCCCGTACATTCCTGCCGGTTACCGATCCTAAAGCATTTTATCCCAGTCATGAAGCTGTAGATTTTTATCATCATTATAAAGAAGATATCGCGTTGTTTGCGGAGATGGGCTGGAGTGTCTTCCGTTTATCCATTAACTGGGCACGTATCTATCCTAACGGAGATGATGAAGAGCCGAATGAAGCAGGACTGGAATTCTATGATCATGTGTTTGACGAATGCAGAAAGTACGGAATTGAACCGCTTGTAACACTGTGTCATTATGAAATTCCCTGGAATATCGTCAAGAAGTATAACGGTTTCTATAATCGTGAAACTATCGGTTTATTCCTGAAATATGCGGAAACGGTATTTACCCGGTACAAGGATAAAGTCAAATACTGGCTTACATTCAACGAAATCAATACTCCCCTGATGTTCTCTCCGAACGGAATGAGTAATCTCTACAGCCTTGGTTTAATGGAGAAAGAAGATCTTGAGGCGGTAGAACCGATTCGTTTATCTTCTCTGAAGGATGTGCCACAGAAGAAGTGGACAGCTCTGCACCATGAGTTTATTGCCAGTGCTCTGGCGGTAAAACTGGGTCATTCCATTAATCCTGACTTTATGATCGGTAATATGATCTGTCATATCACGTTGTATCCGTTAACACCGAATCCTGTGGATATGCTGGCAGCGCAGTCTGAAGATGACCTGAAGAACAATCTCTGCGGAGATGTACAGGTACGCGGGGAATATCCTGCCTATGTCTACAGATACTGGGAAGAGCACGATATTGATTCATCCTTTATCCTGGAAGGTGATGCAGAGATCCTCAAGGAAGGTACCGTAGACATGTACACATTCTCTTATTACATGTCCAACTGTGTCACCGTGAAGGAAGACGCGGAACAGGTCAAGGGAAATATGTCTCTCGGCGCAAAGAATCCGTATCTGAAGGCTTCTGATTGGGGCTGGCAGATTGACCCGCTTGGCTTACGATGGACAATAAACAAGCTCGCATCTCGTTATCCGCATGTGCCTCTGATGGTTGTGGAGAATGGTTTTGGTGCTTTTGATAAGATGGAAGAAGATGGATCTGTCCATGATCCTTACAGAATTGATTACTTCCGTGCGCATATTGAAGCCATGGGCGAGGCGATTGACGATGGTGCTCCTCTGATCGGCTATACGACATGGGGACCGGTTGATCTGGTATCCGCAAGTACCGGAGAGTATGCCAAGAGATATGGTTTTGTCTATGTGAACCGCTACGATGATGGTACCGGAGATTTCTCCAGAAGCAGAAAAGATTCCTTCTTCTGGTACAAGAAAGTCTGTGAATCCAACGGCGAAGATCTTGACTGAAGATTACAGGTAAACTAATAAAACGGTGCAGTTGTGAACTGATATAGTCCCTGTAAAATAGACAGTCGAAATATCTAAAGTCATTGCCATAACCAAACCAACGAAAAACTGGTTTGGTTTTTAGTTATTACGTATCAGAGCGATTCTGAAGTGAATGGATATGGTTCCAGTATTTGAT
>JAFRMA010000109.1 GCA_017430925.1 Solobacterium sp. | reverse complement strand
TATACTCAGCGGTCGAACAACGTCAGTATTGCTGTTCTGCTTATGAAGCGTAGGTTCCTTTGGATCTCCTGAGATGGTCAATCCTGTAATTGCCATAAACCCATCTGAATTAATGTAGATCAGCGAGCCTTGGATCAGCGTGGCAACCCCGTCTTTAATTGATACATCCGTGAAGCCACCCTTCATTTCAGCCTCCAGATCATCAGCTGTTACAGGAAGAACTCTATCCCCTATACGCCGGCAAAGAACTCCGCCATAGTTCGCATATTTTAATGCGAGACGGATCCAAAGCCACAAATATTCAGGTCCGTGTTTCAGTCGTTCAATTGCTGCAACTTCTTCACAGGAATCAATTCCCAGTTCAACTTTTAGGAAATAAAACGTTTCATTTCTATTCGGCACTTTGATCACCGTCCTTTTCTGATTCAGGTGATCCATCCGAACCTGGGTGCCATTTGGCATATTCCTCTTCATTCATTTCCCGAGCTAATTTGGCAACACGCATTCTTGTGATTCCTAAATAATCGGCGGTTTCAGCATCACTGTGAGTGCCTTTGAATCGAATGCTGTAATTGTATATTTTATGCTTTAGAACATTGGGATTTTTAGCATGAATTGTGTAGCTATATACGAGGTCTAACGCGGCAAAGACGTGAACACCGTCTGTAACTGTTCTTTCGCGGCTGATCGGATCGATGAGATTATATGTGTAATGCCTGTAAAATAGCGTAAAATCAAGCAAATATAGGTATTCATAGTTTGTTCCCGAAATACTCATACACCATGGGTAGTACAAACGATCAGATCCCCATCCGTTACCGTGGTATATCCATGGCATACAGGCACTACCCGGGCATGATGAAAGATTCCGGATAATCTCTCTGCCAGTTCAAGCACTACCTGTCTCCGGGCAATTGCGAAACATACTTTCCTGTGCTTTCCCAGCATAAGCGCAATGGTTTCCAGCACCATCTCTGTCTTTCCCGATCCGCAGACACACTTCAAAAGAATATCCGTATCTTCAATTTTCTCCGCGCATTCATGACTGACTTTGATTTGTGCAGGAGTCAGCGGGTATTTCAACGTATATTCCTGTCCGTCATCGTGAATTTCTTCAAGAGACACCGGCTCCAATTCTTCTTCCAGCATAACTCTGCCAAACGAAACACATCTCCGGCAGTACCACCCTTTACTGCCGTGATAGAAATACGACGGATCTGTATTCAGACATCTGGGACACTGCATATTCTTCCTCTACCTGTCATATACCCGGAAGATTCGTATTTCCCTTCTGTATAAAAGAAAATCTATGGGATAATTAAAATAGAAAGAAGGTATTTGATTATGAGTCATTTTCCCAAAGATTTTTTGTGGGGCGGTGCGACCGCTGCCAATCAGGTAGAAGGTGCCTGGAATGAAGATGGCCGGGGACCGGCAATGACAGATGTTACTACCGGAGGTACGGTGAACACTCCCCGCTATATCACATATCTAGATAAAGACGGCAACCCTGGTACCCTGACCAGAGGACAGGCACTTCCGGAAGGAGCGCACTATGCTGTACTGGATAATTACTATTATCCGAATCATCTGGGTGTTGATGAATATCACCGCTACAAGGAAGATTTTGCGTTATTCGCAGAAATGGGCTTCAAGACCTATCGTATGTCGATCTCCTGGTCTCGTCTGTTCCCCCGCGGAGATGAAAATGAGCCGAACAAAGCCGGTGTAGAACACTACCGGAAAGTATTCCAGGAACTGCGTAAACATAATATTGAGCCTCTTGTGACGATCTGGCACTTCGATACTCCGCTGTACCTGGAGGAGCACTACGGCGGCTGGAACAACCGTAAACTGATTGATTTCTACGTCAAGTTCGCGACCACCTGCTTTACCGAATATAAAGGACTTGTCCGTTACTGGCTGACCTTCAATGAGATCAACAATACCATCGGTTTTATCCGCGCTCCCAAAGATAAGGAAGATGAAGCTTATCAGGCAGCGTACCAGCAGGTTCATTACCAGTTTGTGGCAAGCGCCAAGGCTGTACAGATCGGACATGCGATTGATCCTCAGAACATGATCGGATGTATGATCTGCGGTGTGGCAACCTACCCCGCAACCTGTGATCCGAAGGATGTCCTGGAGAATCGTCACAGCTGGGAAAGAAAGCTTCTTTACTGCGGTGATGTCCAGTGTCTGGGAAGTTATCCTACCTATGCGCAGAGACTCTGGGATGAGCACAATGTACACCTGGATATTACGGAAGACGATCTGATTGATCTGGCCAGCGGTACGGTAGATATGTATACGTTCTCTTACTACATGTCCAATCTTGTCACAACACATGAAGTCAAGGATATGGTCGGAGGGAACTTCTCCCATGGTGCGCGTAATGAATATCTGCAGTATTCCGACTGGGGATGGGCTTTTGATCCGGTTGGTTTACAGTACTATCTGGAACTGATCTATGATCGTTATGAACTTCCGGTCATGGTTGTGGAAAATGGTCTTGGGGCATACGATACTGTGGAAGAAGACGGATCTATCCATGACCAGTTCCGTATTGATTACTACCGTGAACATATCAAGTCCATGGATGAAGCAATCAAGAATGGTGTTGACCTGATCGGCTATACCACCTGGGGATGTATCGACGTTGTGTCTGCAGGTACCGGAGAGATTCGCAAACGTTATGGATTCATCTATGTCGATGTGGATGATGAAGGCAACGGCACCCTGAATCGTTCCAGAAAAGATTCCTTCTACTGGTATAAGAAAGTCATCGCTTCCAACGGCGAAGATCTGGCATGATCATTCCGGTGATCCTTCGGGATCACCTTTTATTTGCGGTTTAATCTGTTTTGTATTATGTTTTAGAGGATGATTTGTAAACTCGATAAAAACAAGATCCATTCCCTTGCGGATGATCCCCGGACAGAAGTTTATGTATTCTCTTCCATAGATTCTACGAATAACTTTGGACGTGATCTGCTGGCACAAGGCGCTGCGGTTCCGGCGGTGATCCTGGCGGAAGAACAGACCGCAGGCAGAGGCCGGCGTGGACATTCCTTCTTTTCCCCGGATTCAGGATTCTACTATACCTATATCTTTCGTCCTGAAGATCCGGAGAAAGCCATACGTTACGCGACGATCTGTACAGCTGTTGCGGCAGTGGAAGCGATTGAACAGTGGTGCGGAAGAAACGTATCCATCAAGTGGGTCAACGATTTGTTTTACCGGAAGCGTAAGATTGCGGGAATCCTGTGCGAAGCTCCGCGGAATCCTGACGGAGAACTGTCCGGAATCGTTATCGGTATCGGCATCAACTGTTTTGCGCAGGAGTTTCCCGAAGAACTCAGAGAGATTGCGGGAACACTGGAATTAGAGGACGGCGACCGCTCTGTTCTGGCAGGAATTCTGACAAACCGGCTGGCATACTGGCTGAATCATATCGGTGACGGACTTCTTGCGTCATACCGTAAATACTCTCTGATTCTGGGAAAACAGGTTTCTTTCCGGAGAGATGATCAGATATATACCGGTATTGCGGCAGAGATCAACGAAAAAGGCAACCTGATCGTTGTGTGCGGAGATACGCGTTATCTGCTGAACTCCGGGGAAATCTCCTTACTGAGCTGGGAATAAAAAAAACATAGGTTTATCCGAATATACCTGTTTACGGAAAACCTATGTTTTATTTTTTTATGATCCGAAGATCTTAAGCATGAAGCCGGCAGCAACTGCAGAGCCGATAACACCGGCAACATTCGGTCCCATCGCATGCATAAGCAGGAAGTTACCGGGATTTGCCTTCTGACCTTCACTTTGGGATACACGCGCAGCCATCGGTACGGCAGATACACCGGCAGAACCGATCAGAGGGTTGACCTTACCGCCGGTAAGCTTACACATGATCTTGCCAAGCATCAGACCGCCTGCAGTACTGAAACTGAAAGCAATCAGACCAAGAACGACGATTTCAATCGTTCTCAATGTCAGGAAGGTCGTAGCGATTGCCTTCGCTCCGACAGAGATACCCAGGAAGATAACTACAGTGTTTGTCAGCGCGTTCTGTGCTGTATCACTCAGACGATCGGTAAGTCCGGATTCTTTCAGCAGGTTACCGAACATCAGCATACCGACCAACGGTGCAGTGTCCGGAATCAGCAGTGCCACAAAGATCGTAACAACAATCGGGAAAATGATCTTTTCAGACTTGGAAACCGTTCTTGCCTGTTTCATGACGATCTTACGTTCATCTTCTGTTGTCAGCAAACGCATGATCGGAGGCTGAATCATCGGAATCAAAGCCATGTAGGAATACGCAGCAATCGCAATTGCCGGCAGATAATCCATCGCCAGTTTACTTGCGGTAAGAATTGCGGTAGGTCCGTCAGCACCGCCGATAACACCAATCGCAGCTGCCACATTCGGCTCAAAACCAAGAACCAGAGCCATCAGGAATGCGGTAAAGATACCAAACTGTGCGCCTGCGCCCATGATCAGAGATGACGGGTTGGCAATCAACGGTCCGAAATCTGTCATTGCGCCGGTTCCGAGGAAGACCAGGGACGGATAAATACCATACTCAACACCAAGGGACAGATAATGGATCAAACCTTCGGTAATTCCTGTACGAGGCAGGTTAGCCAGTAACATACCAAAGGCAATCGGAATCATCAGTAACGGTTCATATCTCTTACGTATGCCCAGATATAACAGGAAGCATGCAATCAGAATCATGAACAGGTAACGGGGTTCTTCAAAGAATGCGGCAAAACCGGATTCCAGGAAGATCGTCTTGAGGACATCAATGATAACCATAAATGAGCCTCCTACTGAATCGTTGCCAGAACCTGATCCGTCTGTACCGAAGAACCTTTGGATACCGTGACGGAAGTAATCGTACCAGCCTTAGTTGCGCTGACTTCATTCTCCATCTTCATGGCTTCAAGAATAAACAGAACATCTCCGCGGTTTACTTTCTGACCGGCAGATACACGGACATCCAGAATCGTTCCAGGCATCGGAGCCTTGATCGGATCTCCGCTTCCTGCAGACTGCGGAGCAGGTGCGGCAGGTGCAGCCTGCGGTGCCGGTTCGGCAGCGGGTGCAGGATTCGCACTCATTTCTTCAGCAGCGCCGACATAGTACGCGGTAGCTTCACCTTTTTCTACTTCTACTTCGTATTTTTTACCATTCAGTGTAACAATGTATTTCATATTCTCATTCCCCTTTACTCTACTGCTTTGATCGAACGGAAGATCAGCTGATCCAGAGGAATCTTGGTCTCATCACTGATGATTGCCATAATGCAGGCAGCTGTCTTTTCATCCACGTTGAACAACTTGATTTCACCACCGTAAGTCTTTTTCTCTGTTTCGACGGATACTGCGGCAGGTGCCGGAGCAGGTCTTTGCGCAGGTGCTTTACGAGGTGCTTTTGTTACTTCTGGTTCTTTAATAAAACTTGAGGTTACTTTGTTTATAGCTACGATCAGCCCCCAGAGGATAACCAGCATCAGGAAGACTGTAATGAAGCCGGACAAAGCAATCATTAAGGCTTGTCCGAAAGACATACTACTCAGCCTCCTGGATCGTGTAAGATACCTTCAATGCCTTGGCATCCGCACGGTCCTTCAGATACTTCTCTGCCTGCTGCGGGAATGCCACATAACTCAGCACATCTTCTTCACTCTCTGCGAGGTCTCCCAGGTATGCCTTTGCGCCGGGAATTTCCGGTTCAATCAGATCATCATAGCGGCCTTCATACGGTTTTTCATCCCCAAGAGCGATCTTCATCAGTTCCTGACTTAATTCACCCGGAGCTTTTCCGTATTCACCACGCATATATGCCTTGACTTCCTTGGATACGCTCTTATATCTTTCACCGAGAAGTACATTGGATACTGCCTGCGCGCCTACCATCTGGCTCATCGGTGTAACCAGCGGCGGATAACCCATGTCTTTTCTGACTTTCGGTGTTTCAACCAGAACTTCATCCAGTCTGTTCAGCTGGTTCATCTGTGTCAGCTGGGAAATCAGGTTGGATAACATACCGCCGGGAATCTGATAGTTCAGAGCATCGATCTTGGTTGTCAGTACGGAAGGATTCAGACCGCCGTTCTTCAGGAATTTTGCCTGTACCGGCTTGAAGTGATCGTTGATCTTCTTTGTCACCTTCATGTCTACACCTGTGTCAAATCCCATTTCTTCCAGCGTATAAACCAGGGATTCAGTAGAAGGCTGTGCAGTACCTCCGGAGAAAATGGAGATTGCCGTATCAAAGCCGTCTGCGCCTGCTTCCGCTGCCTTCAGCAGTGACATTGCGCCTAATCCTGTAGTGTCATGTGTATGCAGGACGACCGGGAGATCCACTTCTTTCTTGATTGCGGATACCAGATCATATGCATTCTTCGGACTGATAATACCTGCCATATCCTTAATACAGATAGAGTTACAACCCATATCCGCAAGTTTCTTGGCAAGCTTGACATAACTTTCAAATGTATGAATCGGACTGATTGTATAGCAGATCGCACCCTGCGCATGTCCGCCGGCTTTCAGACACTCGTCGATTGCCGTAGCCATGTTCATCGGGTCGTTCAATGCGTCAAAGATACGTATAATATCAATTCCGTTTTCTACAGATTTACGTACGAAAGCACGTACTGTGTCATCAGAGTAGTGTTTATATCCGAGCAGGTTCTGACCTCTCAGAAGCATCTGTAACTTGGTGTTTTTTACTTTGGAACGAATGAAACGCAGACGATCCCACGGATCTTCATTCAGATAGCGGAGACATGAATCAAAGGTAGCTCCGCCCCAGCACTCCAGGGAGTAATAACCTGCCTGATCCATGGTTTCCAGAATGTCCGCAAAATCAGCACGCTCAAGACGTGTAGCGATCTGCGACTGGTTAGCATCACGTAATACTGTTTCCGTGATCTTTAATTGTTTGCCCATACGAATAACCCTCCTTCGTAATCGAAATCAAAATCAATTATATTATAAAAAAGGATTTATTTGTTAGCTTTTTCACCAATTATTCATAAATATAGCAAATCCATGACAAAAAAATGATAAAAACTTACATACGTAAAACTGTTTTTTTCATTCCGATAATTATTTGTTATTTAAGGTGGTCAGATCCTCCGGTGTAGTAATCTTGATGTTGGTATAATCCCCTTCTGTAACACATACCTTTACAGAAGAATACTGCTCAACGATCTGGCAGTCATCCGTGCCGGTATATCCATCCAAAGCTGCCTGAGCCATACATTCTCTAAGTAATCCCGTACGGAATGCCTGCGGAGTCTGCGCTGCCGCAAGAATACTTCTGGGCAATGTCTCACGCACATATCCGGCTTCTGTGATCTTGATCGTATCTTTTACCGGGATGACCGGGCATACCGCGTCGTTGGTTTTCAGCGCTTCTTTGATTCGTTCCAGACATTCCCGGCTGAGGAACGGTCTTGCGCCATCATGAACCAGCACATACTCTTCCTGTACCTGTACCAGACCGTGATTTACACTTTCCTGCCGGGTATCTCCGCCGGGAGTTACACAGATCCTGTCATCTTCAAGATGGACCTCATTCCTGTACAAATCCGGTTCCGTTACCACAACGACGTGCTTACACTCAGGATCCGCAAGAAAAACAGACATTGTCTGTTCCAGTATCGTTTCCTGATCCGGACGGTAATAAACTTTATTATAGCCAAGTCCCATTCTTGTGCCGGAGCCTGCCGCAACGATTACAACATCGTAATTCATAGTTATCCCACCAGTGAACCAATCAGACCGTAAGAGAACAGGGTCATGATCACTGCCGCCAGGAATACACCAATCAAAATGGAGACACTCGCCTTCTTCAGGTCCATATCAAATACAGCCGCAACCAGACTGCCTGTCCAGGCACCGGTTCCGGGAAGTGGTATACCTACAAACAGAGTTAATCCCCAGAAACCATATTTATCGATTCTGGGCTTATTCTTTCTGGCTTTATCCTCCAGCCAGACAGCAACCTTACTCAAGTGATGTTCAGCCATCCAATGGATTACAGACTTGATGAAAAACAGAATGAACGGAATCGGTATGATATTACCGACCACACAGATAAATACAGCTTTCCACAGCGGCAGACCCACCAGCTTCGCCAGGATCAATCCGCCTCTTTCTTCAATTAACGGCAGCATACTTACCAGGAATACAGAGACTTCCGGTGAGATATGTTGACCAATCGTACTCATAAACCACTGAATAAAACTTTCCATTCTACTTCTCCTCAGCCTATACACTTTATCACAGACTGTTTTCCTGCCGCAATCAGAGATAGCGGTGAATCAGGTTTTCTGCTTGTTTTATCCCGTCTACGGCGCTGGAAACAATGCCTCCCGCATACCCGGGTCCTTCACCACATGGAAATAATCCTGCGCAGGATACACACATACCGTCATCTCCGCGGATCATACGTATCGGCGAACTGGATCTGGATTCCATACCGATCATGATCCCCTTCCGGATAAAACCGGGAATCTTATGGTCAAAGCTGGTAAACGCTTCATGGAATGACAGATTCATCTCTTCCGTGAACAAATCATGCATATCCGCAGATACAGTATCTCTCGGGTAGGAAGAAGGAATAACCAGGGAGGAAGTTCTCTGATGGTTCATATAGTCGGTAATATTCTGTGCCGGCGCCGCATACCCGGAGAAATAAGCTTTTCTTTCCAGCTGTTCCTGAAAGACAAATCCGTCCAGGGGATGACCATGGTCAAAATCACCCGTGGGAATCTGTACGAGGATCGCGCTGTTTGCGTTATCTCCTCCGCGGTCGGAATAACTCATCCCGTTTACCACCAATGTATCCTCAATGACCGGAGATGGCACAACCACACCTCCCGGACACATGCAGAAAGAATATACACCCCGGTGATTGCCTGCCGTATGCGTCAGCCGGTAACTGGCTGGTCCAAGAAGAGGATGGCCGGCATACTTCCCATACTGGTTCTGATCGATCATACGCTGCGGATGTTCCACACGGAAACCTGCCGCGAAATCTTTCTGCCGGATCTCTATCCCCTGTTCATATAACATCTGATAGGTTTCCCTGGCACTGTGTCCCGTACAGAGTAAGACATCTGTACATTCAATGATTCCCTGATTTGTTCTGACACCGGCAATCCGCTGGTTCTGAACGACCAGTTGTTCCAGGCGCGTATTAAAGCGGATCTCCCCGCCAAGACGAATAATCTTCTCACGGATATTCCGGACGATCCTGCGCAGGACATCCGTACCGATATGCGGCATCGCCTGGTACAGGATCTCTTTTTCTGCGCCTGCTTCGACAAATTCCTGCAGTACTTTTTGTATCCTTACATTCTTGATTCTGGTGGTCAGTTTCCCGTCGGAGAATGTACCTGCGCCGCCTTCTCCGTACTGGATATTACTCTCCCGGTCCAGGACACCTTCACGGAAAAACAGTTCGATATCCCGTACGCGTTCTTCTACGACTTTTCCTCTTTCAATAATCAGCGGCTTATACCCGCATTCTGCCAGGATCAGCCCCGCAAACATCCCTGCCGGTCCAAACCCGACGATCAGTGGTCTTGGCATCTCTGCGTCTGCGGAGGGCAGCTCATAGTCTTCTTTTTCTGCCTGCTGGATATCTTTTCTCTTCAGGTACTTCACTTCATTCTTTACTTCTGCATATACAGTATAGACATAGCTGATTTCATCAAAGCGACTGTCCAGGGATTGCCGGTCAATGTCAAAAGAAAGGATATCCTCTTCCCTGCATTTCAGTTTGCGGGCGATGATCTCCTTTGTCAGAGATTGATCCAGTTTCGTTTTTATCTGACTGATCTTAAGCATAGATCTTATTCTTTTTCCTGATATCCCTTTTCTTCTTTATTGTAATGAAAGACGATCTCCTGACATTCCCGGCATAGCCACGCCTGAAAATGCACGCCTGTCATTACATGATTCGCCAACATGATTTCTCCGCTTTTCGGCAGTAAGGATAGCTTGTGCAGAGCTTTTACCCATCCGATCCTCTGCATGGTCTGAATGTATCCCTTCTCCATTTCCTTACCGCATACAGGGCATTTCATCCCAGTTTCCTCCTCATCTCCACATGGGGAATACCATCTTCCAGAAATTCTTCAGAAGTTACTCTGAACCCTGCTTTCTCATAGAATGGTATGGCGTATACCTGGGCTTCCAGATAGATTTCTTCATACAGTCCTGTACCGAGAATCTCCATGATTCCCCGGTTCAATACTTCTGCGCCGTATCCTTTACCACGTACAGAGGTCACAACACGGCCAACCTGCGCTGTCTCCGGTTCACCCGTCTTGTCAAAATAACGCAGATATCCAAGTATCGCATTATCTTCCTCCAGCCATACATGGACACTTCTTTGATCCACGTTATCAATGTCCTGATAGGCACAATTCTGTTCCACAACAAATACTTCACTGCGTAATCTCAGAATTGCGTAGAGTTCCTCAATCGTGAGTTCATTAAACATTTTTATTTTCCACTGCATAGATTTATTATACCTCAGACAAACACACTGTATTGCAATTCATACTATCCTGATTTAGAATAATAAAGCATTCATTGCCCGTGTGGCGGAATTGGTAGACGCAGCAGACTCAAAATCTGCCGCTGGCGACAGTGTATCGGTTCGAGTCCGATCATGGGCACCATCGCATATAACCGTATCTTGTACAGATACGGTTTTTCTTATTCCTGAAGAGAAAAGACCAGAGATCACTCTGGTCTTAGTTTATTCCTGTTTCCGTATCCCGGAATTAGTTATCTTTCTTGGCTTTAGCCTGAGCGATAACTCTGTCTGCGACATCCTGCGGAGCTGCCTGATAACGGTCAAACTTGATGGTGAACTTACCACGTCCCTGTGTCATGGAACGAAGTTCTGTCGCATAAGTAAGCATTTCAGCCATCGGTGCTTCTGCTTCAATACGCTGATCGCCATCTTCGTTGATCTGCATATCCATGATCAGACCACGGCGCTTTGTGAAGTCACCCATCAGGGTTCCGGTATATTCTTCCGGAGCTACGACGACAACTTTACCGATCGGTTCCAGCAGTGCAGGTTTCGCCTTCGGCATAGCTTCGTTATACGCAAGACGAGCAGCTTCCTTGAAGGCTACTTCCTTGGAGTCTACCGGGTGATAAGATCCATCATACAGTGTTGCTTTAACACCGACAACCTTGAATCCTGCCAGAGGACCACGTTCCATACAGTCACGCAGACCCTGTTCAACCGGCGGGAAGTACTGTTTCGGTACGGCACCACCGAATACTTCTTCCGCGAATACCATTTCATCGCTGTCTGTCGGTTCAAATCTTACCCAGACATCACCATACTGACCGGCACCACCGTTCTGTTTCTTATATCTTCCCTGTGCTTCTGCCTTACCGCGGATCGTTTCACGGTACTGAACTGTAGGTTCGGTTGTCAGCACTTCCACTTTATACTTGGATTTCAGCTTGGAGATGATCAGATCAATGTGCTGGTCACCCATACCGTACAATACCTGTTCACGGGTTTCCGCATTCTTCACCAGACGGATCGTATGGTCTTCCTGGCAAAGGTTACGGATACCGACACTCATCTTGTCTTCGTCTGCCTTTGTCTTCGGCCAGATTGCGAAGCCGAGGTTCGGTTCCGGATATTCAATTTCCGGATAATGAACGACTTTGTTTGGTGCGCATAAAGTATCATTTGTAGAAGTATACTGCAGTTTGACAACAGCACCGATATCACCGGTGAAGAGTTTTCCTACCGCATTCTGGTATTTACCGTTAATGACAAATACCTGGGATACTTTTTCATTTTCTTCTTTATTTGCGTTATAGACCTGGGAATCAGAGCTCAGAACACCGCTCATGACTTTCAGATAAGAAATCTGTCCGACAAACGGGTCAATGATCGTCTTGAATACCAGCGCGGATAAAGACTCGGATTCATTGGTTTCCATCTGTACAGGTTCATCCTTGGCATTCAGAGCCTGGACGGTTCCCTTCTCAGCATAACTCGGGAAGTATTCCGTGATCAGATCCATCAGACGTTCAATACCTGTCTGCTTATCTGCGCTTCCGCAGTATACAGGGCGGATCTCACCGCTCTTGACACCAATACGGAGACCTCTTGCGATTTCATGTTCATCAAACGGTTCTTCCATGAAGAACTTCTCCATCAGTTCATCATCACCCGCAGCGATTGCTTCGATGATCTGGTTGTAGTATTCATCCACCTGATCCTTCATGTCATCCGGAACTTCCTGCGGTGTAGTACGGTTGTCAAGATACCAGGCTTTCTTTCTCAGGATATTGACAGATCCGAGCACATTGCCGTCTTTGACGATCGGTGTCTCGAACGGAATGACAGAGTTGCCGAATTTAGCACGGAGATTCTCCAATGTTTCATCAAAATGAGCATGCGGATCATCCATCTTATTGACGAAGAAGATCGTCGGCAGTTTACGTTTGAGGGCAGCTTCTTTCCAGGCTCTCTCGGTTCCTGCTTCGATACCTTCCTTACCGTTAACAACGATCAGGGCGTTATCACCTACGGTAAGACCGGTAACTTCTTCACCTTCATAATCCATATAACCTGGAGTATCGATGAAGTTGATCTTTTTGTTTTTCCATTCTACAGGTGCCAGATGACAGTAAATGGAGAGGCCGCGTTTTCCTTCCTCAGGGTCAAAATTCAACGCTGTGGTGCCGTCGGAGCTCTTCCCGTAACGATCGATCGCTTTTGTATAATACAGGCAGGCTTCTACTACTGAGCTTTTGCCGGCACCGGAGTGCCCAAGCACCACAACATTTCTGACTTCATTCGCAAGATAATCTCTCATATTTCTTTCATCCTCTCTACTATTTCAATATATCTTTCAAATCTGCCAGGCATTCCTTACGTACATAATGTATCGCAAGATTACCCTCATAATCTTTCACAGACTTATCTGCACCGTGTTCCAGAAGGAAGTTCACCAGTTCCGGATAACCGATATATGCGGCTCTCATCAGAGCTGTACATCCGCGTCCGTCCTGTGCGTTGATATCTGCGCCCTTCTCAACCAGAAGCTTGATAATATCTGCCTTGTACGCATTAACCGCTTCCATCAGCGCCGTACGTCCCTGCTCATCCTTGGCATTGACATCTGCACCTTTATCCACGAGATATTCTACAACTTCGATTTCCCCAAGCAGGGAAGCTCTCATCAGAGCTGTACGTCCCTTATTGTCAAATGCGTTAACCTGTGCACCTGCATGCTCAAGCATTCTGCAGATGTTGAGGTGTCCCTTCTTGGCCGCGCCCATCAAAGCTGTTTTGTTGTTTTTGTCACGAGCTCTCGGATCTGCGCCGTTATCCAGCAGAAAACGCACAATATCCTCATATCCTCTTTTTGCGCTGCGCATCAATGCAGTACGTCCATCACCGTTGGCAATGTTTACATCTGCGCCTTTGGCAACCATAGCACAAACTTTTTGAAAATCTCCGCGTGCCGCTGCGTCAAAGAATTCCTGATTTGTTAAATCCATAACAATTCCTCCTGTATCTAAAAAACGATGGATCCTCAGGCAATCCATCTAAAAAGTTGAATACGATTCACATTTCCCGCCAAAAAGAATCCCTTTTCGACAGTGCTTAAGCTTGTGACAATGAAAGCGTGAGCTCCTTTGTGAATCATGATAGGTTCAACTCCATTCTTTTACTACTGCTTTAATTGTATCTTATCTTGAGATTTCTTCAACATTTCTACGGTGTTTTTTCGTTTGAATTGTATGAAAATAATGTGAAATACTGAAAAGTTTTTCATTTATTTCAATAGTGCCTGATACTCCTTATAGTGCGGCATAAACCGTTGCACGATCCGGTAAAAATCTGATGAATGATTCGGCACCAGCAGATGAACATACTCGTGAAGCAGAACATAGGCGAATGCCTGTTCGGGATAGTGGATCAGACGCAGACTAAGTGTAATACGTCTTTTTTGAGGATAACACACACCCCAGCGGCTCTTCATGTGTTTTAAGTTGATCTCCGGCAAAGGCAACCGCCCGGCACGGCAGATCTGTTCATCCCACAAAACCCGGGATTCCAGGATCATTTCTTCCAGCCTGGCAGACGCATACTTACGGAATACTCTCTGGATACGCTGTTCTCCCATATCCCGCAGATAGAATGTCAGGATATCTCCGTCGATGAACATATAGTCTTTTTTCGACTGTTCATAGCGTACATATTTCTTCTCTCCGAGCCAGTAGATCACCGGTCCGCTGATTCCTTCCTTGTGGATCTCTTCCGCTTTTTTCCGGTGGATTACGGCGCTGATGATCCAGGCTTCTTTCTCATGAAGAAAACGCCGGATACTGTCGTCCGCAGTCCGCAGCGGACAGGTGATTTTCAGACTTCCGTCATCCTGCACACGCAGATACATATGTTTATTTCTCTTGTAGATGATCTGTATCGGAAGCATCTTACCGCCGATCATCACTTCCGTTCTTTTTTCCATAGAAACAAATTGTTGCGTTTACACGTCCTTTAATATAGAATAAATATGCTTGTGGCGGTCGTGGTGAAGTTGGTTAACACACTGGATTGTGGCTCCAGCATTTCGTGGGTTCGAGTCCCATCGATCGCCCCATCATTATTGCAGAAACCGCATAACTATGCGGTTTTCTTTATTCGTGCCAACACATTTGCCAACAAGTGCTCATTTTTAGCTTGATTTTGCACATTTTTCGACATCGAATGATATGCTATATGTCCGTAAACATTGTAACGTATTTTACGCTTTTTTTGCAGATTCGAGCGTTCTGTAAAAACACGACACCATGCAATTCGTAATTGCGTGATACCCATCACCAACAAACACAATCAATTTCTTCCCATCGTTACTTACGTCAACTGGCGTAGCAACGAACTCCGGATAAATCACACGAAAATTCCTCAATGCGTCGTTGACGCTAAAACTTAAAGCATCATACTTACTTGCCATTTATACCGCCTCCATTTCTAAAAGTCTGTCTTCACGAACATCCATCTCAAACCCATAACCTCCGGTCGGAACAACAGTCACGCCATTCACACCACCATCATTCCACACGTTTGTAATCTCGCATTCGTGATTCATTCTCTCACCGCAAATAACAATTACATCTCCAACCTTAAACTTTCCTGTGTACTCCATCATTCTTCTCCTTTCATCTCAACCATTCCGGGTGCACATCATACAAATTCATTTTCTCAATAGCTTCGTCTTCTTCGTCAGAATCAGTCTTAACACGATACACTTCATTCGTCTCTGGATCATACACGAGCACTGAATCAAAATACTTCATACTTTCTCCTTTCTATACAGCGTTTCTTAGCGTTTCCATCTCATACTCAATCATCATCAATGCATGGTACGTTTCGTCATTCACGCAACCAAACTCTTTTTCTTCAAACTCTGCAAGTTCAACAAATCTTTCTTGCTCCATCATCAGCGCATCCATCGCCATTTCGTAATACGTTGTCAATCCTCTCATCGTCTTTCTCCTTTAACAAGTTTTGCAAACTTTCGCCATCGCAGCTTTAAACGAGCTCTTGCTGTTGTCGTATCCTTCGAGAATCCACTCGCCGTCAATGTTTGCGTTCCAGTCTACGTAATCTGGCGTAAACGAACGGAACATGTAATCTCCGTCAGGCGAGTATCCATCTTCCGACTCTTTCTTGTGTGCCCACATCCCATTAGCACATCCGCTTACTCCAACCTTGAAACAACAGTAGCCACCAAATCCGTACTTTTCAGCAAGTCTCAAGAAATTTCTCATCTTCTTCATGTCGCTTACTGACAGGCTTTCTTTCCACCAGTCGAAGATGCTGAACTTGTCACACTCTTCTCTAATGCTCACCCAGTGCCCGTTTTCAATTGCTACGTCGAGGTTAGCGATTACTTCGCTTGCGTTCATTCCAACTTTTGTCATTTTCGTTCTCTCCTTTTTGTTTGATTACAACTACACTCTACTATGGGCTAGTACATGTGTCAACGGCGAATTTCTCGATTTTTCAATTTTTTGCATAAAGTTCAACGTTTCTCAGATACGTCCAATAAACGTTTCCGTCATTCCCTTTGATTCCTATCTTCGTTACTGACTTCGTGCCATCTAGATCTCCGTGTTTGCTGTAATCGGACATCCCCATCCAAAAACACGTACCTACTGTATCGTGAGCAACCTTTCTGCCTCTAACAACAACCACCTTTTTTCCGTAGAATTTCTTAAACTCAAACACTGCTCTTGCATATGCAAACTCACCGTTGCATGTCATCGTAAAGTACATTCTGTCAAGCTCTTCTTTACTGCATTTCTTCAAGTCTTGCATCTTCATCTTACGGTCTCCCTTGTTATTCATATCTGCATCTTTTAGCTGTAACTCTGACCATGCTAGCCAAGTCGTACAACATCTCGTGGTCTTTCCATGTAATCTTGTCAGACTCGAACGACTTGTTAATTTCGCCCCACGTTTTGTTACGATCATCTTCTGTTTCAATGTCGTGAATCATCTGTACTAATTGCTTGAACGATTTCATTTCATTTTCTCCTTTTCCCATGTGTTTTTTTGATTACACTTACACTCTACTATGGGCTAGTACATATGTCAACACGATTTTTGCAAGTTTTTCATTTTTTCGTCCAGTAACCATACACGCATCTTGATCCATCTCTTGAGCAATCATACGTATCGTACAGCACACCGTCTTTAACACACGTCATGTGTTTCGACACTTCAACTATCAACGTTCCTCCAGGCAGTTCATATTCATTCAAGTGAACTTTGCATCCTTTCCCAACTAGCATCGTCGGAGTCCATTTCCATCCGTATTCTTCAAGCATTTTCTTGAACGTCTTCTTATACACTCCACTTCTTGCGCTTGACGATTTCGTTCTGCGTTTCTTCGGCAACCTCGTATTTTTACAACGGTCATTCAATTCGTCATACAACTTTTTGTAGTCTTCGCCTGTTGCGTTTGCTATTGCTCTGCAAACACAATCTCCAACGTTCTTCGCTTTGTAATACTTGCTTCTTCCGCCATCACTGTAAACAAACTTCATTTTCCAATCTCCTCAAGAATATCTATTACCGCAGATACTCTTCCGTACCAATAGTGATATTCATTCATGTCTTCTTCGCTTCTTGCTTCATTCATCCTTTTCGCTGAATAATCAAGCATTTCGTTGAGCACCTTAATCTGTTCATCTCTTGTCATTTCTTTTTTCTCCTTTGTGTTTTATTACACTCTTACTCTAACATGTGCTAGCACATGCGTCAAGCTCGGTTTGCATTTTTTTCAAAAAAAGTTTTTAATACTATCGGAGGATCAAAAACATGCAAATGTCATTACCTTTTTTAGAACTCAAAACAGTCATCGGCTTGGTTCAATACGGCACACCACTAAAAATCTTCGACATACTTAACAACAAGTACATCGAAGACGTTAACGAATACGACGGCTATGACGACTACGGCAGTTACAAAGTCGAAGGAATCAGAATCGACAAAAGCAACTATCTCGTGATCCTAGTCAAGCCGTTAGGCTTCTAAACAAAAAACCAGTTCATCACTGGCTTTTTTATTCTCCACCATATTCTCTCAGCGCATTTCTGAACCATTCCATCTTATTAGGAATCGACTTATAAATCTCAATCAAATGAGCATCTGAAATTCTGCTCAGCCGGAACGCAATACTCATCATGTTCTCTCGCTTATATCTCTTGTTATACTCAAGCATATTATGCGTTACTTTGCTCTTCTTAGCCATTCTCACACCCTCCATGTGAGAACATTCTACCACATATTCCTGTGTGCTAGCAACCTTCATTTATCCACCTCATCTCTTCATAATCAACAACTTCATACTGTACTTCTTTCCTTTCTTTTACATACTCGTATTGATATCTTCCGTCATACAAGTTACTAACTCTCTTCTTGTTTATCACAGGCATTGAATATGGCTCTGCGATCAACTGATTCATAATCAAATTAGCTATTTCTTTATACTCATCTTCATTTATCTCCCAAGTAAACAGGCAGTCAAACATCCAATTTTCCTTGCTAAATTCATCTAAGCAATATGCTTCGAATGCTTTTAATCCGTTAGTCACAGGATACTTCATTACATAAAACTCAAAGAACGGATTATCATTCATCTCCAAGTAATAATACACCCCATCTAGAACAAAACTCACATACGATGTAAGCTGAGTCGTAAACGGATGCTTTTTCATACTACGCAATTTATCGAGTTCTTGCTCCTTCGTTTCAATATACTTTTTTCTCATCTGATTTTCCGGCATGCTCTTCACTTCGTCGATTCTTGTTTGACATTCAAGTATCGAATCAATCACTTGCCTGTTATGCACCTCGTATCTGGTATCAAACGAATGCCAACCTTTGCGGCACACAAGCATTCCACCGTTATCGTAAACATTCTTCATCAAGCGGTTCATCAACACGGCTCTGTTGTACATCCAGTTCGTATAATATCGTTTCGCAACTCCCATCGTTATCTCCTTTCAAAACAGCGACATCTGAACGCAATCTTTTTTTGGGAACACTTCATTCAACTGTTCAAGAACTTCGTCAACAGAATCGCATGGGCATCCCCATCCTCTCCACTCTTTCGAATTATCATAACTAACAGATACGTACTCAGCTCCGTTTCTCTCGTTCAGCGTTGTATAATTCGACAAATGCACATTCACTTTTTCATGCTTCGTGTTCCACATCAAAGCGTATCTATCGTAATACCACTCAACTTTGAGCTCTACATCATATCGTTCCTCAATCTTACGCTTTATTTCATTCAAATCAAACTTTTCCACCGGGCTTAAACACCGCCTTTACAATTCCAATTCCATACTTTTCTTCATTCTCAACGTAATCATTAAACGTCCTTACAGCGTCTTCATACGTATCTTCGTATGCAACAACATCCCACGTTTTGCATCCATCGTAACTCACTTGAATCTCCCACATACTAATCACCTTCTTCGATCCGTCTTACTTTCAATATCGCATTGTCAAAATACATTTCAAACATTCTAGCAATTTCGTTATACGCAATTACTGCATTATCGTACCCATCTTCCGTACACGCCAAATTCCATGTTTCTCCACTATCGAAACTACAATATATCGCATACATATCTTTCATCATCGTTTCTCCTTAAGACCAAATGCTTACGCACGGATGGATTTCAAGCAATCCGTTACTCAACGTTGCATATCCATCAATGTTTCTCATTATCGTTTCTATATCATCATCGCTAAGTGAAACCAGTTCGCCTTCATCATTCGAGTTGAAGAACATCAGATTTCCAACAAGCACTTCGTTAATCTCTGGGTCAACGCTTCTAGCAGATACAATGCATCCGTTCTTTAACAACCCTTCATCATCAACCATTACGTCAAACTCTTTGCCACCTATCGATCTGCTGACGATATCGATGAAATCACACCCTAACATTTTGTAATACTCATTCAACTCGTCATCAACTTCAACAACCTTTACATTTCTCTTCTTAACATCTAACAAAACAGTTCTCAACATATCTGGTCTCCTTTCTGTTCAATCAATACCTTGACAAAAACTGTGCGTGCAGAATTGCGTCTGTTCTATATTTGCACCACGTTGGTGTTATATGCAGGTTCTTGTTGCTATGCGAAACTCTGAACTCGCCTGTTCCAGTGTAAACTTCAACAACAACTTTCCCAGTTCTAGCCTCATACTCCTTTACAACTATTACTTTTTCGCAGTTTGAAACAGCACTCATCATGTCTTTAATCGTCATCATCTTCTTTTCTCCTTATCGTCCAATCTCTTCCAACATTTCATCGAGCCATCCTTGTTTTTCTGCGATCGCTTCAAGAACGTTGATTCCGTCGTCTCCGAACTTTTCATCGACCGTTACCCAAATTTCTTCGTAGCACGCTGATTCTTTAATGATTTTCATAATCGCCTTGTTCATCTCGTTCTCTCCTTTTTTGTTTGATTACAACTACACTCTACTATGTGCTAGTACATATGTCAACAAGCAGAAACACGATTTTTTCATTTAATGCAAATATTTTTCATACGCTTTCAAAAGTGCGCCTGTATCAGCGTCGTAATAGTACACATTATCTGACAAAACATCTTCGTCTGACACAACCGTATCATTTATGTTTCTCACCATGCTCTGTAGATCGGTCCATTCCATTCGATATGCAGGAACACATATCACTTCGTGAACAGAACTCGGCAAAACATAATAACTTCCACCAATTCTATCTGCGACTCTATTCATCACTCCGTCGTAAAACAGAGCAGAAGCGCCGTAAGCCATGTTACTATTCGTAACAACAACCATTTCTGAATTATCATCATCTTCTATGCCAAACATTATGCTGAACATCGAACC
>JAFRMA010000108.1 GCA_017430925.1 Solobacterium sp. | reverse complement strand
TAGTCAATAAAAGTCGAAAATGTTAATCTAGGTGTAGGTAAAACAGAGCAGTACAGAGTATCAATGAAATGGAGGTATACTTCTGATGCCTGAAACAAATCTATCCAAACAGGAATTGCTTTACCGTTATCTAGATCTTCGTTATCCGGCTGTAGCGATCAAGTTGATTGAAGAGGATGAATCCCTCGTGCCGGCAGATGCTTTACGTCCGATGGAACACGAACACCATCACCTTGCCCTCTGTCAGGCCTTTGCGATATCCCGCAGAGACGGCAGAACGATCTACATGCGCAAACAGGATCACTGGTGCTGGAGTCCGCTGATCACCTTCGGAATGGTACCATGGGAACGCAATACGCCGGGATTCAACGCTGTTGCGGAAAGAATCGAGATTGAGGATCCGGAGAAAGGTTCTGCCTTCCTGGAGAATCTCCCCCGCCTGCCGATGAACAAGTACCGGGGAATGTTAATTGCACCGCTGGATAAAGCGCAGTTCACACCTGATATAACCTTGATCTACTGTAAGAATCACCAGCTTCTGAAAGCCTTACTGGCAATTAAATCCCAGACCGGTATTCCTACTGAGAACAGCTTTACTCCTCTTGACTCCTGTACCTATTCCGTCATCCCGCCCTTCCTGGACGGAAACTACCGGATCACGGTACCTGACCCCGGAGAACTGGTACGGGCAGTAACTCCGGAAGATGACATGATCCTGACAATACCGTATCAGAGAGATGAAGAATTCTACCGTGGTGTACAGTACTGGATCGATCTTGGTGCCAGAGGACACTTCAATCCCATTGTCAAAGAAGACTTCCAGAGACCTGCTTTCTACAACTTCCTGTTTCAAGAGTGGGGACTGGATACAGACAAGGAATAATGTAAAAGCCGGAGAATATCTCTCCGGTTTTCGTATGCTTACCTCTCTACATGTTTTCCCTAAAATTGTAAAGTAATAATAGTTTTAGTTCTTTTTACAGCAATGAAAGACTTTGAAGAAAAAGACGGATATCTCATCCGTCTCTCTTAGGTACTGAATCTTTGTCTTAGTTTCTTGTGATATCTTTCTGGATATCGATTTCCAGTAGTTTGTTGGACAGCTGGTTCTCGATCCGTGCCAGTTCCTGCTCGGCTGCACGACGTTTTGCGCGCCCGTCTCTCTGGATGGCGATCACTTCGTCCAGGGTGGCGATCAGTTCCTGGTTGGTATGCTGGAGAGTCTCCAGATCCACAATACCTCTTTCGCTCTCTTTTGCGGTCTCTACGGTAGCCTGGTGCAGTGTTTCCGCATTCTTCTTGAGAAGTTCGTTGGTCATGTTGGTAACTTCTCTCTCGGCTTCCATCGCTTCCTTGGAATGACTGATACCTAACGCCAGAACGATCTGGTTCTTCCACAGAGGAATGGTATTAACCAGTGTACTCTGGATCTTCTCTGTCATCAGTGTATCGTTATTCTGCAGTAAACGGATCTGCGGACCCATCTGTACAGATACCTGTCTTGTCAGTTCAAGATCATACAGTTTCTTCTCAAAACGGTCACATGCCTGAGCCAGGTCATTGGCTTCCTGCGCATCTTCCGGCAGACCGGATGCTTTAGCCTTGGCAATCAGTGCCGCAAGTTCATTATCTCTGACTTCCTTCAGTTTCTTCTTACCGGCAATGATATACATGGATAATTCCTTGGTATTCAACTGGTTTCTCTCATATAACTGATCCAGTAAAGCAATATCCTTCAGTAACTGAATCTGATGATCTTCCAGAACAGCAGAAATCTTATCCACGTTCGCTTCTGCCTTGTCATATCTGGCTTTGAAGGCTTCTGCCTTGTTCGCACCTTTCTTGAACAGTCCGAACAGTCCGCCTTTCTTCTCCTCTTCTTCAACACTGAATCCTTTCAGTTCTACTACCAGTTCACTTAACAGGTTACCAACTTCCCCAAGATCCTTGGTTCTGACATTCTGTAATGCTGTATCACTGAAGTCTGTAACTTTCTTCTGGGCTGCAGAACCATATTCCAGAATCGTATTGGATTCGGTAATGTTGATCTTTTCCGCAAAGTCAGAGACCGTCTTTCTTTCTTCCGGAGAGAGCTTGGCATCATTGTACATATCTTCGATAGTCTTCTGTGCCGGTACTTCTGCCTGAACGATTTCTTCTTGTTTGGTTTCTACTTCTTCAGGAGTCAGAGTCAATGTAATCTTCTGTTCCTGAGCCTGACGATTATTTTCACTCATTTTCTTTATTTCCTTCCACTGTTCAAAGTATAGCACATCCTATTCCCGTGCTGATAAGAAAAACATGGTTACCCATGTTTATTCTTCGTTTTCCAAGTTCTCTTCTTCCGTCTGCGCGGCAGGTATATGCCACATCTCACTGAAACTGAGGAAGACTACTTCATCCGCATTCATCTTCGCCTGGTTTCTTTGTTTCTTGATGTTCTGATCATGTACAGAATTCAGGATATCCTTATTGACCATGTACTGTACATACAGAACTTTCTTGATCAGGAACCAGCGGATGACATACTTGTAGATCGACAGTGTACGATCTGTGATCCTGGATAACTCTGTCTGTGCTTCTTCTTTCAGAAGTGCAGCAGCTTCCAGGCCTTCACGCTTCAGGTCATCATAGCTGGAGAAGTACTCTCTGTCGATACCTCTCTGGATTGCACCTGCTTTTTTTGTAAACAGATCTTCAAACGCGTTGACGATCTTTTCCGCCTGATTGGAACAAATAGCCACGATATCGTTTTTACAGTCCACAAATACTCCGCCCGGTTCTGTCATGCAGTAGTAAAAACCTTTTGCATAGATATAACCGTAACGACTGTATGGAATAACCAGTAATGCACGTTCAATATCTTCCCGTTTAGAATAGACCAGATACGGCAGGTTAAATACCTTACCATTTAATTTAAAAACATCTTTGTATCGTATGATCTGGTTACTGATCGCATCGCGGTTGATTTCAGCTTTTAAACCAACGCAGATTTTAACGTTTGTATCTTTCTCTGAAATTTTTGTGAAGGCTTCTCTCAGCACGGGATCCAGATCTTCCGTTATTCCCAGATAGTCTTCAAGATAGCCGTTGAATGTGCAGTCCTCTCCATTATGGCGGATGTCGACCTGTGAATCAATAATCGTGTAAATCGCCATATGACCTCCAAACAAATATCACGATAATTATATATGTCAACTATCGTATAATACAACCTTTTTTTACATGGAGTGAACTCACAAAAAATGCGATAAATAAAGGACTTACACGCTTTTTCATCACAGAGAATATATTTTAATCTAATTTTATCAAATACTTTTACATACCGAACGCGTTCATTTATTTCTGTCTGATATTTCCATATTCGCTTTCATCAACACCTGCCCTGTTTCTTCCTGTCAGGATATGAAAAAAGGATGATTTCTCACCCTTTAGTAACCACCTTGTACAAGAATCTCCGGCTCGAAATAATCTTTCTGATTCTCCGGTTCATCCGGTGCTTCATCGTAGATGACACCATCCTCCAGCTTCTCATCCAGAACCAGTTCGAAGTCCAGAATATTTCCGCGGAAATATTCGTAGTTGTTGTAGTTCCCGTTATTCACATAACCGTTATTCCCGCCGAAGAAGGAGTATGCCACATCAGAGTCAATCACAAACTCGATGACACTCGCGTTCAGATTCGCGCTGCATCCGTCCGTGGCGTCTACCGCTGCCTTCGCATCGATCTTCACTACCGGAAGGATAATACCCGTATCCAATACAATATAGTATCTTGTGCCGATCGCCCCAAACTGATAGCCAAGCGCAACCCCGATAAACCCATCCTCGTCATACAGGAATCCGCTGACCGGATCTACCGTCATGTGTTCATGGATGTGTTTGTACTGCCTGGACTGCGGATCCGTGATCATCCGGTAATCCTCATACGTCTTTGTGCTAGACGATGAACATGCGCCGAAAGACTGTGACTTAAATTCACGCTCATAATTCTTGAATGCAGTAAATGTAAACTCATCGGATTTAAAACCGGCATTCGCAAAGAGTACCAGACTGCATAAACAGATTTTTAAAACATTCTTAATCTTTTTCATGAGGTAAGCCTTATTCTATCACCACTATCTACAGTCATGCAAGTGCTTTCCGAGAATAAAAAAACGTTGGAAAGCCAATGAAAAAACAGGCTCTTTACCTGTTCTTTGAACGCACTGCATTACGCAATTTCTCATTGATTCCCATCCGGATAATGGTGGATGCGGAGCCGAAAGTAATCGCATGTCCGGCCTTGGTGTCATAGACACGCAGAGAACCCAGTTCACGCAGACGATCCACATTCAGCTTTGCAGGATCATACAAACTGATCACCAGACGTGTATCGGAAGAGTGGATCAGCTTGATGTTGTCGAGACCGCCGACAGCTTCAATCGTACCATCCACAAATCTCTGTTTGCCGCCCGTGCGGAATACATCCAGCGCAAGATACTGGAAGTACAACCTGGTAATCAGGAAATAACCGAAGAAACAGATCACACCGACAACCGCAATCACGATCAGCGAGTGATACAACGACGCATTCCGGAAGTATCCCAGATATTCCAGCAGAGTTCCCGGCATGACCGCCACGGTATTCGTACCGGTATAATTGAAGCCAAGATACACATGCATGGACTGGAAAACACTGTACAGAATACCGACAATACCGATGTGGATCAGGTACAGCAGCGGACACAGCAGGAACAGTGTCATCTCCAGCGGCAGAGCTCCGCCCATGAACACGGAAATAATTGAAAACAGGATGTAATATCCGCGAAGACGTCTGCGTTCCAGCCGGTCGGTATGAATCGAATATACAGCCCACAACATCCCCGGAACCGCGAAAATATTGACAATATAGTAAGGGGTAATGAATCTGCCGGTCATCCCGCTGATCGCCGAAGCATTCAGCTGGTTTGTCCAGATGTTGACATCACCGGCAATACTGATTCCGGACATACTGATCCAGGAACCTCCGCTGGTCCCATACCAGAAAGGAGCTTTGATTAAAGATCCCAGATTCAGTGTCGTCAGGAAACGGTCAAATATACCATAGATACTCAGGTTTATAGGATTGGTGGTATCTGAACTGATAAAGTCGATCACGTAAGTGATTGCCTGTATGACCAGAGGCCAGGCATACGCTACAGCAGTACCTGCAGCAGCGCAGAATATACAGGTATTGATCACACACCACGTATCCTTGGTGATAAAGCCAAAGAGGCCGAATTCACTATGATATCGTGAACGCCTGTAACAGGTCAGGGTGATCACCGCCACGATTCCTGCCGCAATTACTCCGGTCTGTAAAGGATACCGCACTGTGCCCTGCACAAAGGTCGTGGACAGCGTTGTAGCAGAAATACCCAGAATGGAACTGTATGCCGTAGAAGGAAGATCTGTCCTGGCAAAATACATGGTCATGATCAGGTAGGATAAATATCCCAGGAATGCGGAAATGATCGCTGTGGCACTTCCTGCACGCCGTGTTACCAGACGAATCAGAAAAATCAGGGGATAGTTTACAATCACCATTGTGCCCAGACGGATCATGGCCTGTGCCAGCAGTAAGACGACCTGATTATCTACAGAGATAAACATACTGAAAGCATCGTTGACCAGAAGATTCCCCGTTCCCAGCAGAAAAACCGCGAACAAGATCACGCGGATCGGAAACTGCAGGATTTCATATAACGAATGCCAGTTCTGCATCTCAACCTCAATACTTATGTTTTATTCTACCACACAGAATCAGAACAAAGTCTTCAAACGTGTGAAATACGATACCTTTCTCCCTTTCAGCATCTTTACCTGATGCTCAGGATCCTTCCGGATGATTATCTCATGGAGATCATCGATCGGATAGATATCAGAATCTACGCCAAGCTTTGCGCCGCGGAAATCCGTTGACTGCAGATGTACAGTGATATTCTCATTCATGACCAGAGGAGATCCTAAAGAACGGTATTGGCTGTGATGAATTCCCGCAATCTCTGTCAATTGTATGATATTCGTACCCTCCTGGATCACCGCACCGCCCAGGGAACGGTTATACGCTGTGCTCCCCAGCTGCGTGGATACACACAAACCGGTTCCGCGGAAAGTTTCAAGGAATACATCATCCAGCCATACCTGTACTGTCTGTGTACGTGTGACATTCTCGATTCTCGCTTCATTCAAGGCGTGGTAAGTCTTATCTCCTACATGCACACACAACAGCGGATAGCAGATCTCACTGTATGCGCCGCGCAGGAAAGTATCCATAAACTCATCGTAGTCTGCTTCCTGGTAATCGGTATAGAATCCCAGCGTGCCGGTATGAATCCCATAGAACTTCAGGTTCTGAAGTTTATGAACATACTGATGTACGGCATAGAGGAATGTACCATCACCGCCAATGACAAAAACCACTTCCGGTTCATCTTTATCCAGGATGTAATGATTCTCTTTCAGAATTTGATGTGTTTTTTCTTCCAGACGGCGTGAATATTCATCCGGCCGGCTCATGATCATGTATCTCTGCATGTTATCCCTCACTGTGTGAAAGAGCGTGTTACCACGCTCTGTTAGTTAATTCTTGTGCCTGGTTTCAATCCGTTGACTTCAGCTACAGCCAGAAGGTTGTCTTCCTTACCTGCCAGTAACATACCCTGACTCTCCAGTCCGCGGATCACTGCCGGTTTCAGATTGGTGATAACAACGATATGTTTACCGATCATCTGTCCAGGTGTATAGCTTCCGGCAATGCCGGATACGATCTGACGAGGCTTAGGTTCTCCTACATCCACCTTCATCACCAGAAGACTATCCGCATTCGGGTGTTTCTCACAGGCAACGACCTTACCTACCTTCAGTGTGATTTTGGCAAAATCTTCCACACTGATCTGTGCCTGACGTTCTTCCTGTACTTTGCGCTGCGCCGCGATCTTCTCCTGGATCACCGCGATCTTCTCGCTTACTTCCTTCTCGTCCAGACGCTTGAAGAGAATCTCCGGTGTCTTGGTTACGGAGATGCCGGTCTCATACTGCCCGAATTCTGCCAGAGAATCGTAATCTCTCTTTTCCGTACCTAACTGATTCAGGATCTTCTCGGAAGTTACAGGCATAAACGGTGTGAGTAATACTGCCGCAATACGGATAGCTTCCAACAGGTTATACAGTACCGTAGCCAGACGGGAGATCTGATCCGGATCCTTAGCCAGAGCCCACGGTGTTGTCTCATCGATGTATTTATTACATCTGTTCAACAGAACAAAGATCTCTTCCAGGGCATCTGCGATATGAAGATCATTCATCTTTGTGTCGACCTTGGCAATCGTCTCCATCGCCAGTGTCTTCAGCTTTTCATCTACAGGTTCATCAATACCCGGATTCGCCACTTCACCGTTGAAGTACTTATTCTGCATGGACAATGTACGATTCACCAGATTACCCAGATTATTCGCCAGGTCACTGTTGATTCTCTCGGTCATGGTATCGTAGGTCACATGTCCATCCTGCGCATACGGCATCTCATGTAACATGATGTATCTTACTGCATCCTGTCCGTACAGGGATACCAGGTCATCCGCATAGATGACATTACCCTTGGACTTGGACATCTTGGAATCTCCGGTTAACAGCCAGGGATGACCAAAGACTGTCTTCGGAAGCGGTTCACCCAGTGCCATCAACATGATCGGCCAGTAGATGGTGTGGAAACGTACGATATCCTTTCCTATGACATGAATATCAGCCGGCCAGTATTTCTTATAGAGAGGATCACTGTTGCCGTCCACATCGTATCCCAGACCGGTGATATAGTTGCTTAACGCGTCGATCCAGACATATACAACATGATCCGGGTCAAAGTCTACCGGTACACCCCATTTAAACGATGTACGGGATACGCACAGATCCTGCAGACCAGGCTTCAGGAAGTTGTTGAGCATCTCGTTCTTACGGCTTTCCGGCACGATGAATTCCGGGTGACTCTCAATGTATTCAATCAGCTGAGGCGCATACTTGCTCATACGGAAGAAATACGCTTCTTCTTCCATCGGCTTGACATCACCGCCGCATACCGGGCACTTACCGTCTTCTGTCAGCTGGCTCTTTGTGTAGAATGCCTCGCACTCCTGGCAATACATTCCCTCGTATTTGCCTTTATAGATATCTCCCTGTTCATACAGTTTCTTAAAGATCTTCTGTACCTGACGCTCATGATAGGCATCTGTCGTACGGATAAACTTATCATAAGAAACATTCATACAGTCAAACTGATCCTTGACTATACCGGCTACCTTATCCACGAACTCTTTCGGTGTAACACCGTCTGCCAGAGCTCTTTCTTCAACCTTCTGACCATGTTCATCCGTACCGGTCATAAACCGTACATCATAACCAAGCATACGCTTGTAACGGACAATAGCGTCAGATAAAACGATCTCATATACATTACCGATATGAGGTTTTCCCGAAGTATAAGTAATTGCAGTAGTCAGGTAAAAAGGCCCTTTGTTTTCCATGTCTGTCTCCCTCCAGATATATATAAAAACGTCCTGCGAAAGGACGTCTTGCACGCGGTACCACCTTTATCTTGCCTGTATACACAAGCCACTCAAAAGTTATAACGGACTTCTCCGGGTAAAGCTAAATATTCACTTCACCGGCTCCAAGACCATGTTCATCACCTTCGTACCGCAGGTTTCCACCAGCCACCTGCTCTCTGTGCATCTTCCGATGATTACTCTTCTCTTCTCAGCCTCTGCACAGTGATTATATCTCAAATTCCAAGCCTGGTACAGTGAATTATTCCGTATAGTCGAAACAAGCTCTGGATTCCACCGCAGGCTGTGTAATATTCTCTTTCACGTATACATGCAGGGGATGTTCCGCATATACCTTCAGGGCTGCTTCATCCTCAAATACCGAGTCCAGTAACAGATCTGTATTGGATGTACTCAAAGGTTGAATATGTACATGAATCTCAAGCATCCCGGGAATCTTTCCGCGCAATCCTTCAAGACCCTCCTTGATTCTCTGTGCAGCTTCTTTCTTCTCTGTATCGGAAAGATCCGAACGCAATTTCCACGCAATCATGTGTTTTAACATAGTGATTCCCTTCTTTCTACTGATATATATTATTATCCCACTTTTTCCGGGTCTTTTCCGAATTCCGTTTTCGAAATTATTAATGGAATATTACGAAAGCACAAGTTATGATAATGTTTTATCAAAGAGATAAATTTACTTGTATCTTCTTGTGTATAATGGTACATTTTATGTGTGTTATTCACACATATCATAAAAGGATAGAAGAGGAGATTTTAAAAGCAAAATGGCTACAGGCAAAGTAAAATGGTTCAACGCTGAAAAGGGTTACGGATTTATCACCGCTGAAGACGGCACAGATATCTTCGTTCACTATTCTGCGATCCAGGGTGACGGCTATAAGACCCTCGAGGATGGTCAGGCTGTTACATTCGAGATTCAGCAGACAGAGCGCGGACCGCAGGCTTCTGACGTCGTTAAACAATAAATTAACACAATTCAAAAGTCTCAAAGTTTTATACCCGCACCAAAAAAGGCTGTTACGAGTTATCCGCAGCAGCCTTTTTCTTTATTCTTTTGTCCGGTTACTTGTATGTTACGACCGGTGTCCAGTGAACCGCGTTGTAGATATCCGTCAGACAGTAACTGTACAGCAGTTCCATTCCTTTGATCTGGTATACGCCTACTTTCAGAGTATCACCGACAGTGATCGGTTCGCTCAGGTAGTACGCATGTTCAAAGTTACCGTTTGTATCTAAGTAGTCACAGAGGAAGTTGATCTCATCCCCTGCCTGGAACTGGTACAGGCCTTTGGCTTCAGTTTCTTCGTCATACACAAACTGACCGCCGAGGACAATACCATCCGGATTCTCGTCAGAATACTCGATAATGATATTCATCTGATCGGTGACAGTTTCGTGCTGTTCCGCATCATTTTCATCGTAATACAGAACATCGTGGGTAACCATCGCCGGAACAAATCCCGTTGTCACATATTCATCATCACTCTCGTATTCATCACTGAGCATGTAGTACGCGACAGGCTGGTTGTCCAGACATACCCAGCGTCCGTCATAGTCAATGATCAGGTTTCCCTCATCATCAAATTCAAAGATATTATCCTGGCCGAGATCGATATATCCTGTATCGTCTTTAACCCAGACATTCTGCTTGATGTACTGGATATTCTTCCACTGGTCTTCATCCAGAGCCAGGACAGTCTGTCCGTTTTTCTCAGAGTATACCAGCTGATCTGTATCGACATGAGAACGGAAGAACAGAGAGGAGAACAGTTCCAGTGTCTGCTGGTCAATTCCTCCGGAACCTCCGAGCAGGTTGCTCAATGAGTTATCACCGGAAGTGGACGGATAACCGCCGTAACTGTTTCCGTATCCGTAGTAACTGTTGTTGTTATAGTAATTTGTCTGCGGCTGCTGCTGGGATGTCGTTGTACCGCCGCCAAGCAGTAAGCTCATGATATCTTCAGCAGTGAGCGTATTGACATTATTGCTTTGTGAGGATGCCTGTCCTCCGCCTAACAAGTCAAACAGGGAGCTGGAAGAATAGTTATTCACTGCCTGTCCGCTGGAACTCATTGTCGCAAAGGAACGGATCGCGCTGGAATAATCGTCATCCATACCGATGGTCTTATTGATCTGTGTAGCCGCATTCACGTACTTTGCCGAATAGTACGGGAAGTAGATACTCAGGCCATACGCGTTGTTCATGTTGTTTGTGCGGTTATACTTCACGCAGCTCTTTACCGCATCCGCAAGTTCTTTGGACGCGTTGGTGTTGATATTCTGGCAGAAATGCACAAGGTCTACCTGGTCAAGACGGTTGGACTGCGCAAATTCCTTTGTGACGCTTCTGGCATTCGCTACAGCACGGAAATTATCTGACTGGATGTTCTGTGTGATTTGCTGGGCAAACGGCTTTAATTTCGCCGGTACGGTCGCGCTAAATTCCGCAAGATCCACCAGGGACAGGGAAGTCTTGTCACGAGGTGATTTAGACGCAGAGTCCTTGATGAAGTCATCAATGATCTGCTTGCCTACTTCTGTGGTCGGAATAGAAGAGTTCTTCGCCAGAGAAGATAACCAGTTCGTGTAATACCATCCTGTACCTGGTTCAGTCTCTTCCGAAGCGATCAGATAGTCCGCATACGGAGATACGGCTACTGCCGTTTCCGTATTACCCATCAGACATGCGTCAAAACCGACAAAGTCAAATTTCACGCCGACGGATCCGAGAGCTTTATACAGTTCATCCAAAGTCATGGTGGAATTCGGGTAGTTCTCGTCATGTCCGTATCCCATGACAGAGCCGGAACCATGATCCCACAGAATCAACATATACCGGTCAGCCGGGAAATTCTTTGTGCTGAAATTGATGAAATCGACCAATGTATTCGGATCGGTCATCTGTTTCATGCCGACATTGCGGTCCAGCCAGTACAAGGAGTTGCCCTTAACCTGGATACGCTGGTTGGTACGGTTGGACAAGACGTTGTTCTGCCATCTTCTCGTACCCCCGCATTCCACAACGATATTCACCTTATCACTTGTATCCGCATATAACATTTCATTCAGATCGTTGGATCCCATCGCATAGTTGGATTCCAGATCGGTCGCAATCATGTAGATCATTACCGTAACCTGATCCTGGCCATTACCCTTGATCTTGGTGTATTTTTCACGGGCTCCGGTTGCGACTGCGGTGTCTACAGTACTTGTGCTTGTGTTGTGATTGTAGGATGTTGTCGGCTGCTGGAACGCTGTCGCAAACGAGCCGGACGGTTTAACGCTTGGTTTTGGCGTAGGGGTTGGCTGTGCTGTCTGCGCAGGTGTAGGAGTAGGTTTCGCTGTTGCAGCAGGTGCCGGTGTATTCGCTGCCGTCTGGCTGCCCATCCCGCTCATCAGACAACTGTACAGTAAAAAGGCAATCAGCAGGAACAGGATGATCCTGGTCAGGAAACTCCCGCCTCCTCTTCTCGTCACTCCCCGCACTACCGGAGTAATACCAATATTCTGGCGTCCGTAGCCCGTATTTCTCTGGGTATTCTGAGGTCTGCTTTGCGGGCGTGGCTCTGGCTTATCTTTTACTGAACCCTTAACATCTTCAGCCTGATCACGCTTATGAACATCGCCGGAAGCGGTCGTCTCTCCGCGCTTTCTGCCGTGTGGTCTGTTATTTGACATTTCTTTACCTCCCTGGTACTGCTTTGATATAAAAATATGATGGCAATTCTATTTTACTCTTTATTTTTCGCAATTCATACATATCTTAAACAAAAGAAAAAGCGTATCCGGAAATACGCTTTGTTGTGGTTTACTTTCTGTTTGGTTCTGCGGTAACCGTAAGATTGAAGTCGGAGAGCCGTAACTCGTCCATCTTGTCTCCCGGATTTTCCACCAGACGGCGTGACTGCACCAGGATCGCGTCTTCGACCACATTTCTTGCCAGACGTCCGTTTCCTGCCTCTGCCGCGTTGATTTCCTGTACGGCGGAGAAGTAGTCTTCCAGAGGATGCAGGGCTTCTTCCGCAATCTCATAGCCCTTACTGCGCGCCTGGATCTCTGCGATCTTACGCAGTTCTTCTCCGGTATAATCCGGGAAGTGGATGATATTCGGGAAACGGGATTTCAGACCGGAGTTACTCTCCAGGAATCCCTTCATCTCTTTCTGATAACCTGCCAGGATCACGATCAGATCATCACGGTTATCTTCCATGGCTTTAACGATCGTATCGATACATTCCAGACCGAAGGAGTCATCCTTACCGCGGTACAGGGAATATGCTTCATCAATGAACAGTACACCGCCGATTGCGGACTTGATCACACTCATGGTCAGCGGAGCTGTCTGGCCGACATACTGCGCAACCAGATCTGCTCTTGTGACTTCTACCAACTGACCTTGTGACAATGCGCCGATGGCCTTCATGTAACGGGAGATCAGACGCGCAATCGTTGTTTTACCGGTACCGGGATTTCCTGTAAAGATCATATGCTTGGACACATCACTGGTCTTCATTCCCTGTTCACGGCGCAGATTCTGCATCTGGATATGACTCTGCAGAGAGCGGATATAATCCTTGACCATATCCAGACCTACGATCTCATCCAGTTCCTTATTTACAGCCTCAATCTCTTCACTGCTGTTCTTTTCACGGATCAGACGTACACTACCATGCGGCAATCTTGCGACAAGATCACCGTTTTCCACAGTGATCTGGGCTTCCGTACCATAAGAGAAACTATTCTCCAGAGCTTCCTGGCTCAGCACAATGTAGAAGTTCTTGAACATCTCCGTGATCGCGTCCAGACCATTCTCTTTATCGTAATGACCGGCGATCCACTTCCTGGCATCTTCGTCAAAAGATACATTCAGTTTCAGCTGATCCAGTGCTTTATCTGCGAGTTCTTTCTCCTTAACCTCAAGTATCTTCTCGGTTCTTTCCGCATTTAACTTCTCAAAGGTGATGGAGTCCAGCACATGGTACAGGAAATCCGCACCGAACGCATTCTGCACGGCTTTTGTCCCCTTGGTTGTCACAAACACAAGATACTTGCCTTCAGCAGAGAGATGATCTACCGCATCCTTGACCAATCCGGTCTGATTCTCCACCAGGATACCCTTAGACAATACGTAACGCTTACTGAGGGTAACTTTCCCGTCTACCACAAGTGAATCCAGCATACGCAGGAACGCAGGGAAACCAACCTCAAAGTTCTCAAAACAGATCACAGAACCCTTTCCGGAGAGATCCTGGTATAAGTCCTGCAGGAAGATCTGTTCCTGGGCTCCGCTCTGATACAGACTCATATCCACGGTATAGACTTCATCACTGAGTACCAGCTGACGTTCATACATGGAACGTACAACGGCTGACAACGTCTCATGACGTCCGCTGCCGTTCGGCCCGCTGATCAGGATCACATTTCTGGGTCTGCCTTTCTCTTCCCCCATGACATAAGGTCTGCGGAAGGCATTGGTCATCTGTTTCAGGGTCTTGTCATCAACGACTACACGTGTCTTTACTTCCTCAAAGATGTCGTTGAATGTCGCGCCGGAGTCAAAAGGCTTCACGGTTTGTACTTCTTCCACCTTCAGTCCATATTCCTGAATGATATCTTCCTGTAACTTTTCAATCTCCTTATCCGAGATACCGTTTTCTTCACTCAATGTATTCAGTTCTTTCTGTTGGTTGTTCAGTACCTTTCTTAACGCAAGAAAAGACTCATCTGCTTTCTTCAGCAGATCAGTCGTACCTTCTATACCTTTTTCCAGAAGAGAAGAGGTGCTTTTTACTTCTTTTTCGATTTTCTCTATCTCTTTACTGTTTTTTTCTGCTTCATTACGTAATTCGATCTTTTGATCGATAGAGCCGTAATTGTAATCTCTTTTCTTCTTCAGAACCTCCTGCATCAGACGTTCTTTTTCTTCTTCACGTTTTTTCCTATTGAAGTCACTCATATGGGATACCTATTCTTTCTGGGAAAGCTGAGACTGACTGAACATATCATTCGCGGAAACCAGACCATCTTTCTGTAATACAGCTTCCAGCGTGGAAATATCCGCAGAGATATTGATGAAGTCATTATCGGTCATCTGGGTCGTGATCTTCTCCATCGCGCCGTTGATCAGACCAATTGTCTTCTTCAGATCTTCCTTGGTCTTCTGGTATTCCGGGGCGAACTTGGCAGACTGCAGATTCACATACTGTTTCAGAATACGGAGAAGGATCGGCAGATAGTAATCATACAGTTTTTCCAGTTTCTTCTTGGAATCCGGGAACTTGCTTTCAAGGATATCGATTTGTTTCAGCAGTGCTGCTGTTTCAAACAATCCGTTGGATATTTCTTCGTCCGGGATATCATCATTCAGACTGTTGATCGTCTGTACATAGTACTTGGCATCCATCTGCGTCTTGGCTGTGGATGTATTTACGGTGGTATCCTTCTTTTCTTTCCTGTCTACGATCTCGGCGTCCACAATATCCGGTTTTACTGCGGTCTGGTCATTCTTGGCCATTGCCAGCAGTGTATCAAACAAGTCATCGTATAGGTCAGGATATTTCTGTCTGAACTGGTTCAGAGTACCGATCTTCGTGTTATTCCGGTAGACATCCAGACTGTACATGGATTCGTAGGATGGCGTGCGAAGCACCAGTTCCAGTGCATTCGGAAGACTTAAGCGTGTATTACTCTTGAAGTATTTGCGGAGATATACGTTGATCTTGGCCAGATCGGCACTGGTATGGGCATTCCCGTTGCGTCTTTCCGTATATCCGTAACTGTTGACACGTCCGTTCTGGACACCCGGATTACTCTTCTGACTTGCCTGAACAGCTTTCATCATGATAAAAGCCGTAAGTCCTGCAATCAACGCAAAAGGAATAAACCCCGTATCGCTGAAGATAAACAGGAAGATCAGGAACATCCAGATTCCGCCAAAAGAAGATCTACGTCTCATTTATACAATTACTCCTTTATGCGATATAGATTATAGCATAAACAATCAGTCTTTTTTCTCTTTCTCAATATATTCTGCGTCAATAATATTTTCTTCACGTTTTCTGCGTATCTGCGTATAAAACAGATCATTCTGCAGGTTCTCCGCGGCCTTTTGGGTTTTTCTCTTGTTTACCCAGTACCAGATTCCTCCGGCAGCCAGCGCAATGACGATCAGCGGCCAGAAAACAGACAGCAGGAATAAAATCACTGCCGTAAATCCGGCAAAGATCAGGATCAGTTTCAAAGTTTCTCTATTCATCTTTTTGTCCGCTCGCTTTCAAGGCTGCTTCATGAATCTTGACAAAACGGTGCTTCAGTCCGGATTTACTTACTGTACTGCCGGTTTTGGCACGGTAGGATTCTGCCAGTTCGTTCAATGAAGAGTATGGTTCTTCCTTCCGCAGTTCGATTACATCCCGCAGTTTCGGATCCATATTTCTAACCAGGTCATAACGCTCCAGAATCTCAATATCTTCAAGTTGTTCGGCAGCCGCCTTGAAACTCTTCATCTCGTTGGCTACTTCGACGTTATTCAACCTGGTAATACTGTTGGTAATATCCCGGGAAATACGCGTATCCTCAAATTTCATCAGGTTATCCGAAGCATCGATGACCCGGAGGAAATCCGCGATCTTCTCGGCAGATTTGATATAAACCACGGAATGACCGCGGCGTTCGATGATCTTGGCATCGATATAGAAGCGTTTCATCAGTTCGGCAAGGAATTCCGCGTGTTTGGGGTTGGCGGCTTTGATTTCCAGATGATAGTTGCTTGTACGGGGAGAGTTCACACTGCCCTCCGCCATGAAGGCACCGGCCAGATATGCCCGGGCGCACTGGTCCTTACGGACGATTGCCCGCAGCGGACGGTCCCGGAGTCCCTGGGCAGAGTAGATCCCGGTATCTTCCAGGACTTGTTGTACATTGCCCTCCGCACGTAACTGGTAGATCAGGTTCTTCTTCAGGTTCATCCGCCGTTTTACCGAAGGGATGATCTCTACATCATAGTTCTTCAGCATGCGGAAAATGGCACGGGATACAGCAGCGTTTTCGGTGGTAACGCTGAGCGCAGGTCCGCGCCGGGATATGGAAAGGGAAGCAGTCAGTTGGATCAGTGCCGACAGGGCTGCTTTCTCTTCCTCCGCTGTAAAGACATGCAGAGAGACTTCTTGTTTTACATCCTGTGTAAACGACATCAGATCTCCCGGAGTATTTCTTCAAAAGCTCTTTTGACTTTCATCGGGTCATGACGGACCAGCTTGTTGTCAAAGCTCAGTAATGGATATTCTATAATCTCGTAATCATGGGACTGATATTTAATATTTACCGGGGTACTGCTTTCATCGAGATAACGCATAACGATCTCCGGCGGGAGTTCATCCGAAGCTACCAGCACCGCATCCACCTTCGCCCCGTGGTCCAGCAATGCCTGAACATGATCCTCTACGCAGTATCCGTCGGTTTCTCCCGGCTGGGTCATGGCATTACAGATATAGACACGTTTGGCTTTTGTCTGTGTCAGGGCATCCCGGATCTCCGGAATGATCACATTCGGCAGAATACTGGTATAGACTGAACCAATCCCATAGATGATCAGATCTGCATTCAGAATCGCTGCGACAGCGTCCGGATCGGCTTTGACTTCCTCGTCGTAGAATACTTTACTGATGTGGTTATTGATATCCGGGATATTCGCTTCACCCTTGACGATAACACCATCTTCCATCAAGGCATACAAGGTGATGACCTGTTCTGTGGCGGGTACGATATGACCCTTGACATTCAAGACCTGTCCGACAGTCTGGATCGCTTCCAGGAAGCTTCCTCTCTGCTGGGTCATCGCGGTCAGGATCAGATTCCCTAGGTTATGTCCGCCGACATCCATGGCATTCCCGTCCGGATCTTCAAAGCGGTAATCCATCAGCTCCTTCATCAGGGTTTCATCTTCCGCAAGTGAGATCATGACGTTCCGGATATCGCCCATGGCAGGAATATGAAAGCGTCTGCGCAGACGTCCTGTACTGCCTCCGTCATCTGCCACTGTCACTACAGCAGTAATATCCACATCTTCCAGATTCTTGAGTCCCCGGCAGATCGCGGATTGTCCGTGCCCGCCTCCGATTACAACGATCTTCTTCATACACATTACCTCTAAATATCTCTGTGTTCCTTATAGCAGCGGTATTTATCCTTGTAGTATTCGTACAGATAGTTGGTGATTGTCACCGAGCGATGCTGTCCGCCTGTACAGCCGATCGCCACAGTGAAGTGATTCTTGCCTTCCTTGACATACTCTTCAAACGCATAGTCGGTAAACGCGGTCAGACGCCGGACAAATTCCTGTGTCTGTTCCTTCTCCATGACATAGTCATAGACGACCTTGTCATTGCCGTTAAAGCGCCGCAGTTCTTCCACCCAGTAAGGATTCGGCAGGAAACGCACGTCCACCATCAGATCCGCATCCAGGGGTACACCGTTCTTATATCCAAAGGAAATAAATGAAATCGTAAAGGACGGCATACTGCTCTTGGCAAATAACTGTTCCAGTTTCTGGCGCAGTTCCTTTTCACTGAGCTTTGTCGTATCGATTACGGTAAAGGATTCATTGCGGTTCTGCTGGAACATCTGTCTTTCCAAAGCAATCGCTTCTTCCAGGGTATTGACCGTATTACTCATCAATAAGGGGTGCGTTCTGCGCGTACTCTTGTATCGTTTCATCAATTCGGCATTCCCGGCATCCAGGAACAATACTCCGGCGTTGATTCCCTCACCCCGCAGGGCATACAGGAAATGCGGAAAATCCTGCGCTGAGGTAGACAAGGCAATATAACTGTAGCGGGGATCTTTACTGTTTTCGATCAGATTTTCCAGCTGCGGAAGCAACTGCGCAGGAAAGTTATCAATACAGTGATATCCGAGATCTTCCATCATCTGCATCGCCGTGGTTTTCCCGGCTCCACTCATTCCGCTGACCAGAACAATTGTTTTCTGCATAGGTTCGCTCATTCCTGCACCTCGCTTTTCTCGTAATTCTCTATGATTTGCATCAGGTCTTTCAGGTGATAGACTACCGCATCCGGCTTCTGCGCCAGGACATCCGCTTCCTTACCTGGATGGGAGATCATCGCGATGGTATATGCCCGGGCATTCTTTCCGCACTGGATGTCTGCCGGACTGTCCCCGATATAAATACATGGTGTATCTGCGGAATACCCCAGAATTTCTATAGCCATGGCTACGCCTTCCGGATCCGGTTTCTGCCGGGTTACTTTTTCGTATCCGATCGTAACATCCGCCAGTCCCTGCATATCTGCCGTTTCCATGATTCGTTCAATGGAATCTGTTCTGCGGGTAGACACAATACCTATTCTGTACCCTCTTTCTTTCAACCAGATAAGAAGTTCTTTTGCGTATGGCATAGGTTTAACCAGTTCTGTCAGGTGGGCATTCTGATAGTTGCGGTACTCTGCTTTCAGCACTTCCGGATCCAGGTCGGGAAAGTATTTCTTCATCATTACATCCAGAGGCGGCCCAAGGACTTCGATTTGTTTGCGTTCATCAAAATCTTCAACATCACCGTGCAGGCGGAATACTTCCCGGAAACTTTCGTGGATTGCGGGCTCAGTAGCCATGAGGGTTCCGTCAAAGTCAAATAATACTGGTACTCTATTCATTCTTTCCTTCTTTCGCTTTTGCGTTTTGTTCGACAAGATAATCATGTAATCTTCTGCGGAATTCTTCCGAACTGTCGTAGCCCTCTTCCCGGAGGATGAAGTTGGTGACGGCTGTTTCCACAAGTACCCTTGTTGAACGCCCGTAAGATACAGGTAATACTGTCATTGGTATCTGTACACCAAGGATCTCCACACGCTTGTTCACGTTTTCTCCGAGGCGGTCAAATTCTTCGTGTGTCGTATATCTGTGCAGATTCAGCACGTAGTCAACCGAATGCTGCTTGACCAGGCTGTTCGCCCCGAACATTCTCTCTACATCAATAATACCGATACCGCGGATCTCCAGCATACCCTTCAACAAATCCGGAGCTCTGCCGACGATCGTATTATGTATACGCATGACATCGACACGGTCATCTGCCACAAGCGAGTGCCCGTTCTTGATCAGTTCCAGAGCTGTCTCAGACTTACCGATCCCGCTGTCACCCTGAATCAGCACACCTCTGCCGTAGACCACCATGAGCACGGCAGACAGGGAATCTTCCGGCGCCATCTGTTCTTCCAGGAAGTTGATCAGATCCACGGTAATACGATATGTACCCAGTGGTGTACGGAAGATCGGGAAATTCTGTTCTCTGGCAATCTCCAGCAAAATCGGAGGTACGGGATTGTTGTGGGTAACGATCATCATCGGTGTCAGGATATCGGTTATGATCGGATAACGTCCTCTCTGTTCAGCGTCAGTCAAGTGAGAAATATATTCTATTTCTTTATTACCGATCAGCACAATACGTCTTGGTTCCGTAGGTTTAAAATAACCGGACAATTCAAAACCGGGACGGTTCACATCCGGTACAACTACCCACCGGTTCAGCGATTCTTCATTACCGGTCAGCTGCTCAAACTGAAAGAATTTCACAATCTCTCTGACTTGTACTCTCTTCTCAAAAAACACTGTCATAATCGGGCTTCCTTTTCACTGATTATATCATTGAACTATAGATGAAAAAAAGAACTCTGCCTGAACAGAGTTCCTTAACATTTTCTGAATTACTGTTTCCCGCCGGGACCGAATCCTCCCTGCATTCCTCCGGGACCCTGTGGTTTGCCACCGAACGGATTACCCTGCGGAGTTTCGCCTTCCGGCATCTCTCCGTTACCGCCGGGCATCATGCCACCCTGCATACCGCCGCCGAAGCCCATCATGGAGTTTGTGATACTGGTGATCTGGGTTCCGTTTACTGTCACAGTTCCGCCGTTCAGTTCTGCGCCGTAGTCAAAGTCGAAGGCAGACTGGGCAGAGATGTTGATCGTACCGCCGTTAATGTAGATATAGCCGTTGGAGTCAATGGCGTCAGTATCCCCTGCGGCCATGGTGATGTCCAGAGTACCGCCGTTGATCTCTATTGTCGGCTTGTATGCGCTGGATTTCGCGGAAGCGTTGATTCCGTCATCGGAAGCGTTGATCGTGAATTTACCGTCATTGATCCTGACATAGGTTCCTTCGACTGCTTCTTCTGCCTTGATTGTGAATGTACCGCCGTCGATCTCCACCAGGGATATACCCTGAATACCGTCAGATTCCGCGTTGATGCTAAATGTACCGCCGCTGATGTAGATCATCCCCTGTGTATCATCTTCATCATTCTCACTATGTAACGCGTCCTTGGAGGTGTTGATCGTAAACTCACCGTCACAGATCAGGATCGAATCGTTGGCTTCAATCGCGTCACTTTCGGAAGTGATGATGTATGTGCCGCCGGTGATCTTGAGATCATCCTTGGAAGTGATTCCGTTGTCTGTGGAGTTGATGACCAACTTACCCAGGCCATTCAGTACCAGATCATCCTTGCTGAAGATGACAGCGTCCGTATTGGTATCTCCGTCACTGCGGAAGGTGCCGGTGACTGTCAGTTTATTCTCCGAGTCTGTGGTTGTCACAAATACCTTGTCTGCGGATTTCACATAGATTGCGGGGTAGTCAGCGTTGGTGATGGATACACCATCCAGAACGATCTGTACCTTTTCTGAAGAATCCACGTCGACTACAATCGTAGCTTCTTCCGCACTTCCGCTGATGACATATACGCCTTCTTCACTAATCGTGTATTCCTGGTTGTCCTGCAGGGTGTAATACTTTGCGTCACTGGTGTCTGCAGTCTGTGTCAGGTCTCTGTCGGTGAAGTATTCACTTTCTGATTGTGTCTTGACCGTTTCTGTGACTTGTACGGCAGTTGTACTTTCACTTGCGGGGGCTGCAGGTTCTGCTGTGACTTCTGCGGGTGCTGCCGTTTCAGGTGCAGCTGTATTCTCGTTCTCCTGTGCTGTACAGCCAGCTAATCCGGCAAGTAATCCGGCGCTGACAAGCAGGGATACCATCTTCTTCATTTCTTTGTTTTTCATAGGGAACTCCTTTCCGTTACTTATGTTACGAGTAAAAGAATACCCGGTGAATGTGAAGAGTATCTGAACTTCATGTGCAGGTTACCTAAAGATTTATTTGCAATCAACTATAATTTTTATACTTTTTCATTTTGATATTATCGGTTTTATCCATTCTTGTTTCTTTTTCCTGTAGTATCAACATGTACAATGTGTCAGCATTTATATGTTTGTTTTTAACGTGAAACATATAAAAGAATTATATGAGTGATTTATATATATAATTTGAATACCAAAAAATGCCAGAACTGAAAAATGCCCATTATATGGGCATCTTATTCTTAAATTTCCAGGTTAATAATTGGCACCGTTTTACCGAAGGAAGTTCATGAAAGTCGATACGATCAACGCATTGGAGATATTCGATAACATCGCTCCAACGATAGGAACCACGAAGTACGCCAGTTTGGATGTAGAATACTTCTTGCTGATTTCATCCAGGTTCGCGACAGATACGATCACAGAACCCATACCGAAGCCGAACTGTCCGTCTGCGATACATGCGGAATCGTAGTTTCTTCCACAGATGCGATATGTAATTGCAATGACAAAGATGAAGGTGATGATCGTGTTTACGACAAGAATCAGAACAAGCGGCAGTGCGAGGCCGACCAACTGCCAGAGTTTCATGGATGCGACAGCCTGTGCGACAAACATTGCCAGGAACGTTTTACCAAGTGCCTGCATCTCAACGGTAGGAAGCTTTTTCCCTCTCTTATCATCAAAGATCTTAACAAATACGGCAACAATCAAACCCCAGATCAGCGGTGTGATCGTTACGCTTGGAACCAGAGCACCCCATACAACATAAAGTACAAGACCTACGCCGGTTGTTAAAACCAAACGCATCATAGCCATGGTCAGGGCGTTTCCACTGAACATATGGCCTTTTTCATCGCTTTCATCTGCAAGGTCTCCCATGTCCTGTGCCACTGTTGAAAGATTATGTCTCTTGATCAGCACTTCCGCAACGAGGTTTCCAAGCATGACACCGGCAATCAGACCATATGTAGAAGCCGCCATACCAAAAGTGACAGCTCCTTCATGACCCCACTCTTCCGCAATGGCACCGAACGCAGCCGCATTACTATGTCCGCCAACCAGTGACGGTGATCCTGCCATCAGACCTACGAGAGGAGAAATACCTGTAGCCTTGGAGATGCCAACAGCCACAAAGTTCTGTACAATGGTTAGAATGACTGTGGTAATGAAGAAGATCAGAATCATCTTTCCTGCTTTTTTCACTACACCCAGATTAATTGCGTAACCCAGTGTGGTGAAGAATAGCAACGCAAAGAAGTTATAGATCGTCTCATCAAATTCAACTTCTACACCTGCGAATGAATGCAGAAGAAGATTAATAATTGCAAAAACAAGTCCGCCGACGACCGGTGCAGGAATGCAAAGTTTCCGAATCAATGATGATTTTTTGTAGATAACATTTCCTAACAAGAGAAATAGTACACTGATGAATGTTGCGAAGACTGCGTTCAATAAAACTGTTGTTATATCCCCATTCTTAAGAATATCCATAATCATTCTCCCTTCTTATGATTTATATAGATTACAGCCAACCCTCTTCTTTTGCCGTAATATGCTCTTTTTTCGTTTCTTCCAGCCACGCCATGAAGACATCGATCATCAGTTTCCGGTTGCCGATATTGCAGTGGTTCTCACCCTTTTCCGGCGGCATGACAATCCGCAGTGTGAACGAACGCACTGCAGGCATACGGTCAATTTCTTTCTGTGTGTCAGACATCGGCATGAAGTGATCTTTCGATGAACTCACCAGCAAGAAGTCCTGGTCAATCTGATCTTCGATTCCTTCCAGAGAGAAGAGTTGCGACTTCTTCAGATAGTCATATGGAGTCTCTACTCCGAATACATGCAAGCCCTGGTTGATATACCACTCATAGATGTAAGCTTTGCTCATCAGATCACTCATCAGTTCGTTGACCTGATCTTTATCTTCTGCATCCATCGCAGCGGCCACCTTATCCTTGAACTGTCCCGGCATACGGTTCAGTGTCGATTCATACAGGTTTGTCTGCATACCTACAGAACATACATACTTAATTCGCTTTTCTTTGGCAGCTGCTCTTCTGCATAACAGAGATCCCAGAGAAATGCCCATCAGTGCTGCATCATCCAGATTAAAGTAATCCAGAACCGCTCCAACCGGTTTTTCCCATTCATGCGTAAACGGAATACCCTGTTCGTAAATCACTGAACCCTGACCTGGGCCCTCAAAGATATACACTGAATAACCGTTCCGGTACATATGCAGAGCAATCTTCAGATGCTCTTCGTAATATGAGTCATACCCCCCGTGGATAACTACCACACCCTTCGGATCTTCCTGTACCGCGTACATGACCGGCAGGAACCCGTTCTCATACGGCACTTCCGCATACTGTACGTGATAGTCTTCCATCAATTGTTTATTAGACTCATAGAACATCTTTTTCCACTTCTGGTATTTCTCCGCTTTCCCCTGTCCGGAAGTAGTAAAGAATTCATGTGCACGGAGATAAGCCATCTCTGCTTTTTTGTCACCGTTCTGACGTGCTCTTTCTTCTGCTTCTTCCATCAGACGTATGTAGGATGGTATATCGGTAACCTTGGATGCTATTTCTTTGACTTCGTCCAAATGTCCTCCGTGTGCTACTGTGCGGTTAAACTGAAAATTGAAGTTACCCTCTTTATGAAATGTCCATATCCCCACCGGGAAATCCAAATCTATCATTAATTCATCCTCCTGATTTGCCAGCAGATCTTGATGATCCCTGTTTTTTAAACTGTTATCCTATACGGTATTGTTCGATTGCATCAAAGTCGATTTCTGCTCCAAAGCCTGGTTTTTCTGGTACGGTAATATACCCATCCTCATCCAACTCCATCCGATAATTTTTAAACATATCTGTCCGCAAAGGATTCGGATTCACTTCACATTCACATAGGAATCCGTTATCTACACCGCAGACAAAGTGCAGTCCTGCAAGGAAAGTAAGTCCTCCCGCAAAGGCATGACAGGTTACCGGAAGTTTATGCGCAGACGCATATGCGGCGATTTTACGGCTCTCCGTCAGTCCTCCGCACCTGGTTGAATCAACCTGTACGATATCCATGGCTCTTTTGTCGATGAGATTTCTGTATCCGTAACGTGTATATTCCGTTTCATACCCTGCAAGATTCATGGGTATATTCCGGGCGACTATCGCGCTTCCCTCAGGATCTTCTACACTGACCGGTTCTTCCATGAAAAAGAGATTGTATGGTTTGAGCTTTTCACCCATCTGAATAGCTTGTTTTACTGTATAGTTGGAATTCACGTCCACCATCAGTTTTGAGTCTGGCCCAATCGCCTCTCTGACAATGCGTACACGTTCGGCATCTCTTTCCAGGTCATACCGCCCGATCTTCATCTTGAATGCACGGTATCCCTTTTCGTAACCGAGTCTGGCTTCTTCGCCATACCATGTGTCCGGTACGTTCCTGCGGTAAAATCCGCCGCTGTGGTAAGCCTGCACTTTTGTCCTGGCACCACCGAGAAGTTTGTATACCGGCTGTCCTGCAGCCTTTCCAATGATGTCCCACAAGGCACAGTCCACACCGCTGATTGCGTGCATGATGATGCCTCTTCTGCCGTGGATCATTGAACGGTTGTAGAGGTCCTCAAAAATCTCATCAACACAGAAGGGATCTTTACCGATTACATACGGACCGATCTCGCGGTCAATCAGATATGCGGTGGATTCCGCAGGTCCCCCGGCTGCGTCTGCTTCTCCGTATCCGGTAATTCCGGCATCTGTCTTTACTTCGACCAGTACTGTATTTTTTGTAGTATTCCAACGTGTGCTGTTGCCGAATTGCTGATCTTCCGGAATGTGATAACGATATGTCATTGACTTAACTGATATGATCTTCATCAGTTTATCCTCCGGTTACTGACTGACTGCTTCGTTGTAAATCGCTTTGAATTCATCTTCGGTAAGCAGTCGTTTCTTTTCCTGCCCCATCTCCTTGATCTTCGCCAGCATGACTGATGCCTGCTCATCCGTCGCTTCCAATCCCAGACTTGACAGATAATAGGTTACAGAAGCTTTTCCGCTCTTCTTCCCCAATGCAACGGTTCCGGTTCTTCCGAACATAGCCGGTGATGTCGCAAACATAGCCAGCGGTTTTTCCATTACCAGATTAACGCCGATGCCGGACTCACGGGTATAGTTTCGTTCTCCTGCAACAGGTGCGTTCGGTGCTAGCGGAATATTGCTGATCCGTGCCACTTCTTCACATACTTCCGGAAGTTTTTCCAGATGATAATCGTTCGGCATGTCCATCAGGATCTTCATCGCCATCATCAGCTGTTCCAGTGCAGCATTTCCAGTTCTTTCTCCCAGACCGTTGATACAGCTGTGGATAACGTCCGCACCGGCTTTGACTCCCGCCAATTCTGTAGCAACAGCCATACCGAAGTCATTATGGGTGTGTACTTCGACTGAGATGCCGTTCATCTGTTTCTTTACTTTCCGTACAAGATACGCGATGGTTTCCGGGTTTGCACATCCCATGGTATCCACAACACCTATGGCATCCGGGATTGCTTCCTTCATCAGTGCATCCATCAGATGATCAAGATCTTCTTCTCTTGCCCGGGTGGTGTCATACGGGAACAACACCGTATATAATCCTTTTTCCTTGGCATAGGTAACACAGTCTATGCTCTTTTTCGCGACATCCTCCCAGGTCCAGTTGAACTGATATAGAAGTTTCGGATAGCCGATTGGGATCTCGATGATCACCCCCTTCACTCCAAGTTCAGCAGCAACGTCGATATCCTTACGCATAGCACGCACAAACGCAAAGATCTCCGATTTCAGACCCAGGTCAGCGATTCTGCGGATTGCTTCAGCATCCGCGGCGGATACTGCCGGCATACCTGCTTCGATCCGTTCAACACCAAGTTCATCCAGTAATTTTGCGATCCGGACTTTATCCTCGACACTGAACACCACTCCCGGAGTCTGTTCACCGTCACGAAGAGTAGCATCATGAATTATGACTTTATGCGCAATGTCCATCGTCTTCCGCACTTCTTCAGCATCGTTAAAAGGACTAGCCCACCAATGATCTTCCTTGTAATATCCCATTAATCACCCTCCTGAATATAATATATTTTACGTATTAATCATATATGATTATAATTGTATTATATATTATCATCTGGTGATTGCAATATAAAAAGCAAAATTTCTATTGTAATTTATTGATTAATACAGACATTTGAATAAAATATATATGAACCTAAGAGAGATACGGAGACATAAATATGAATAAAGCACAGTCAAAAGTAGACGAAATATATAACTTCATCCTTTCTGAAATCGCTCAGCGCCACTATCAATCCGGAGACAGGATTATCATCAGTCAGGTTGCCAAGGCATGTAAGACCAGCGAGATCCCGGTACGTGAAGCTTTACGGCGTATTGAAAGTGAAGGCTATATTCAAATGACCGCCAACAAAGGAGCCACGGTGATTGGAATCACGAAAGATCAACTTCGCAACATTGCGGAAATCAGTGGTGTTCTGGAAGGCTATGCCACACGCTGTGCTGTGGATTATCTGTCTCCTGCCGCGATCCGAGACCTGCGTAGGATCAACGAAGAGATGTATCAGGCATACATTGTTCATGACGATCAGAACTATGCAGAATTGAATCACCGGTTTCATAAGTCACTGTTTTCTGTAGTACCAAATACCGCCATTCAGGAAATGATCGAACAGTTATGGCAGCGCTGGATCTACACGGCGGGCGCTTTTTCCATGGTGCCGAGAAGATTGCCCACATCTTATAAAGAACACCTGGAAATACTGGACCTGATTGAGCAGAAAAAGTTCGATGAAGCAGAAACTCTTGCCCGAAATCATAAAATCCACTTCTTAAACACGTGGATAGAAGAAATTCCGGATAGCAAAGAACATTAAAAAACCCATATATTTATATATAAACATCTGCCTTTAGAAATCGGGATGAGTTTATTCTGTGTCTCGGGAATTTTCGGCTGAGTATATAGTAGCGTTTCACCGTGAAAAAAAAGATGCCTGATAATATTTGTTCTCTGAGCGAAAAAAATTCCCCGGGCATATAAGAACCGGGATAAATAAGGTGCCGCAGGAATTACAGGGCCCGACACTTCTGTGGAGAGAGTGTAAGCCGGGCTCGTACAGCCACAGTTCTCGGTGAAACAGGAAGCTCTCCCACTTCAAGAATCTTTAGATTCTAAGTGGTTGGCAGTTCACTTTCTTCCTATCTCATTGTCTTTGCAAGTAATTCTGCTGAGAAATCTCGTCCGAATGTCTCTGTATTGATACTAAGATCATACGCTTTCAATAAACCCCATTCCGTTTTGCTATGTGCTCTGTGCCAGTTGATACGAATCTGATCTTCTTCATTTATTCCGCGCATTATGTCCTCATCCTTTTCCAAATGACAATAAACAGGGGACAATTTTGCACGAACAATCTTTGCGGCTATATTATCACCATATGTGAATACACTTAAACATGTATATCCCCTTTTTATAATTTCTTCTTTGGAAGCGCGGTCATGAATCAAACAAGGTCCTTTGGCCAAAGCAATATCTATCGCTTTGTAAAAAACTTCTCCAATCCTGATATATTCCGGATCTTTTCTTAGTTGTTCACTGGTATAGTTTTCTATACGCAATTTCTTCTCAAATTCATCTATGTCTGCTTTCGTCACATCTGACTCTGGGACAAGTTCCAGGAGGATAGCTGTATCATAATAGTCATATCCTGCAGCTTGACACGCTTTATATCCAATCTTTCTTCCCATTGAACAATATTCACTGTCAAGAACTACACAGTACGGTTTTTCATATGCCACTTCAAATTCTTTCACACCGACAGTACTTTTCATCTTTCTGATATCTTCAGCCATTTCTCTATTCTTATTATTTTGCCTGGAACTGGTAATATGTCGACAGATACGGACAGGAAGAGGACACTCTCGGCTTTCCGATTGATCTTTTGAATTAGTCCGTATGATCCTTATACTGACGGAGAATATACCTCTGCACAAGCTTCAGGTTCATTCCCTTCTGGGATATACATCCGGCAGGTATGGATCTTTTTCGATCACTGTCCGGAGACAGCTTCGAATAAATATAATACCCTGACATACCGGTCGCAACAGCGCCTTCCATGTCACACTCGATGTCATTGCCGACCATCAGGCACCGGGAAGGATCCATGCCGATTTTTCTGACGGCTGTTTCAAAAAATACCGGATCCGGTTTCTTCACACCATAGTCTGAAGAGATGAAGATCTCTTCGAACAGATCATAGATCCCGCTTTCCCTGAGTTCTTCCTCGGTAAATAATCTCTGCGCATTTGAGAGAAGACAGACGCGGATTCCTGCCTGTCTCAGAGATTCCAGCAATTCTGCCGCTCCGGCATACAGACGGAAGTATCTCCTGGAGGTCTGTCTGTACAGCTGTGCCGTATCCCGGATCAGCTCTTTTCCTGCGTGTATCTCTTTGTCTTCAAACAGACAGGAAAAGACATTCCCAATCTCCGGCTCGGGATACTTCACGTGGATCCCCTGCTCTGCATATCTTTTGCGGACAGATTCTGTCTCTGCTTCCACCTGCGTCAGATATGCTTCGCGGAGTCCATCCGGTGTATAGCGTGCTCCATGCGAAGAATACCAGTCAGACATGATCTCCCACAGAAAAGGCTTGGACTCCTCGGTACGGATGTCCATCAGGGTACCGTAAAGATCAAAGAAACATGCCTGATACTTCATATGATTTCTATTACTGACTTCTGTCAGAGCCTAAATCAAGCCGATATCGGTGCAGGTGCGATCGGTGCATATATTTAATCCCAGTCATTGATCCGGAAGATTCCGGAAGTATGAACACCCTGCTCCACCACAAATATTACACTTTTTTCTTACCGTTTTTCACTATCCAAAGAATCCAAAAAAAACAGAGAATTACGGCTCTCTGTTTGCAGGAATTTCTTTTCTAGGCAAAAACTCCGGAAAGATATTTCACTTTGTTTTCTCTGTCTGCGATATCGTCACAAAAACAATTGAAGCCATCATCAGCAGATTTCTGTTTTCTATGAGGGTATATCTTATTTTCATTATGAAAATATCCCGTGTATTTATGTGCTCAGAATTCAACTTCATCCGGATTCAGACCTGACCACCCCATAACCTCTAGATCGTTGATTCGATTCATGTCTTCTCTAGAGATTTCAAAATCAAAAACCTGTATGTTTTCCGCAATCCTTGATGGTGTTACCGATTTGGGCAATGGCAGCACACCATTTTGCAGACACCACCGAATACATATCTGCCCTGGCGTTCTTCCGTATTTCTTCGCCAAGTCTATAAGTGTTGGCTCATGTAAGACCTTCCCGTTTCCCAGCGGACTCCACCCTTCAACAATAATATTGTGACCATGACAAAAGTCTGTTATTTCTGTTGGCCTCCAGCCCGGATGATATTCGATTTGATTTACCATAGGAGGAATCTCCGTTTCCATCAATGATTTCAGATGCTTCGGAAGAAAATTAGAAACACCGATTGCTCTTACTTTCCCTGATTTGTATATCTCTGTCATTGCTTTCCAGGTTTCCTGATTAATCTCATCCCAGTTTTCAAACTTTTTCCTGTTTGCTGGCCAGTGAATCAGAAACAAATCAAGATAGTCAAGTTCCATCCTTTCCAGTGTTCTTTCAAACGCTTCTATTGTTGTTTTATATCCGCGATATCTGTTTCTCAGCTTACTCGTGATAAACAACTCTTCTCTCGGTATGCCAATCGAATGAATCGCTTTACCAATACTTTCTTCATTCCCGTAAGCATCAGCTGTATCTATGTGCCGATACCCCTCCCTGCAGGCACATAAAAGAGCATCTTCTATTTGATTGTTTGCAATCTGTGATGTCCCAAACCCTATACATGGAATTTCAACCCCGGAAAATAAATGAACTGATTTCGTATCATTATTAAATTGATTTACCATTTTATTTACCCCAATGAACGCATTGCCTGTTCTGTTATGCTTCTTTATATTTTAATTGTCTCATTATAATCAAATAATGAAATATTCCCTTTTTCATTAAGGGCATAGTTTATAGGAATGGTGCCATGGTTTCTTTATGAATATAATCTATGCACATAGTAATTACCTATTCTTTTGACCACGGATAAAAGAGCAAAAGATTATCCCTTCTGCTTAATATTTTGCTGTCCTACTCATCTATCCAAGGCTTGATCTCCTCCAGAAAATAATCTTCCGTCAGCGGTTTGTCATAGTCCCAATACAGCACTTTGATCCCTTTGGCTTTACACCGCTGATATTTTCTTCTGTCCCGTTCCTTATTACGTCTGTGACTCTCTTCTCCGCCAAAGAATTCAACAGGTTCGTAATGCTGCTTGCCTTGATATTCGATTGCCTTATTCACGGATGGGATAAAGATGTCCAGTTTCTGATGGAACAGAAATTCCGGTGAATACTGGAACCTTGCGTCCGGATAATGCTTCTTCACGATCGCATATGCTGCCTGCTCAGATTTCCATTTCGGATTTGTCGCACCTTCTCCGATCAGAAATTCATAGATCCTGTCTGTCTTGTCTGCCAGCTGGCGGTGATAATCCTTAAGTAGTTTTTTCAAGGCAGGATCAGATATGGAACGGATACTGCGATATTCTTCCTTGTAATAATTTATCTGATGCATCAGGCTTTCGATCTTTGCGATGCGATTATGCTGCAGGAGGAATTCGACCATCTCATCCTGCGTATCCGGATCATACTGGGTGATCAGATTCATGTTTGGCATGATCAGCAGTTCGATCAGTTCATACTCTTTCCGATCGATCTTTACTGCATATTCATTATCCTTCACCGCTTTCGGCTCCGCATATAATCCGGCCAGATAGTGATCGATATCTCCGCGTTTGCCGTCCGGATACCGATAACGAAACTCTATTTTTTCCCTGCCTTTGACCGGAAGGATCCAGACTCCGTTCTTTTCGGCATCTTCCCGCAGATGATCGATCTCCGCGTGCAAACATTTGCGGATATCCTGTTTCTTCTTTTCAAGCAAAGCCTCCTTTTCACGTCTTGAGTATTTTTCGTCGCTCTCCATCAGATCATTTTCCTTCCGGAATAATGCGCCGCTTCTGCGCACGCCGGCAAATGCCTCATAGTGTTCCATGTAGTCGTCAAAATTCTCCAGCTTAAGGAAGGCATTTTCACGTTCCTCCTTCCGGCTGAGTTTTTCCAGAGTATTGCGAATATTGCGGTCTGTCGGTTCAAGGTCATAAGGCCATTCGATCAGCCGAACATGGTTCAGGGCACACAGTTTCTTCTTCTGCTGATCCAGCTCCCACCGGGCGATCAGGGCTTCTTCCCCACCGAAGAATTCAACCGGGTGATAGTGCTGGATTCCCTGATATTCGATGCCGGTATTCAGAGAAGGGATAAAAATATCCAGGCTCTGCAAGCCAAGCCACTCTGGCCTGTATTGATAAAGTGTATCGGGATAGCGTTTTCTGACCGCATTGAACAGGGTCAGTTCATGCTTCCATTTTGGTTTGATGATTCCTTTTTCTGTCAGATCTGTCCGTATTTTTGTCCGCTCCAGCCTCCAGTTGGTCTTATAGCCGTCCTTCTCCTCATACATGGAAAGGTCCATATACCACCACTGAAATAACGGCATGATGCGTTTTGTCAGATTGAGGAACAATTCCAGTTCTGATGTGAAGTAACCGCTGTCCAGGATATGCTGGATGTTCCTGCGGACATAAACAGTCTTCACCGGATTGTAGCAGTAGGGCATTGCTCCCTGATAGACAGCAATACGATCAGGCAGATAGGGTGAACGCAAGATCTCACCGCATTCCTGCAGGTGAGTCTGGTACCACAGCAAAGAATAGTCATAGAGTGAATATCCGCCGAAAAGATCCTGTGAAGAATTCGTATAGAGAAGATGGAACATCAGCAGGACGTCATCCATATTCTGCTTGTCGAATACCGCAAGATAATGGACCTTGTCCTCATCCGGGAAAAGATTACGGATCGGCCGGAAGACTCTTGCACGTTTGCACACTTCCGTGATGACAAAGAACTGCGAAACGTAACTCTCCGGGAAGAGAAAACAGGCATCATGGTCTGTATCGAATTCCGAGAACTGATCCAGGAATGCAGTGACGTATGGATTTTCCCTGTTCGGAAGCTCCATCTGTTCGATCAGTTTTTTCGTGGCATATCTGTATGGCAGATCGTGCAGAGACAGTTGGATCAGAAACCGGTCATATTCATTGGCAGTATATTCTTCTCTTAGTTCATCAAAACCATCACGGAAGCTCTCGTGTTCTTCCAGAAGCTGCTCGACACTGGAAAAGATCGTCTTCTCATGATATTGCGGATGCTTCTCCCAAAGCATATCAAGACGATCGAACGTATACGCATATACAGGTTTTTCGTGAATCACCGGATACTCTCTCATCATTTTCTTTCCTGCTGCACACCAAAATATTACACTTTTTCTTCACTGATTTTCACTATTCTTGCGTTCAGTCAACTCTTTTTTCTGCGAAGCCGTATTGACAATTCCCTCATATAATATTATGGTTTTGTTGCGGTATATGCCGATTTATGCAACGTTTTGCACATAAATATCGCTTTGTCTGCAGGAACAGGCATACGTCGGATATACACCTTTTCGCCATACACATTTCATTTCAGGAAAATCATCATCAGACGATCCTCAGGATCCGGAAGATGTTTTTCTTATGCCCTTTTTGCAGGAATCTCAGGAGGCTCTCATGATCACCAATGACCGTTTTCACCGGATCTATATCTGTATCGATCTGAAATCCTACTATGCCTCCGTGGAGTGTGTTGCCCGCGGTCTCGATCCCCTGAAAGCCAACCTCATGGTGGCAGATGAGAGCCGCAGCGACAAAACGATCGTCCTGGCTGTTTCGCCCAGCCTGAAAGCCATC
>JAFRMA010000107.1 GCA_017430925.1 Solobacterium sp. | reverse complement strand
GAGATAATGCTGATAACACTGAGGTCCGGTTCCGTATCTACATTGGCAAAGAAGGGAACAACTATACTGTTTACAACACAGGTAAATACTATGTAAAAGATCCTGAAGGGCATTATTGTATCTATCAAAATGGCGGCTTTGTTTCCACGGGCAAGACTAGATTTGAAGATCTTGGTACAACTGTGCCTGAGGGCGAGTGGAAGAGTGAACAGGAAAAGGCAACATTCTACTCTTCACCGGGAGGTGCCGTTGATAAGATTAAAGCTGGCTATAGCATCGAGATCCCGGGATTAATGGCGGGAACAGCCTACATGATTGAGGAGCGTGATTACGAGATTCCCGCAGGATATAATCTACTCGGCTATACCCTGACAGACGGAGCATACTCTACCGGAAACACTGGAGAAGCGACGAATACAGGTGTGATCACCGGATCCAAGAATAATGAGACTGTCTCCGTACACAACCAGCACGGTTATGGCTTAATCGTCAATAAGAACTGGTCAGATGCACCTTTCATGAGTTCTCATGATTCGATTTATTTTGCCGTGTATCTGAAGGGCAGCGATGAACCGCTTGACGGATCTGTGCGCCAAATGACAGATCCTGTTACATCTGTCCGCTGGTTCTTCCCGGAACTGGCAGCGGGTAAGACGCTGAATGATTATGAAGTTTATGAAGTCGTGCTGACCGGTGATATTACAGTTGACCCCAACACCGGTGTTGTCAGCGGATATACGGCTATTACAAGAAAAGAAAAAGATCAAACAATCGAGGTCGGCGGGGTAGAAAATGAACACGGTTACTCAGTTACACATGTCTATACGGTTGATTATGACAGAGAAGTTCTGACGGCTGAGCAGATCGCAAATAAGGTCAATTCCCGCACTGATACTGTAACAAACGCAAGACCGGGCATCAAGCTGATCAAAACAGATATGGACGGCAAGACGCTGCCAAATGCGAGATTCGTTCTGACGGATGGTGCAGGAAAGACTAAGACCTTTGTGTCCGATGCGAACGGATTGATCGTAGTTGCTTATCTGGAAGCGAATACGGAATACACATTGCAGGAGACAGCTGCACCAAGCGGCTATCGTTCGTTGATCGATACGATTAGAATCAAACAAACCACCGATAATACAATCTACGTGAACGGTGAGCGCACAGATCCGGAAAACGGATATTATACGATCTCGCAGGTGGCGGAGCCTACGGCGACCAATATGCCGACTGTGACGATCAGGAATAAGGACTTCAATTTGCGCGCGGTTAAGATAGACTCGTATTCTGACTTGCCGATGAAAGACGTCAAGTTCGCTCTTTATAAAGAAGTCAAAGAAGCAGGTACAGGCAATCCCATGCCGGACTATGCACCTATGGAAGGCTATGAAGAATTAGTGACAGACGCCGATGGTGTGATTCCGAAGATTGTTCTGAGAAACTCAGAGAACCCGAACGGTTTAAGGCCGGGTATCTATTATTTAAGAGAAACGGATGTTTCCTCGGCCTACCAGGGAATTGATATCGATATTCGGATCATCATCTCTGATACAGGTGAGATAACGCTCGGCAGCGCCCGGCGTCCGGCACAGTCCGGCTCCTGGACCATTGGAGAAATCTCATCGGATATTGCCGTCATTGAGGAAGAAGGCAGTGGCGGCATGAAGATCACGGTAAAGAACACGCCAAAAGATCCGGTCCGTATCAAGAAGCTGGAAACGGGTTCCGAGGATAAAGTTCTTCAGGGAATTAAGTTTGAACTTTATAAAGTCAGCCAGATTGGTGAAGACGGGAAACCTAAAGAGGGAGAGGAACCAATTATTCCGGCAGGGCAGACGGATGAGTATGGTATTCTGAATCTGGGTGGTTTGGAAGACGGCATCTATTGCCTGATTGAGACAGAGACGCTGCCCGGCTACAATCTGCTGGATGCGCCGGTGATGATTACGAGTACCAATGGTATGATCACTGCGTCATTAAACGGTGATCCGTTGAACTGCAAGAAGGTTAAAAACAGTGATAATCGAGATGTCTACGAGATCACCATCTACAACTCAACCGGTGTCGAACTGCCGCATACCGGCGGCTCCGGTACAACGCTGATCTATCTGCTCGGCAGTCTGACGACTGCATTGGCGGCTGCGGCCCTGCTGATCAGGAGACGCTGGCGAGGAGCTTGATAAAGACTCGTCAACATGATTAAATAAAACCGTCGGCTG
>JAFRMA010000106.1 GCA_017430925.1 Solobacterium sp. | reverse complement strand
TCATTATCGATGATCCTGTATTCTACTGTAAGGGAGGAAGTAAGCCCGGAATATATGTGGTAGGCCTGACAGAAGGAAAAGACTATACCGTCAAGTATTTCAATAACACTAAAGCAAACACGGAAGGCAAGGCAGTAATCACATTTAAGGGGAACTTTAAAGGATCTTCACCTATACCAGTGACCTTCTATATTAAGCCGAAGGATATCTCCGAAGTCACAATGACCGTTAAAGACAAGGTATACTCCTCCAAGGCAAACGGGTATAAGAGTAAACCTGTACTGAAAGATGTGAACGGTAAGACCCTGAAAGCCGGTACAGACTATGAGACAACGTACCAGTACACAGCTGTAGATGGAGGAGAACTGCCGGCAGTGGTTGAGGCCGGAACAGTCGTCAAGGTAACAGTAACAGGGAAAGGTAACTATACCGGAACGATCAGTGAAGAGTATCGGATCCTGAACGCAGGAACAGATATCTCAAAGATGACCTTCAAGATCAATTCTAAGGAATATACAGGCAGTGAGGTCACCGTTGAGGAAAGTGATATTACCAGTATTAAACTTGGTAAGAAGGCACAAGACCTGAAACTGGGTGCAGATTATGAAATTGCCGGTTATACCAACAACGTGAAGAAGGGAACCGCCAAGGTCACATTCCGTGGTATCAACGGATACGGCGGCACAAAGACCGTATCCTTCAAGATCGGCCAGAGAAGTATCGTGGATTACTGGCAGGGAATGTTCAACGCATTCAACGGGCTATTCCGTTTCTAAAACAGACATAATAAAAACTGCAGAGACAAGAACATCTCTGCAGTTTTACTATTCCATACCATTCATCCTTACAGGAAGGACAGTACAACATTTACGATAAACAACAAGATAACCAGGATCACGGTTCCGGAAGATAACAGGATCTTCCACAGTTTCCATTCCGTAGCCCCGTAACGCACAAAATTCTGGGTATCATGTTTCTGGAAGATAAACAATGCGGAAACGATATAGACAAGTCCGAGGATCACGATGGTGACCCACATGAACTGTGCCGGGATGACATTGAACATCCACAGGAACAAGCTCAGGGAGATATGCACAACGATTCCCGGACGGATGGAATGATAGTTCATGGTCAACAGGGATAAGAACCATCCGACAAAGAAGGCAGGAATCGCGTCAATCAGATTTAACTGGGCCATGGCATAGAGGAACGCGGAACCCAGAACCCCGAAATAACGGCCGTAGTGCCCTAATTGACGCTGGATAATACCACGGAAGATAATTTCATCACAGATGGGTTTCAGAAGGATAAAATGGACGAAATACAGCAGGTTCTTTACGATGTTCGTTGTGGTATTAAACGAACCCAGGTATTCATAAATCTGGCTGTTGGTATGAAAGAAAAAGTAGAATAACGAGGATACGGAAGTAGTAAGCATCTCTATACCGATACCGATACAGACAAACGCCAGCATACGTCCGCCGGAGATCCTGGGGTTACGCAGATAATCCTTAATATCCAGTTTCAGTGATTCTGAAGCCAGTAACATGGTGGTCAGGGTAACGATCAGGGTGGAGATCATACCTGTACCGATCACTACCATGTCAAAGTCATAGGCCGCAAAAAAATCCGGAAATGTCTCATGGAGAAACGAAGTTCCGTAGTTTAACAAAGTGAAGATAATAATATAGATGACCAGAGGTCTGCCAAAGGTGTTGATCTGTGCTTTGGCTTGTCGTCTGGTTATTCTCTTCGGTGCACCCTGTGACATAGATCTCCTGACTATAGTTTAATAATCCGGCAGGTTATGCCGGAGAATAGAAATATTATAACAGTGATTTATCCTGAGGGAAATATCAGAAACCATGTTTCTTAAAGAGTTTGTTCATGAGTTCCGGATATTGTTCGAGGTTGAAGTTCTGTACAGAATTCTCCTGTATACCAAGATCTGCCAGATAACCATGCAGCCATACAGCCATACATACAGCACGGTATACATCCCTGGTCATGGTCAGGATACCTGCCATGATACCGGTAAGCAGATCTCCGCTGCCTGCCTGTGCCAGCGCCGGATTCCCGGATTCATTGATATACAGATCACCGGAAGGGGAAACCACGATCGTATGCGGACCTTTCAAAACCAGGTAGACATGATTCTCTTCCGCAAAGTCTTTCGCCATGGATATCGGATTATCCTGGATCATTTCCGCAGGTTTGCCAATCAGGTTACTGAACTCCCCGATATGCGGAGTCAGGATCACCGGCACCCGCACAAACTTCAGGAAGTAATAGTTATTCTTCAAAAGATTCAGGGCTTCCGCGTCCAGAATGACCGGACAGGAGGCATTCTGAAGAATCAGATCCAGAACCTCATGTTTATGTGTCATGTGTACGGCACCGCTGCCAAAAGCACATGCGCGGGCTTTCTCTGCCAGCGGAGGAAGGACATCTTTCCAGTTATGATCCCCAAACGGATAATATACCGGCTGAAGGAATCTGCCTGCCAGAATCGGGTAGATCTCCTGTGGAAGAACTGCCTGGATATACGAAGCGCCGACAGTCCTGGCTCCGAGAATATTGAAGCCTAAAGCACCTGCCATACCGTAACTGCCTCCGACCAGCAAAGTCTTGCCGTAAGATCCCTTGAAGGCATTCTCGTTCTTTTTCGGGAATCCCGCAAAGAAACGTTCTTCATCCATCTCCATACACTGACCATGATCAGGCTGAGGAATGGACAGAGGTAATTCCACGATTTCCTTAAACATCTGATGGTGTTTACGAAAGGCATGGAAAGGTTTGCGGTATCCTAACGCATAAGTAATCTCGGAACGGATCGCATCAGTGTCATAACGTCCTGTATCACTTTCACATCCGCTGTTGATATCCACGCTGTATACCTGGACAGAAGAACTGTTTACCAAGCGGAAGATCTTCTTCATCTCCGCGGAAAGAGGCAGGTGGAAACCGATTCCGTAGACTGCGTCCACCACCAGATCAACTTTTTTCAGTGCTGCGCGCAGCCGGGAAACCGGCAGGATTCGTACCGTTTCCGGAAGTCTGTCATAGTTCAGTTTAGAGATCTCTGTCACAGGTTCTCCGCTGACCAGGCATACCATACATGTATATTCTTCTGCCAGTAAACGGGCACAGACAAAACCATCTCCTCCGTTATTTCCTTTCCCGCACAGGAAAAGAAGAACCGATCCGGCAGGAAGCTGTTTCCGCAGTTCTGCGGCTATGGCAGCACTGGCTTCTTCCATCAATTCTTCAGGAGAAAGAGGGGATGTATTCTCCAGTTGTTTCATCTTTATACTGTCTACGATCATACCCTTCATATACTAGAATAACACGCATTTTATGTATGGATAACAGTGATTTTTAAATTACATTTTTACAGAATTTTTAATCGTGTTATAATGGATGCACGAAGGGGGTTAAAGTATTATGCCTGCAAAGAAGAAAACAGCAGAAGAAACAGCTGTAAAGAAGACGGTAAAGAAGGCTCCTGCAAAGAAACCTGCCGCTCCTAAGGTTGAAAAGAAATCCTTACAGGAATATAAGGACGTAATTAACTGGAAGAAGTGGGAAGCACATAACATGGGCTGGCTTTACATTGAGGTCAATGCCGGAGATCTGAATACAGAACTTGAAGCTGGTGTTGATAACCTGAGAACCTGCTGCAAAGCTATTCTTGAACTGATGCTTGAGGGTGATGGTTTCATTACTGAACCGAAAGTCAAGAGCAAGGTCGCTGCTACACTCACAGTCCGTTATTATACAGACAATCTGAGCGAAAGCCGCAGAAGTTACTGGGAAGTAAATCAGTAAAAGATTATAGGAGATCACGGTATATACTGTGATCTTTTATTATTGTCTGTACATGAAATACAGGCTGAAAGAAACGATACACGAGAAGATGATCTCAGCGATTCCGTTGACACACCCATAGTGCATGATCACAAAGAGGATGGCGAGGATTCCGGGGTAGTAGATCGTACGGTACTTCGGATAATACTGGAACAGGATAAACATCAGGTAGTTCATCCACAGGAATACCGCATAGCCGAGAAAGACATGGATCTGGGAAGATAGATCGGTTTCTTCCCCATAGGAGATCATCATCACCAGAAGATTCAGGACATAGACAACAATACACTGAATGAACCAGTTCTTTTTCAAGCACAGTCTTTTTCCAATCACCAGCAAGGCATACAGAAAACAGGAGATGTTAAACAACAGAGGGAATACAAACAGGGGATGATCGTTAAGCACCAGTGTATAGTTATCGGCAGCGAAGTCTCTTCCCAGCATCGGCCATGCCGAAAACACCGGAATCAGAAACAAATAAACGAAGGAAATCAGAGTACCGTTTTTTTTCACAGGGGCATTATATCACGGGTGTTTCTGCCTTTACAGTAAAGGTAAAAAGTAATACTATTTTAACGTTAAAGAGAGTCATTGTCCCTATAAGCAGAGAACCTGTTTACAGGTGATCATGGTCAATGATCCGGTAGTACTGATGAAAGACCATAGGGATAAAACCGTATGGTTTTTTCTTCCGGAGGGTTAACGTATGAAGAATACATTGGGAAATGTGGTAAAACTGACAGTATTCGGGGAATCGCACGGGGATGCGGTTGGCTGCGTCCTGGACGGGATTCCTGCAGGTTTGCAAGTGAATGAAGAATATATACAGAGACAGCTGGATATGCGTCAGAGTCTGCCGGAGATCTCCACATCGCGCAGAGAACCGGATCAGGTGAGGATCCTCTCCGGTGTAAGAAACGGTTATACGGAAGGGACTCCGGTTACTTTCCTTCTGGAGAATACGAATGTACGCAGAAAAGATTATGACGCGCTGGCAGGGGTATTGCGTCCGGGACATGCGGATTATACAGCACAGCTGAAGTACCATGGCTATCAGGATGCGTCCGGGGGAGGACATTTCTCCGGCCGTCTGACTGCCCCGATGACGGCTGCCGGTGCTTTGTGCAGAAGTCTTCTGGAGAATTACGGTGTAGTGATCGGCTCCCACATTGCGCAGCTGTACAATGTGCAGGATCAGGAACTTCCGGCAGATCCTGAAACAGTAAAGAAACTGAATGAGAAGATGTTTGCGGTGATGGATGAACAGGCGGAGAAAGAAATGCTTGAATTGATCCGTGACGCAAGAGAGCAAGGAGATTCTCTCGGCGGTATCCTGGAGACAGTGATCCTGGGCTTGCCGGGAGGTCTTGGCGAACCGTTGTTCGGGTCTGCGGAAAGCGTGATTGCGGAAGCTATGTTCAGTATTCCCGGAGTCAAGGGAATTGAATTCGGCAGCGGTTTCGGGTTTGCGGAGATGTATGGCAGTGAAGCCAATGATGCGTTTGTTCTTCAGGATGGAAGGATACAGACAGAAACCAATCATAACGGCGGAATCAACGGCGGTATCACCAACGGTATGCCGGTAGTTTTCCGTACCGTGATCAAGCCGACACCATCGATCTCAAGGACACAGAAGACTGTAGACATGAAGACCATGGAAGAAACTGAGATTGAGATCCAGGGACGTCACGATCCGGCAATCATCCACCGCGCAAGAACCGTAGTGGATAATCTCACCGCGTTTGTCCTGGTGGATCTGTTGACGGAGATGTATGGTGTCGCCTGGCCGGAGGTATTGAAATGCGCATAGGAATCCTGCAGGATAACCCGCATTCCTGGCATACGGAAGTCAATACGTTCTTTCATGACGGCGAGTCTTTCACCATGGCTCTTCCGGAAGCGGAAACCGCGCGTTTCTTCGCTCAACGTGAGTTTGACGGACTGATCGTTTCGGATGCGTATAAGCAGAAGATCTTACCGTTCATGGACCGGCTGGACTCTACAGCGGAATACGCGCAGGCAGTTGACTGTGTGATCAACCGTGAAGGTGTACTCACCGGGTATAACACAGGTCTTTATGGCTTCCGGGATTTCCTGTTTGTGAAGGATATTCCGGTAAGGAAACGTACGGTATACCTGACGGATGACGGTGTAAATACAATAGGGTATGCCAAGGTGATCTCTCGATTGGGCGGCACACCTGTGGCGGGCGATGATCCGCAGATGATCAAAGATATCGCAGAAGAGGTACAGGTGATTGTTCGTGCAGGTGAACAGGATCTGGATCTGGGGATGTTTCCGGTACTGGAGACGGTGATTGATCTCGACGTGGAGAGATTCCGCACAAAACTGCTGTCTGAGGCGAAGCATCTGGACAAGAAAGCGTACGGCGGTCTGGAGATCTTTGTGCGTCAGATCTGGTCCGCGAATTGTCTGTTTCAGGGGAAGACCCTGGATCCGTTTGCGGCAGAGGAATGTGTCCGCGAAATGAAGCGGAGACACCGGAATATCGTATTGATCGGAATGCCCACATCCGGGAAGACAACCATGACTTCGATATTGGCAGAACGCCTGCATAAGCCGTATGTGGAGATCGATGACGAAATCGTGAAGAAGACCGGACATACGATTCCGGAACTGTTTACGTTATACCGGGAAGAAGGATTCCGTAAAATCGAATCCGAATGTATCTATGAACACCGTAACGATGACGGTGTGATCATCAGCTGCGGCGGCGGTGTGATCAAGAATGAAGAGAATCTGAAGTGGCTGTCCGAACGGGGATTGATCTTCTGGATGGACAGGGATCTGGAGAAACTGTTTCCAAGTGATACACGTCCGTTAAGCAATACCATGGACAGTCTGAAAGAGATGTACGAGGAACGCCGTCCGTTATATGAGAAGTATGCGGATGTGCGTGTCGACAACAATTCCACCCTGGAAGCTACCGCGGAAGCGATTCTGGAGGCAATGACCAATTAACCATGAAAGCAATGATCAGTGCCGGAAAAACAGGTTATACCAAGATCACGGTGCCGGGAAGTAAATCCTGCGCACACCGGGTTTTGGTATGCGCGTCTCTGGCGGACGGTACATCACTGATCCGTGATCTTCCGCAGAACGATGATCTTCAGGCAACACAGGAATGTCTGGGCAGGCTTGGCGCAGAGATCCGCACAGAAGGGCAGAATACGGTCATACACGGCGGTCTTACGGCAGGTACAGGAAAAGCACTGGACTGCGGTGAATCCGCAACAACCCTGCGTTTCCTAATCCCTCTGGCAGCTCTGGGAAACGAACCGGTAACCTTTACCGGCAGGGGACGCCTGATGAATCGTCCGTTATCTGTCTATGAAAAGATCTTTCATGAACAGGGATTACGCTTTGAACGAAACGGGAATCAGCTGCTTGTGCAGGGACCTCTGCGTCCGGGAACGTATACCGTTGCGGGGAATCTGTCTTCCCAGTTTGTCAGCGGACTTATGTTCGCGTTACCTCTGCTGGACGGAGATTCCGTGATCGATCTGCAGGGAGTTATCGTGTCCAAGCCGTATATCCGGATGACGATGAAGTATCTTAAACAAGCCGGGATAACCTTGAACACAGAAGAACACCGGATACTCATCCCCGGCAGACAACACTACCAGTCGGGTGAATATGCGATTGAGAGTGATGATTCCCAGGCAGCGTTTTTTGCGGCACTGGGAGTACTCCATGGATCGGTGTATCTCCCGGAGATGAACCATGACTCTCAACAGGCAGACCACGCAGTAATTGATATCCTGCGCCGGATGAACGCACAGGTATCCGCAGAAGAACAGGGATATCTGTTCAAAGAATCCTCCCTGTGTGCCGCGGAGATCGACCTGAAAGACTGCCCGGATCTTGGCCCGATACTATTTGTGTGCGCAGCCCTGGCCTCCGGAACCACGATCTTCCGCAATACCGAGAGACTTCGCACGAAAGAAAGTGACCGTATCACATCCATGGCGGAAGAACTGCAGAAATGCGGGTATACTGTAGGGGTCAGGGAGAATGAAGTACAGATCATCGGTCATGATCGACCGTTAACAGACCTGAAACTCAGCGGACATCAGGATCACCGTGTTGTCATGGCATTGAGTATCCTGGCGGCAGTAAAGGGTGAAACCATCGAGATTGACGGTATCGAAGCCGTCAATAAGAGTTATCCGTCATTTTTTGAAGACCTGCGCAGTACAGGTACAGAAATATCCATCCTCGGGAATAAACCGTCAAACGAATTAGAAACAGGATAGAGATAACCATGAGTATTACAGAACTGAAAAACAGATATTTAGGACCGAAAGAGTTCTACGGCAAAACCGCGAGGATCGCTATTCCCCTGGCATTACAATCCATGTTGATGAGCGCGCAGAGTACAATCGATACCTTGATGGTATCGTGGATCGGCATGGTCAGTGCCGTCGGTACAGCTGCCCAGATCGATATTCTCTGCGGAAATATCAACTTTGGCTTCATGGGCGGTATCGGTATGTTTTCGGCACAGTTCTTCGGCGCAAAAGATTACCGGAATCTGAAGAGATGTATGGGCTTTTGTTTGTTGCTGGCGATTGGAAATGGTTTAGTCTGGTTCTTACTGGCTTCCTTGTTCGGAAGACAGATCCTGACGTTCTATATTAAGGATCCTGAAGTTATCCATTATGGTTTACAATATCTCTCAATTTCCAGGTTTAACCTGATCATCTCCGCAATCGGCTTCGGTTTCAGTACGATGTACAGGAATACCCAGCAGCCTAAGACGGCTCTGAAAGTATCCATTTTCACTTCTTTACTGAATGTGAGTTTGAATGCCTTGTTGATCTTCGGACTTGGACCCATACCTTCTCTGGGTGTACGAGGTGCTGCGCTTGCGACCGTGATCGCCAACTGTGTATCCGGTATTGTCTTATGTACACATGCGTTTGTGACAAAACAGCCGTTTGTCGGAAGTTTTAAGGAGATGTTCTCTCTGGATCGTAATTTTGTAGTGCCGATCCTTGGTAAGATGTGGCCGCTGATGGTCAATGAGACGATCTTCGGTTTTGGTCAGACTTTGTTTGTGAAGGCATTTGGCCAGCTGGGTAAAGTACAGATGGATGCATACTATATCGGCAATCAGATCTTTAACTTATCCACGTTTATCATCTTCGGTTACGGCAATGCGATCCAGATCTTACTGGGTACATCTCTTGGTAAGGGAAAGATTGAGGAAGCTCTGCAGGAGTGCAGATATCATCTTGGACTTGGCGGAGTGATTTCGGCAGTGCTCGTGGTATTACTGATGACTTTGGCGCGTCCGTTAGTCTATGTCTTCCATGTGACGGATCCTCTGACGATGAATCTGGCTGTAAAGATCATCTATGTGTTTGCAGTCAAGGTATCTCTGCGTATGTTTAACTTCATGATCTTCTGTATCCTGCGTTCCGGCGGGGATGCGAAGATCATCCAGTTCCTGGACGCGGGTCTGGAGTGGATGGTTGGCCTGACCAGTGCGTTTGCGTGTGTCAACCTGTTCCACATGAAGAATATCGCTTTGGTATTACTGGTAACACAGCTTGAGCAGTTGGTACGTATGATCCTGGGTATGCACAGAGTGAGACAGAATATCTGGGCGGAGGATCTGACAAAACTTGTGACGGAGTAATGATGAAGAGACGTGAGATCGTAATTATTCTTTGTATTGTGCTTGCTTGTCTGGCCGGGCTGGGCTTGATGCGCTGGCGGGCTGGGCAGAAGAAGACGGATACCATCCTGATCGTATATCATGACAGGGTGGTACAGAGCTTTGATGCGAATACCGACGGGCTGTACCACGTGGAAGGGGATTATGGTTCTCTGGATGTGGAAGTGAAGGACAGCAGGTGGCATGTGATCAACGAAATCTGTCCCAATCATACTTGTGCTAAAATGGGCTGGAAGACCGTGGAGGATATTTTCCCGATCCAGTGTATTCCCAACGGGATCACGATCATGCCGGCTTCCTGGATGGAAGAGTAATGAATATACAGAAGACTAGACATTTAACTTATCTGACGATGTTGTCCGCGCTGGCAATTATTTTGAACATTGCGGAATCGGTGTATATCGGGCAGATCTTTTATATGGTGAGGCTGGGACTGGCCAACATCATCGCGTTGATGGCTATCCGTCTGCTGGGGAAAAGAGATATGTTGATCGTGAACTGTATGCGTGTGATCATCGGTAATCTTCTGCGGGGAATGATCTTCGGCAGTACGTTCTGGATCAGCTGCGGGGGAGTGGTATTGTCCAGTATTGTACTGATCCTGCTGGACAGGACAGATTCTTCTCTGATGTTTACTTCGGTGTTGTCGGCGGTGGCGCATTCTGTGGGACAGGTGATCGTGGTCATGATGTTCTATGCACAGCCCATGGTAGTGGCGATCCTGCCGTATCTTTTACTGGGAAGTATTCCTACGGGAATTCTCACCGGGTTTATTGCGGAGCGTGTCCTGAAGCATATCCGTCCCCTGAAGATAACGAAATTTGACTAAAAAGAAAAAAATGTTGTTGTGTTCGTTTTAGGTTTATGCTAATATACAAAAGCACATCAATGGCGCGTTGGTGAAGCGGCTTAACACACCGCCCTTTCACGGCGGCATTCACGGGTTCGAATCCCGTACGCGTCACCATTGCAAACAAAGTCCTGTAAAGGGACTTTTCGGTAATAGGGGTGTCGTACAATGGTAGTACATCGGTCTCCAAAACCGCTGATGGGAGTTCGATTCTCTCCACCCCTGCCACGAAGAATACACGTAGAGATACGTGTGAATATACAAATTGGTCTTGCCCAAAGATCTAAAAGTAAAAAATATTAGGGAGACAAATTGGTCTTGCCCAAGAGAACGATGAGCAAAATGCTCATTTTTTCTTTTCTGGTTTATAAACACTATATCGTACCCTTTATAAAAAATGTTTTATAATAATCTCTGTAGAAAGGAATGTTTTAGTACTACAAGTATGAAAGAAAGTATAAAAAAGGTGTTATTACTGTGTATGATCCTGTCATTGACTGCATGCGGATCATCAAATACAGGAACAGCAGTCCCCAACGAATCAAACGAAGAACAAGCGGAATCATCACCGGAACCGGTACAGGAAGAAACCGTCAAAACTGTTTCCTGGGAAGCAGGTGAAATATATG
>JAFRMA010000105.1 GCA_017430925.1 Solobacterium sp. | reverse complement strand
CATGGTATTCTACCGCGCGGAGTGGAGGTACGGTGTTACCGCAAGCCCGATCTCCCGTACGGATGCCGGACATGTGACAGAGAACCTGTATCTTGCGGCAACCTCCATCGGTCTGGGAGGATGCGCCGTCGGTGCCATCGATCCGCAGATCTGCAACAGCGCGTTCGGTGTGGACGGGGAAGAGGAGTTTATCTTCTACGCGATGCCGGTAGGTACGATCAGCCCCAAGGATAAGGATGCGGAAGACGACTTCTACGCCTTTGTGAAGGAAGAAGGTCTCTAGACCATGAAGAAAATAGCCATCTTGGTCAGTATGTTGTTGCTGACGGGATGCCGGAGTAATACACCAGTACCGACAACAGAACCCACTACGACCCCGGAACCGACACCGGAGATCACGGAGACCGTGGCGGATATGCGTGGTTATGGCCTGCTGGAAGATCAGAACCATGTCTATCGTCTGACCAGTGTAGGGGAGATGATCGAGAGAGCGGAACACGGAGATACGTTCACGGTATATTTCGGCTATGATACCTGCCCCTGGTGCAATGAGGCAGTACCGATCCTGAATGATGCGGCTAAAGCGGCCGGTCTGACCGTAGGTTATGTGAATATCTATCCTCATGACGGTGAACCGGAGTTTGATTATGACCGGCTGATTGAAGTATACGAAGATCAGTTCCCCAAGGATGAGGACGGAGAGCCCAAGGTCACGGTACCGTTTGTGTTCTTCTTCCGGGACGGGGATCTCGTGATGAAGTATGATGGCACGGTATCCGGGCATAACGCCAATGAACGCAGAATGACAGAAGAAGAGAAAGAACAGTTATATCACAGTTATGAAGAGGGTTTTACCCTCATGGCAAAGTAGGAGGTATATATGGAACAGTTAGAATTTAAGTTTGATACACAGTTATTGATTGACGGTCATGACCTGGATGAAGATGAGATCCATGACTATATTACGGAGCACTTCAAAGGTGACTGCCTGCTGGTGGTAGGGGATGATACCTTGATCAAGATTCATTTTCATACCAATGAACCGTGGCTGATCCTGGAATACGGGCAGTCCATCGGGGATATCTACGATGTAGTCGTAGAGAATATGCAGAGACAAGAAGAAGGACTGCAGGGATAAGAGAGAAGAGATGACTCTGGAACATACAGGGTCATCTTTTATTATGCGGGAAATATACTTTTAGCTTATGGAAGGGAAATATGCTATTCAATACATGTAAATTACAGAGATAATTGTTATTCTGTAGATATATTTTGCGTGAGACATCTTCTCAATGAACATGGTAAAATATACATATTCAGTATTTATGCATTATCATCAGATGATCAAAACAGGAGGAGCAAGACAGATGAAGCGGTTTTTCAGCGTGTTGCTGGCTTTTTACATGGTGTTCAATAACATCAGCGGGAGAGTCATCAAGGTTCATGCGGCATCACAGGAAGAGATTGATGCGGCGCAGCAGAGAGTAAATGATTTACAAGATCAGGTGAATGAAGGAATCCTGGGTTTTTACCGTCAGAACGGTACCTATGATGAGATTTTTGCCATGATCAATGAGGGGAATGTACTGGCAGGACAACAGATCACCCAGATCGGTAATCCTGCGGACGCAACCTCGATTGATAATGTATTAACCGCATTGGATCTGATTGCCGAAGGGAATACTCTTCGTGCCGGCGATGAACATCGTCTGGCGAATCATGACGGCAACGATGACGCACTGAAAGTCACAGACTATATGATGGCTCTGGCACAGATTCAGACGAACTATATCGCTGTAATCAACTTCAATCACTGGCATGGTTTGAAAGAGTCCAGATATTTCTACTATACCGGTGAGAATATCGCCTGGGGCAGCTATCCCGAATATGATCCTTTCTCCGGGTGGTATACAAAGGAAAAAGCTGATTATGAAGCAGGAGACCTCAGTGAAGCTGGTCATTATTTGAATCTTGTTAATCCCGATGCAGAAGACTCAACCAGAAAGAGTGAAATCACAGGTTTTGGTGCAAGTCAGTATACAGGTGCATTACCGTATGACGAAGGATACTCCTATGCACAGGAATTTGCCAGAACAGACTATCCGACAGGCCTCTCCTATGATTCAAATATCATTTCCTCCTGGGGAACAGAATATACTGTCGCAGAGTATAAAGCCGCAGTCATCTCCTACAGAGATAATCTGAATACACAACTTGCACAGGCACAGGCATATCTGGAAGAACTGCAGAATACTACTGAAGAAACATGGACAGTCCGGTATGTTCTCAGTGACGGTCAGACCTGGGAAGGGGAAGCACCGCAGACAGAATATACATATACGATGAATGAAACGCATACCGTTATTTCAAACCGTGTGTTACTCAATGAATTCGGAAGAGAATTCGGCGGATGGATCGCCAGAAAGGTAAGCGATCCTGATAATTGTATGGAATTTCATGCGGGTCATGTTATTCCCTTCGGCGAATACTTTACCGTGAATTCAGGAGATATCGTGATTCTTACTCCTACTAGTTATAAATCACTTTACGGGCTTACCTTCCATGCGAATGCGGATGACGCATATTTAGCTACAGATGAAGGATACAAACAGGAGAATACACAGTGGTTCCCATTGGCGGAAGAAGCTATTTATATATATCAGGAAGTTGTCCGTGAAAACTATACATTGGCAGGATGGTCAAAAACACCTGACGGTTCTGTAGATTACTATAACGGTTCTTATGATATAGAGGATGAATTATTCCTGGATGGTGACGTAGATCTTTACGCAGTATGGGAACCTGAACAACAACCTCAGGAAGGTGTTTCGATCACTTATGTGTTGGATGACGGCGCATCAATGGATGTGGATGGTGTAATATACACTGGCTCTTATGTAACCACATATAATTTCGAAGATGGTTATCTTGATACGATTTCCAGCATACCTGTTAAAGAGGGGTATCAATTCTACCGTTGGCAGGTGACTGCAAACGGTGTTGTCCAGTCATATCTGTTTGGAAACGTAGACTGCAATATGCTTTACGACGAAAATGGGGATCCTATTGAAGGCCCAGATGTTGCGATCGTATGTACACCTGTATGGAACAAAGTATACTCATTCAGCGTGACTTATTACCTGAATATGGAAGGTGCTACTTATGATGAAATAGAGTATTTAAGCTTTTTAAAAGATTACAATACCGATCAATCTTCGTTCTCTTTCCCGAGACCATATAAAGAGGGAGCAGCATATAAGGGCTGGGCATTTACAGATGATGCGACAGAACCTCTAACAAACGCTGAATTATTCGAAGTATTAGAAAATGGCGAATCGGAAATTGATCTTTATGCGGTTTGGGGAGAGATGACCACATACCAGGTGATCTTCCGTGTT
>JAFRMA010000104.1 GCA_017430925.1 Solobacterium sp. | reverse complement strand
GTTTGTGACCATGACAAAACCGACAGGTTCTTTTTGTAATATGAGATGCCGGTATTGTTACTACCTGAATGCGGATAACGGAGAAACTTTTGAACGTATCCGGATGAATCCGGAACTTCTGGAGAGATATATCTCTGATTACATTCAGAGCACGAAGGAAGACGTTGTATCGTTTACCTGGCACGGCGGTGAGCCAACCCTGGCAGGACTGGATTTCTATGAAGAAGTCGTACGGCTGCAGAAGAAGTATCTTCCCAAAGAGAAAACCTGCTGGAACAACATCCAGACAAACGGGTTATTGATCGATGAGAAGTGGTGTGAATTCCTCAAGAGAGAAAAGTTTGATATCGGAGTCAGTATTGACGGCACAAGATTTGTTCATGATCTGTACAGGGTAGATGTGAATGAAGACGGTACATATACCAGGGTGAAGAAGGCAGTAGAACTTCTGGAAAAGTACGGCATCCACCCGGATCTGCTATGTACGGTTACCGAAGATACTGCGAACGCGGCACGTTCCGTATACGCTTCACTGCGCAGTTTCCGCTCCGGCTGGATCCAGTTCATCCCCATTGTCCGGTACAACGAAGACGGCAGTACAACCGAAGATTCCGTTACGCCAGGCAGTTACGGACGTTTCCTGAAAGAAGTCTTCCAGGAGTGGATCACGCATGATCTGGGAAGATTAAACGTCCAGATCTTTGCGGAAACCGCCCTGGTATTATCCGGCCGGAAAGCCAATGTATGCTGGTTCAGCGAGACTTGCGGGAATGTCCTCATCGTGGAAAGAGACGGAAGTGTCTATGCCTGTGATCACTTTGTGGACCAGAAACACAAGCTCGGGAATATCACCGATACATCTTTGTCAGAACTTGCGGATCATCCTTTCCAGCAGGCATTCGGTGAAGAAAAGAAGAATATCGCGGAGAAGTGTAAGATATGTCCGTATGAGTTTATCTGCCACGGCGGATGTCCGAAAGACCGTCATAGCCAGACAAGAGAGTATTATCTCTGTGACGGGTTATTTACGTATTTTGAATATGCGGTACCATTATTGAGGAAAGCCATGATCTGGAGTCAGGAAAGAAAGACTCCGGCAGAAATCATGAAAAGAATCAGAGAGGAAGAATAACGTATGAGTGAAGCAGTAAGAGATAGAAAAGACATTGAAGAGAAGTTCAAGTGGGATCTGTCTTCCCTGTACGAAAGTGATGAAGAATGGGAAAAGGCATTTGAACAGATCGACACCGGTGCGGCAGAATGCGCAGCCTATGCGGGAAAACTGAAAGATGCGCAGACCATCGCGGAATACTTCGGCAAGGAAAGCGAACTGGAAAGGAAACTGGATAATCTGTTCTGTTACGCATCACTGCGCAGAAGTGAAGATCTGCGTGAGGAAGTACCGCAGAAGATGTATGCCCGGATGTACGGAAAATACGTGATGATCCTGACGATGCTGGCATTTGCGCAGCCGGAGATCTTGTCCCTTACTGTAGAAGAACTGGAAAACATTGAGAATGACCCGGTGATGAAAGATTACCGGTTCCTGATGGAACAGTTGAGAATCCGCAAACCCCATACACTCTCAGAGAAAGAGGAGGAATTACTGGCCAGATTTGCGGAAGTACTTGGCGCGCCTGCAATCATCAGCGAGAATCTTCAGGACGCGGATCTGAAATTTGCGCCGGTAACCGACCAGGACGGAAATACCCATGAAGTCCACGGCTCGAACTACATCACCCTGCAGTCTTCCAACGACCGCACCCTGAGAAAGAACGCATTCTTCAGCTTCTATGATACGTATAAGAATCATATCAATACATTTGCGTCTACCTATTCCGCAGCCGTAAAGGCAGCTGCCGCAGAAGCCCAGGCAAGACACTACAACAGCTCCCGTGAGATGTCCACAGCGCAGAACAATATCCCGCTTGGGGTCTACGACAACCTGGTACAGACAGTGAACGCGCATCTGCCGGAGATGTACCGGTATGTGGCACTGCGCAGACGTCTTCTGGGGCTGGAGGAATTACATTACTACGATCTGTACGCACCTTTAGTCAGGGGAAACGAAGAGCGTTATACCTATGAGGAAGCGCAGGAATTACTTCTGGAAGCGATCCGTCCTCTGGGTGAGAGTTATGTCAACAAGGTCAGAGAAGGCCTGAATTCCCGCTGGATCGATGTCTACCCGAATACCGGGAAAAGCGGCGGCGCATACTCTTCCGGAACCTATGAATCCAATCCGTATATCTTGACCAACTTCACCGGCACTTTGGACAGCGTATCGACAATTACCCATGAGATGGGACACTCCATGCACTCCTGGTATGCCAATACACACCAGCCTGCGCACTATGCCGGATATACCCTGTTTGTGGCAGAAGTCGCATCCACGGTCAATGAAAACCTGTTGATTGAAAACCTGCTGGCCAAGACCGAAGATCCCCGGAAACGTCTGGTTCTGATCAACCAGTATCTGGAGAACTTCAAGGGTACCGTATATCGTCAGACCATGTTTGCGGAATTCGAGATGGAAGCGCATGCGATGGCAGAACGCGGTGAAGCCCTGGATCCCGCAACCCTGAACCAGTTATACCTCGGTCTGATCAGGAAATACTTCGGACCGGAACTGACCGTAGATGAAGAAGTACAGTACGAATGGGCAAGGATCCCGCATTTCTACCGTCCGTTCTACGTCTATGTTTACGCGACAGGATACAGTTCTGCTGTAGCGATCTCCGAAATGATCCGCAGGGATCAGGAGAATGCGGAGAGATACCTGGAATTCCTGTCCATGGGCGGAAGTCAGTATCCTCTGGAAGAACTGAAACATGCCGGGGTAGACCTGCTTACGGCAGAACCTATTGATCTTGCCTTGAACAAGTTCGGCGCATTACTTGATGAAGCAGAAAAACTCGCGGAGGTACTAAACAAGTAAGATGAATAAGGGAAACACAGACAAGCTGAAAAAGATACTGTTTGCGCTGGCAATCACTTGTTTTGTGGTGTTTCCGTACTTTTCGTCATCCATATACAACGGTCATGATCTTCAGTTTCATCTCAGCCGGATCGAAGGAGTATGGAATGCCATGGCGGATAAACAATTCCCTCTGGCAATCTATCCGAACAAGAACTTCGGCTATGGTTATGCGTCTCCGTTGTTCTACAGTGATCTGTACTTGATGATTCCGTCTGTTTTACTGCATGTATGTCATCTGCCGGTCGTGCGTATCTTCAAACTGATGGTGTTTGCCTGCGTATTCTTCGCCAACCTGAATATGATGCGTGTGATCGACAAGATCTTTCACCGGCTGGACCTGGCGGTATTCTCCGCGTTTCTGTACACGACAGCCAACTACTTCGTGACTGATATCTTTATCCGGGCAGCTCTGGGGGAGATTCTGGCGCTGGCAATCTTCCCGCTGTTCCTGGATTGTATTTACGAAGTATTTGTGAAGCACAGGGATCGCTGGGTGTATGCGGCAGTCATCTTCGCTCTGCTGGCGCATGCGCATCTGATCTCCTGCGTACTGGCATTTCTGGCTCTTGTCTTTGTCTGTATCCTCTATGCCGGAACCATCCGCAGACATCCGCGTATCCTGTTGACGATCGTCAAGGCGGGATGCCTGGGATTCGGACTGACCTGTATCTACTTTATGCCCATGCTGGAACAGTACTTTGCCCAGGATCTGATTGTCCACCATATCGAGAACACGATGTTACAGGAGTTCATGGTTCCTGTAACCAGACTGGCCGGCGATTTCTTTTCGGATTTCCGCATGCAGTGGAACTACGCATATGGAGTGGACACGGCAGACCGCTATAAGAATCTGGGATGTTTCCTGACGTTAGTGCCGCTTGGGTATCTCTCTGTGCCGAAAAACAAGCATATCACCAGAACACTGATCCTGTATGTACTGGTACTGTTGTGTTCCTCTTCACTGGTTCCTCTGTACCGCATCTCTGCGATCTCCTTCCTGCAGTTTCCTTCCCGCCTGTATACACCGGCCATGTGCGCAGGCTGCCTGATCATTGCGTACACCCTGCAGTACATGGAGAAAAAGAAACGGAAGTATCTGATGCTGGGAATCACTGCCTTGTCGGTACTGAACCTCTCATTCTTGTTCTCCTGTATCAATGATCCCGAACAGGTACGTACAATTGATGATCATGCGACAACAGAGGAACTGTTCACCGAGCGGAAATACGCGAATGTGATCATCGAAGAGTCACGATGGAACTGGGAAGAACTGGCATTTGGTGAATATCTTCCCCAGGCGTACTATTATGATTATTACAACGTAGGTACACAGATCGATGATCTGGAATACAACCATGCCGGAATTCCCTACGAACGCAGAGGTACTACGATATCCTTCACTACAGATCTGAGTGAAGAAGAGTGGCTTTTGTTACCGGTATCCTGGTATAAGGGATATCAGGTATTTGAAACAGATTCTGCAGGAAAGATCCTGGACAAAGTCTACACTTCGCAGCATGTTTACTCCGGAAGGATACAGATTCATGCGCAGTCCGGCATACATCACTATCTCCTGAAGTATACCGGCACAAAACTCCAGAAATTATCGGCAGCCGTATCGGTCATAAGCCTGATCGGATTACTGGTGATTTATCTCAGACACAAAGATTCAGAAGGAGGCGCAATATGAGCAGAGGCCGTATGGGCAGGGGTTATCTGACCGAAGAAGAAAAAGCAAACCGTCCGAAAGTTACCAAAGAATTATTACTACGGGTATTTTCCTACCTGAAACCCTACTGGAAACAACTCTTCCTGGTGCTGGTTGCCATCCTGTTGTCTTCTGTATTCAGTTTGATGCCTTCGGTATTGACCGGCAGGATCATCGATGAGGGATTAATCGGCAGAGACCTGAACATGTTGATCAAACTGCTGGTATTATCCCTGCTGGTTACGTTAGGAGCCAATCTGATCGGAGTTCTGGAAAGTTATCTGAACACCTGGATCTCCCAGCACATCACATTTGATATGCGTAACACAATGTTCGCGCATCTGCAGAAAATGCCGCAGAGTTTCTTCACTACAAATAACCAGGGAGATATCATCACTCGTATGACCGATGACATCTCCGGTGTGGAACGAGTGATTACTTCAACATTTACCAGTATTATCTCCAACGTCATGACTTTGATTATCGCGGCTATTGCCATGTTCCAGAAGAACTGGATCATCGCAGTTGTTGCGATCATCATGATGCCGTTACTGACCCTGCCGACCAGGAAAGCCGGAAAGACCCGCTGGGAACTGACCAGGGAAGCACAGGCAAGCAGAGATGAAATTAATGGTATCCTCAATGAAACCCTGTCAGTCAGCGGACAAATGCTGGTAAAACTCTTTACCCGGGAAAACTACGAATACAATAAGTATGTCAACGCGAATCAGAGAATGATCGATCTCAATATCAAGGAGTCCATGGCTGGCCGCTGGTTCCGTGTGGTCATGAGTACAGTATCCAGTGTCGGACCGATGACGTTATATCTTGTCGGCGGTATCCTGATGATCAAGTATCACCAGGACCTCAGTGTCGGTGATATCACCGTTTTGATTGCCTTGTTAAATCGTATGTATGGCCCGGTAAACTCTCTCTTGAATATCCAGGTGGACTGGATCCGGTCCATGGCCATGTTTACGCGTATCTTTGAGTACTATGATATGCCGGTAGAGATTGAGAACGCGCCCGACGCGGTTACTCCGGATCATGCGGAAGGCAAGGTGGAATTCCGCCATGTCGGTTTCTCCTACGAACCATCACGTAAGATTCTTAAGGACGTTAATTTCACTTTGGAGAGCGGTCACAGTATCGCCATTGTCGGTCCTTCCGGTTCCGGCAAGAGTACCTTGGTGAACCTGATTCCGAGAATCTATGACGTACAGGAAGGGGAAGTACTCTTTGACGATATTGATGTCCGTAAACTGGATCTTGGCTATCTGCGCAGAAATGTCGGTGTCGTTACCCAGGATACTTATCTGTTCAACGGTACGATCCGTGATAACCTGCTGTATGCCAAAGCGGACGCTACCGAGGAAGAAATCAAACAAGCCTGCCGGAAAGCCAATATCGATGAATTTATCATGGCCCAGCCGGAAGGGTATAACACCATGGTCGGTAACCGTGGTCTGAAACTATCCGGCGGTGAAAAACAGAGACTGTCCATTGCCAGAGTACTGCTGAAAGATCCGGCATTGCTGATTTTCGATGAAGCCACCGCATCCCTGGATTCCATCTCCGAGAGTAAGATCCAGGAAGCCATCGATCCCCTGATCGCGTCACGTACAAGTATCCTGATTGCACATCGTTTGTCTACGATCCTTGCCGCAGATGAGATTCTGGTCGTCAAGGACGGAGAAATCGTTGAACGCGGACAACACCGTGATCTGGTCAGTAAGAACGGAGTCTACCGTGAACTATACGAAACCCAGTTCCACAAAGCTCTGGAAACAGAAAAACAGATACTGGCTGAAGAAGCCCTGGAGGGATAACCATGAAAGTATTATTTTTAGGTAACAGTCATACGTTCTTCAATGATATGCCTGCGTTGTTTGCCCGCTTCGCAAAGATCACCACCGGTGAAACAACCGAAGCAGTAATGCTGGCGTATTCCGGCAGAGAACTGGAATGGCACCGCAAGGAGTATTTCTCTCTGCGTTATCAGCTGATGTACGGTAACTATGACTACTGCGTGATCCAGCAGGCAGCGCATCCGTTCCCCGCGAAAGAATCCACGATGGCTATGGGAAAGGAGATCATAGATCTCTGTCACCGTACCCATACAAAACCTGTAGTGTATATGACATGGGCTGAAAAACGTTTCCCGGAAAACCAGCAGAAAATGATCGATACCCTGACAGAACTGGCAGAGGCTAACAATGCCCTGTTATGCCCGGTCGGTATGATCTGGCAGAGAATCCTGCAGGAATATCCCGATATCGACCTGTTCTGGAAAGACGGCGAACATGCCGGGGTATACGGAGATTTCCTGATCGCGGCTTCATTCTGCCGTCTGTTAACAGGAAAAGTCAGTCCGGAAGTCAGCGGACTTGGACAGGATTTCTTTGGTGATTCGACGTTTAACTTCGAACTGCCGAGAATTCTGGAAGATCCGGAAAAAGTTAAAATCGATTTAGACAAACAAAAAACAGATACGATCCTCAAGGTAATCGAATCTGTCTTCAGTCAAACAGAGTAAGCAGGTTGTCCAGTCCCGGAAGAGACTGGGCTTCTTTTTGGAATTTACCTGCATTCAGGGAATAATGCTCATTCGCCAGCAGTCTGCGGTAACTCTCATATACTGTGCGTACACTCAGATCCTCTTCCGGAAGACTGGTACCGAAACCATTTCTTGAGACTGTTGCCGCATACCAGCTGCGTTTCCAGCTTCCGTCGGTGATGACCAGCTGCGGTATTCCCCGCAGTACCGCCTGATGGAATAAGTAATCATCTCCGTCATGAATCAGTACCTGCGCGCGATCCAGCTGGGAATGCCGTATCGAAGACGCATAGTGCAGATTCTCTTCCTTACCGATATCACTGCCCGGATACCAGATTTCGATGGTGTAGGGAGCTCCCTTATATGCTTCATCAAGAAGGGTCCTCAGGCGGTTTTTCTTTATGCCGGATTCATAGAGATATACGCAGACATTCCGGGGATTCTCTTCTCTGGTTTCTTTCCGGTATGTTCTGCCGATGCGCAGGACTTCCGCAGATTCCGGCAGAAGATTCAAGGTGGAAGATCCCAAAGTAAAACATCCATGCGCGTAATTGTATAATTCATTCAGGCGGAATACCTGTTCAACCTTGCTGGAAGATAATACGCTGTTCACTTCCCGGATCATCACCGGATCAAACGAACGATTCCTGTACATGGCGCCGTTCACGTAGGAAATATATGGTGTATTGGTCATCCGTGCGGCGATGATCGCGGAGAATCTTCCCAGGTCCAGGACATAGTCCGGATGAAAGGCATCGATTACGCTTTTTACCGTCTCCGTATCACTTTTCAGATAACGCTGTCTGGATATCCCGGAAGAATAACAGTATTCTTCATAACCTGACGGATTGATCTTTCTGAACTTATCCAGGACTGAGGAGGATAACGGTGTATAGGGGTATAAAGCTGTATGTTTATACGTATCTTTAGGCGCACTGACAGCGGTCTCTATACCATTCCGGTTTAACATATCCAAAATTTCCTGCACAAACAATATCCAGGCAGGAGACACATTGATTTTCGGGACAACCAGTACTTTCATGAATAAAGTATAGTATAAATCACGGGATTGCGACAGTGCAGGATATCACCCGGAAACAGTTGTTTTTTACCTGTGGTTAAAATATGATTAAAGAAGAAAAACAGGAGGCAGTTTATGCTGGAAGTATTAAATCATCCATTAATTACCCATAAATTAACGCTTATGCGTAATAAGAACACCGGCACAAAGGATTTCCGTGAGAATCTCGATGAGATTGCGGAACTGATGGCTTATGAGATTTGCCGTGACCTGCCTATACAGCCGATTGATATCGAAACTCCGATGGGCCCGTGTGTAGGCTATGAACTCAGTAAAGAAGTGGTGATCGTTCCGATTCTTCGTGCAGGTATTGGTCTTCTGGACGGTATCCGCCGTCTGGTGCCTACCGCAAAAGTCGGCTTTGTCGGATTATACAGAGATGAAGAAACCCTGCAGCCGCAGGAGTATTTCTCCAAATTCCCGAAGAATCTGGAAGATGCGATCGTAATGATCGTTGACCCGATGCTGGCGACCGGAGGAAGTGCTGTAGCCGCGATCAACCTGGTTAAGGAACGTGGTGCGAAATCCATTAAACTGATTTGTCTGGTTGGTGTTCCGGAAGGTGCCAAAGCCGTACAGGAAGCACATCCGGATGTGGATATCTATCTCGCAGCCATGGATGACCATCTCAATGAAATCGGATATATCGTTCCGGGTCTGGGAGATGCCGGTGACCGTATTTTCGGCACAAAGTAATGGCTTCATTCTTTCTTGAAACCGGAATCTATATCCTTTGCCTGGTGTTATCTTTTTATGCCATGAGCGCAGTGAATTTTGAAAAGATCATCAAGGCAAACCATGTCTGGCAGGCACAGTTACTCTATGCCATGCTGGTGATGGCACTGGCTTATCTGACTGCCGGGTTTGTTCTGGGATTTATTTACCGGGGATAATTGAAGACAGCGGGCTGTTCCGGTCCGCTGTTATGATATAATAGCCGCGTATACTATGAATCTGATTAAGGGAGCACTTCCGTATTTCTTATTACCGCTTGTGATTTCATTTGCTTTGGTGCCTTTGTGCAAGCAGGTGGGTTTTCGTCTGGGCATTTATGCGCAGGAGAATAACCGTACGGTACATCACGGAAGAATTGTGCGTATCGGCGGTACTGCGATCTTTATCGCATTTCTGATTTCTCTGACGGTATTCCTGTCAGCGGACGATACTTTGAACGGTATTGTGATTGGAGGTTCCCTGGTCTTTATCGGTGGTCTTCTGGACGATATCTACGAATTATCTCCGAAGAAGAAGATCTTGTTCCAGGTAGCCGGCGCAGTCATAGCGATGGTTATCGGAAAACTGTATCTTCAGGAAATGCAGATCTTTGCCCTGGATATCTCTTCCCCGGTCATTACGATCATGATCTCGTTCTTCTGGATCATCGGTATTACGAATGCGATCAATCTGATTGATGGCCTGGACGGGCTTTCCAGCGGTATCTCCCTGATCGTTATCCTGACGATCGGCTTACTTGGATACTTCATGGGCAGAAGAGATATCTGTATTCTGGCGTTGTGTCTGAGCGGAGCGATCCTGGGCTTCCTGCCGTACAATTTCCATCCGGCATCGATCTTTGTCGGTGACTGCGGGGCACAGTTCATGGGCTTTACCATCGCCTGTATCTCCCTGCTGGGCTTCAAGACCACGGCACTGATCACCCTGGGTTTCCCAATCTTATTGTTGTTCATCCCGATCAGTGATACGCTGCTGGCGATCATCCGCAGACGTCTGAAGGGACAGAAGTTCTCCCAGGCAGATAAGGGACACCTTCACCACGTGCTGATGTTCAAACTGAAACTGGGACATCAGCGTACGGTACTCACGCTGTACGTGGTTACACTGTTGTTTGCGTTAGCGGCAGTACTGAGTTACTTCTATCCGTCTCTTGGTATTGCGCTGGTTGCGGTACTGATCATCTTCTTTGAACTGTTTATCGAGTATACGGGAATGGTCAATCCGAAGTTTCATCCGATCTTATCCATGATCAATCGTCTGACCGGTTGGCCGAAGATCCTGGATGGACAAGATCCTGTAGATTCCAAGATTCAGGAAAGCGCGCAGGAAAAACCCCTGTCCGAATAATTAATAGAACTCTTTCTGCAGTAAATCTGTCCGGGAAGAGTTTTTAATTTTATACAAAATAAAGAATTCTGTACATTTATCCCGGAATAGTATTTGACAGTGTTATGACAATTTAACTATCATTAAACTATGCGGGAAGTAGATGATCGCTATCCGGAGATTGCGAAGCCCTATGAACCGGTAAAGGGCGGAAAACATCATAAGAGATTAAACTATGCGAAAATTCCGTTACTGATGACCGGTGCTTTAATTGCGCTTTCGGCACTGGTTCACAAGCCACTGCCTGTAATACCGAACGGTCCGGAACCGGAAGTGGTTGTGGTTGTTCCTACACCAAGTCCGGAACCTGTAAATCCGCCGGCAACGACACCTGAACCGGATAAAAAACCGGATCCGGCACCTCCGACACCTACACCGACAACACCGGTTCCCCCGACACCGGCACCTCCGACACCGTCTCCAAGCATTGAACCGGGTCCGACACCGATACCGGAACCAGATCCTGAGCCGGAGCCTGAACCGGAGCCTTCACCCAGTACAGAACCGGAGACCAGAGCCACAGTGACCATAACCGGTGCGCAGGTGACACAGCCATATACCGGCGGTGAGTTATTCTCGGAAGGATATACCTATACCGCGCGTAAGGGAAAGACCAAACTGGATCAGGAAGACTTTGAAGTAACCTACAACGGTACAGATATACCTGTACCCATGGTTTCCGGTATTGAACCCGGCACCTACTACATGGGGCTGACCAAGGGTGACTTTAGTGTCTCTTCCGGAAAATATAAGAATATCAATGTGACTGTCAATGACGGCTGGCTGAAGATCCTTGACCAGAATCAGGCAGTAACCGTTACGATTGTCGGTAACCATAACACGCTGACGTATACCGGCGAAAATTTACAGGTAGACGGCTTTACCTATACTGCGGTTACCAGTGACGGTGATGATGTCACAGATTACATTACCGTTGAATTGAATGCAGGAAGTCTGGCTGTAGCGTCCGGCGTAGATGTCGGCACACACCAGATGAATCTCAGCGCGTCAGACTTCTCGGTAACTTCCAGTTCATTTACAAATATTACGGTCCAGATCACGGACGGATATTTGGAGATCACACCGAAGGATCTGACGATTACCGTTACCGGTAATACCCTGACGGTACCGTTTGATAACGAGGAACATGTGATCAGCGGTTATACGATCAATATTCCGAGTGACGCAACGATTACTCTGGACCAGATCACAGGTCCGGGTGATGAGGAGGCCTATGCCCATGGCTCCGCGGTAGGAACCTACTACATGAATCTGAGTGCTTCCGACTTCAGTACGACCAATACGAACTATAATGTCACATTTGACGTTACCGACGGCTGGCTGAAGATTACTTCCTCGGATACCCATAACGCTCCGGTAATCACTATTGGTGATTATATGAGCGTACTCAAGCAGAACGGCGTATGGTCCTGCTGGAGAAACTTCGATATCCAGCTGAATGATCTCGCGGGAGGAAGCGGTACACTTACACTATATGTGGACGGTGCCGCAACCGATATATCTCTCAACTATGAAGGATCCAGCACATCCGGTAATACATGGAGTGATGAGGTCCGGTATGATTTTGCGGATACCAGTGACACAAATGAACGAAGAACAGGTAAACTTGTTCTCACATATACATATCCGGATGGTACGACAGGTACCGTGGAGTCCTCAGAATTCTATCTGTATAAAGGCTCTTACGTAACCAATACGTCATACAGCTATGACGGAAGAACCCTGACTCTGGACTATGAGATTGATCCTGCACTGGCAGATGCTTCGCAGATCACTTTGGAATATTCATATCTTACTGTGACATCCGGAGGTTCTTCACAGTCGTACACCAGTCCAACGAATACCTCATCCAGCGGTAATCACTACTATGTCCGGTATAACATCGGGGCTGTGGATACCGGCGCGACATTCGAGGCATCCGTCGAACTGATCACTCCGGATGGCAGCGGCAGTTACCGTCCAAGCGGCGCAAATATCAGCGGACAGTTAAATTAACATAAATATCATCGATATACGGGGAGGATTTATATATGAAGGTAAGAAGTATCATCGGTACCATAATTTCCATTATTCTGATCGTATTACTATTTAATCCGCAGTGGCTTCCATTCTCGGCGGAAACCATAGACAGGATGGAGTTTCTGCGCACAAAGCACTTCCTGATCGAAAGAAGCGGAGAAATCACTGTAGCACACATCGGTACGCTGATTCTTGCGCTGGCGATCGTCACTTTGGTCTATCAGATCTGTAAGTGGATCCTGCGCTTTACCGCAGACAGAGATGATCACTCCAGGACAATTGCGCTGTTGCTTACCGGCTTGATCCGCTACCTGGCGATAATCATTGCCTTTATCTGGGGTCTCAGTATTCTCGGTGTCAATACTACTGCTGTCCTTGCCGGTGCCGGAATTATCGGATTGATCGTCGGCTTCGGTGCCCAGAGTCTCATTGAAGATATCATCACCGGTTTGTTCATCATCTTTGAACGCCAGTATGAGATCGGAGATATTATCATCCTGGATGAATTCCGTGGTATTGTTCGCAGTATCGGTGTACGTACAACTGTTATTGAAGATGCCGGAGGAAACCTGAAGGTTGTCAATAACTCGGATATCCGTAATTTCCAGAACCGTTCCCGCAACCGTTCGCTTGCGCTCAGTGAACCCTCTGTCTCCTATAAGACAGATCTGAAGTATCTTGAACGTGTCCTGCAGGATAATCTTGGCAAGATGTATACCTTGCATAAAGACCTGTATCTGGAAAAACCGATCTATTACGGTGTACAGGAACTGGGAGACAGCGGAATCACCATCCGTGTCGGTGCCTGGGTCAATGAAGCGAATATCTTTGTGGCACAGCGTCAGCTCAACCGTGATCTCAAGATCTTGTTTGACGAGAATGGTATAGAGATTCCTTTCCCGCAGGTTGTTGTCCATCAGGGAGACTAGTATACAGATCCATTACGCATTTCCAGAGAATTCTCCGGGTTACCCGGGGAATTTCTTTTTTTCGTCCTATGTAATGAGTGGAGGGTCAATTATATGAACAAAGATCTCGTACACGTATTACAGAACGAAGCAATCAAAGCATCCGGAAATGAAGATACCTGGAAGAACTATATCCGGTACCGGGAGAATGTCTATTATCCCTATGTGTCGGACAATATCGAGAATAATCTGATTTCGGAAGCGAACTGGATGATCCGCAGTCAGAATATCTCTTCGGAAGATCTGGGGTTATATCTGACGGTAGGGGATATCTGTTTCATGGATTTCGGGCAGGCGTATCTCAATGAGATGGCCTATCAGCACTTCGGGATCATCATGTCGATCTGCCGTAAGAAAGCTTTGGTGATTCCGATGACCAGCAACCCTGTACAGTATGCGAATGCGTATGACGCCAAGGAGAATCCCAACGGGAAGATCCACCTGATGAGACTGGGAGATATCAAGGGACTGCGTTATCATTCCGTGTTATTCCTCAATGACATGAAGTTCGTGAATACTGCCAGGGTGATTGAGGTGAAAGCGCATATTGATCAGGACAGCACGTTGTTCCGGAAGATTCAGCAGAGAATGATGCAGGTAATGTTTTTGAGAGATGATATCGCATGGTAAGATATATCTATGCTTGAAAACTACAGGGAAGGGAAATGGCTTGCGGCGGTATCCGGGGGTCCGGATTCCATGGCTTTACTGTACCTGTGTGAACGGGAAGACATCTCTTTTTCGGCTGTTCACGTGAATTATCATCACCGCCCGGAAGCCGAGGAAGAAGAAGCCTATGTACGCACATATTGTGCAGAACACGAAATCGAATTGTTTGTACGCAGCGAGCCGTTCGAATACAGCGGTAATTTTGAGGCGTCCGCAAGAGACTGGAGATATACCTGGTTTGTGCAGATTGCGGAGAAATACGGCTTTTGCGGTGTGCTTACGGCACATCACCAGGATGACCTGATCGAGACGTATGTGATGCAGAAAGAGAAGGGACTTACCCCGGAATACTACGGCCTCCAGGAACAGATTTATTACAAGAATCTGCAGATCTGCCGTCCGTTATTATCCTTGACCAAAGCCGACCTGATCCGCTGCTGTGAGTCTGCCGGAATCCGCTATTATACAGATAAAACCAACCGGGATGTATCCTACACCCGGAACCGGATCCGGCAAGAGGTCATCGACAGCCTGACGGTTCCGCAAAGACAAGAGATCCTGGCAGAGATCAGTCAGAAGAACCGTGAACTTCAAAAGATCCGCACAGACGCAGATCACCTCATAGACCACGGAAGGGTAAATCTTAAGAATTACCGTGCATGTGAGGAAGAGGTACGTTTACAGATCCTGCGTGCTCTTGCGGATACAGAGATTCATCACTCCAAGGCACAATACCGGGAAATTGATCATCAGCTCATGAACAGGGATGATTTCATGATTCCCCTGGATGAACGCTGTTTTTGCCAGGAACAGGGATACTTTTTCCTGGAGATTCCCGGACAACCTTATGAGTATATCTATCATTCTCCGGAAGAACTGCATGGCAGGCAGAAGTATTTTCATATTGAACAGGGTACACCGGGGGTTAACGCTGTAACCTTGAAGGAAGATGACTATCCGGTAACGATCCGCAGTTATCTCCCGGGAGACACGATTCGCATGCGCTTCGGGTCAAAGAAAGTCCACAGGTTCTTTATCGACCGTCATATTCCCGTATATCAGAGACCTCTCTGGCCGGTAATGGTAAACCGGAAAGGAGAAGTGATCCTGGTCTGTGGTCTGGGATGTGACAACAAACACTACTCTATTCTGCCGACAGTAACTGTGATACAATATCTAAATAGCGACGGAGGTATACCGCATGTTTGAAAAGGATATTAAGAAAGTGCTTTTTACCGAAGAAGAAATCAGTACGCGTTGTAAAGAACTTGGCAGACAGATCACCGAAGATTACGCGGGAAAGAATGTATTGCTGGTAGCTTTGCTCAGAGGCTCTGTACCTTTTCTTGCGGAACTGATCAAATATATCGATCTGGATATCAAGTATGACTTCATGGATGTCACAAGTTATGAAGGTACAGAATCTACCGGAGATATCCGTATTCTGAAAGACCTTGATGATTCCGTACAGGGGCTGGATCTTCTCGTGGTAGAAGATATCGTGGATACCGGCAGAACCCTGAAAACAGTAATCAAGACATTGTTGAATAAAGGAGCGAATTCTGTAAAGATCGTTACTTTGCTTGAGAAACCCAGCCGTCATGTGGAAGATATTGATCCGGAGTATGTCGGATTTATTGTCGACAACGAATTTGTGGTTGGCTATGGTATGGATTATAACCAGAGATACCGCTGCCTGCCTTATGTAGCAGTATTAAAGGATGAAGTATACCAGTAGTACCCGAAGGAGGGAAAGATGCAAAACAGGAAATTTATCAACTACCTTCCCTACCTGATCGTCATCGCATCGATCATCAGTCTTCTGGCTTTAAACACAGGCTCTACAACGGAAAATCTGAATTATAACGAATTCTATGATCTTGTAGAGAAAGAACATGTGAATGAGTCAGTACTGTCCATAGGTTATAACGTGATTGAGGTCAGGGCGTCATATGGTGAAGAAAACGAAAGAAAAGTGGTCACTGCCAATGTGCCGAATACAACCAACGAGATTGAACGGCTGATTGGTATTCTGGATGATTCCGAAGTAAGGATCATCGACGCGAATGCCAGTAATGCCTTCCTCGATACGTTGTATTCCATGATTCCACTGGTTTTCGTTGTGTTGTTCGGCTTGTGGATGGTGAACCGGATGAATGGTTCGGGAAGCGCCAACGCCAAAGCCTTTGAATTCGGTAAATCCCGTGCCCGTCTGGAAGAATCATCACGTACAAGATTTACGGATGTGGCCGGATGTGACGAAGAGAAGCAGGAGATGGCGGAGATCATCGATTACCTGAAGTATCCTAAGAGATTCCAGCAGATGGGTGCCCGTATACCGAAGGGTGTGCTTCTGGTTGGTCATCCCGGTACCGGTAAGACATTGCTTGCCAAGGCGGTAGCCGGTGAAGCCAATGTGCCGTTCTACAGTATTTCCGGTTCGGACTTCGTGGAAATGTTCGTCGGTGTAGGTGCCAGCCGTGTACGTGACATGTTCAAGGAAGCCAAGCGTACAGCCCCGTGTATTATCTTTATTGATGAAATCGACGCGGTAGGACGTCAGAGAGGCGCGGGCTTCGGCGGCGGTCATGACGAACGTGAGCAGACATTGAACCAGCTCCTGGTGGAGATGGATGGTATGGAAGAGAATACCGGTATCGTTGTGATTGCGGCAACCAATCGTCCGGACGTACTGGACCCTGCGTTGTTACGTGCGGGCAGATTTGACCGTCAGATCACGGTATCTCTGCCGGATCGCAACGGCCGTAAGGCAATCCTGGAAGTACATGCCCGGAACAAGCATCTTGCACCGGATGTGGATCTTGATGCGCTGGCAAAGCGTACACCGGGATTCAGCGGTGCTGACCTGGAGAATGTACTGAATGAAGCGGCGATTCTGGCTGTGCGTGAGAAACGTGATACGATCGGTATGAGCCAGATTGATGAAGCAATTGACAGAGTCATGATGGGACCGGCAAAGACAAGCCGTACATACGATGAAAAGACCAAGAAACTCGTGGCATACCACGAATCCGGTCATGCGATCATCGGCTTGTTCCTGAAGGATGCGGCAGTTGTACAGAAAGTCACCATCATCCCTCGTGGTCAGGCAGGCGGTTATAACCTGATGACACCGAAAGATGAGAAGATGCTGAATACGAAGAACGACCTGCTGGCGACGATTACTTCCTACATGGGCGGCCGTACGGCAGAAGAAATGTTCTTCGACGATGTTACTACCGGTGCGGTCAACGATATTGAAGTTGCCACAAATCTGGCCAAGGATATGGTTACTTTATACGGTATGAGTGATCTCGGACCGATCAAGTATAATTCCGGAAATGAGAATGTATTCCTCGGACGGGATTATAATTCACCGAATAATGTTTCCGGTCAGGTCGCGTTTGAGATTGACCAGGAAGTCCGGAAGATCATCGATGAATGCCATGAAAGAGCTCGTCAGATCATTTCTGAACATCGCGAAGAACTGATTCGTATTGCGACAGCTCTGATCGAATACGAAACACTGACATCCGAACAGATCGATATTGTGATCAAGGGCGGATCTCTGGAAGCGAAGAAGGAATCTGAACCGGCGCCTGCGGAAACAACACAGGCTCCTGAGACTCCCGCGGCACAGGAAGTAACCGATACTCCGGCAGCGGAAGAAGATAAACAATAACCGGATCAGGTGGCCGTCAAGGCCACCTGATTCACTCAAAGGAGGCAGTATGTCTTTACGCGGTAAAACAGCCAGAAAAGATGTCGATATGACTACTGGTGATATCTCACGTCATCTGATCATGTTTGCTCTTCCGTTGCTCTTCGGCAATCTATTTCAGCAGCTCTACAACATGGTGGATACCTGGGTAGTGGGCAATTATGTAAGCAATGAAGCGTTTTCTGCGGTAGGTACGGTAGGACCGATCATCAATATGCTGGTGGGGTTCTTCATGGGACTGGCCAGTGGTGCCGGTGTAATCATTTCGCAGTACTACGGTGCCAGACAATACAACAGAGTCCATGATGTCGTACACACGTCTATTGTCATGACCCTGGTGATGGTCATCTTCACCAGTATCATGGGTATCTTCCTGACCCCTTATCTTCTGCGGATGATGAATACACCTCCGGAAGTATTCCCGGAATCCATGAAATATCTGCGGATCATCTTCTCCGGTATTGCCGGACTGATGTTCTATAACATGGGTTCTGCGATATTACGTGCGATCGGAGACTCCAAGCGTCCGTTCTATTTCCTGATGTGCGCAGCCTTGCTGAATATCGTATTGGACCTGCTGTTTATCATCAAGTTCCATATGGGTGTGGAAGGAGTTGCCTACGCGACGATCATCTCCATGATTACTTCTGCGATCCTGACGATCATCGTGCTGTTAAGAACAGATACCTGTGTAAAACTGACACCGAAAGATCTGAAGATAGATAAGGCAATTCTGAAGAAGATCATCTTCCTGGGCATTCCTGCAGCCCTGCAGATGGCGATCACTTCCTTCTCAAATATCTTCGTACAGGGATATATCAACCACTTTGGCGCGGATACCATGTCCGGGTGGACCGCATATTCCAAGATTGATATGTTGATGTTCATGCCGATGCAGTCATTAGCGCTTGCCGTAACAACCTTTGTCGGACAGAATCTCGGTGTCGGAGATGTGGAACGTGCAAAGAAGGGTGTATCCATCAGTATGCGTCTTGCGGTTACCGTAACGATCATCAGTATGATACCGGTTATTATCTTTGCGCCGAACATGGTTGCCTTCTTTAACAGTAAATCGGAAGTCATCTACTACGGAACGTTATTCCTGCGCTGGATCACTCCGTTCTACCTGCTGTCCTGTGCCAACCAGATCTATTCTTCCGCGCTTCGCGGTGCCGGCAATACCAAGGCTCCGATGGTGATCATGCTGCTGAGCTTTGTGGTTTTCCGTCAGGTCTACTTATTTGTCATGGCGAATTTCATTGCCAACGAGATATTGCCGATTGCCATGGGTTATCCTGCCGGATGGCTGTTATGCAGTCTGCTGACTTACACGTATTATAAGAAATCCGATCTGTCACGTACTTCGGTGATGAATTAGGAGTAGATTTCATGAATGATGAAAAATCCAGGGAAGGATTACGGACGATATCCAACATCTTTGCCGGAGCAGCGTCAGGTCTGCTTGCGGCGATGCTGATTCTTTTCCTGTTGTCTTTCTGGAGTTTTCACATTGAGATAAAAACAGTTCTGACTGGTTTGATCTTTGCGGTATTTCTTCCTTGTTGTCTGGATGTATTCGGACAAAGGGGATTGAACCTCTATGTCATTGAACTGGTCATGATCCTGGTTTCGGTCCTGGTATGTCTGTTATATGCGCATCAAGTGTCCGGGAATACAGAAACCAGAAATTTGTTGTTTGCGTTGTTTGGCATATTTCACGGGTTATCCGCAGTCATTACCGTACTGCGTCTCAAGTATATGGAAAGCCGAGGTGGAAGAGATGGTGCTGCTTAGTCCCTGGGGAGAAAAACTGAATACGAAGTTGCCTCTGAACGAGTATCCGCGGATGCAGATGCAGAGAGGGAGTTTCCTGTGCCTGAACGGGGAGTGGGAATTCCAGATCAACAAAGGGAATATCCCGGACGGGAAAGCTTTCTGGGAGAAGATCATCGTACCGTTTGCACTGGGCTCCAAACTCTCGGGAACGAAGAAACAGCTCCATCCCGGGGAAGTCCTTTGGTACCGCAGATACTTTGAGTACACACCTGGAGAGAATCGTGTCATTCTCAATTTTGAGGCTGTAGACCAGTGCTGTACGGTATACGTGAACGGGTTTGAGGTTGGTATACACGAAGGCGGATATGCGCCGTTTTCGCTGGATATTACAGAGTATGTGAAACCGTACAATGAACTTGTCGTACGTTGTACAGACCACTCGGATGAGGGGATTTACGGCTTTGGCAAACAGCGGTTAAAACCAGAAGGAATCTGGTATACGCCAAGTTCCGGAATCTGGCAGACTGTATGGATCGAAGAACTGACACCGCATGCCATCTATGATCTGAAGATCTTACCTGATTATGACAACAAGAAGGTATACCTGCAGATGACCGGCAGTTTCCGGCAGGCGATCATCAATGTCTTTGAAGATCGTAAACTGGTTCACCGGGGGATTACTGCCCAGAAGAGTTATACCATTACTCTGGATGAGATCCATCCCTGGTCACCCGATGATCCGTTCCTCTATGATTTGTATATTGAAACGGAAGATGACGCGGTACGCAGTTATTTCGGTATGCGTAAATTCAGTTACGGACCGGATGAACACGGGAAGCTGCGTTTCCGGCTGAATAATGAACCGTTATTCCTGAGCGGACTTCTGGATCAGGGGTATACCGTGGATGGCTTACTGACCTATCCCAGCGATGAAGCCATGCGCTATGAACTGATGAAGATCAAGTCCATGGGCTTTAATATGCTGAGAAAGCACGTCAAGGTGGAATGCCGGCGCTGGTATTACCTCTGCGACAAACTGGGTATCCTGGTGATGCAGGACATGCCTAACGGAGGTGGTCCGTATGCCTTCCGGGATATTGCCGTACTGCCTACGATCGGTTTCCGTACATTCCGTGATGACAATCCCGAACGTTTCGGACGTAAGGATCCGGAAGGAAGAAAAGCCTACTACATGGAACTAGATGATATGATCAACAACCTCTATAACGCAGTCTGTGTCTTTGCCTGGGTACCGTTCAACGAAGGCTGGGGACAATTTGACAGTGTCAAGGTTACGGAACATATCCGTGAATTTGATCAAAGCAGGTTAATTGACAGTACTTCCGGATGGCATGATCAAGGTGCCGGAGACTTCAACAGCAGGCATGTCTACTTTCATCACTTCCATGTGCCCAAGGCAGATCAGAGAGTATTACTGTTGAGTGAATTCGGCGGATATGCATATCTTGAACATGGGCATAGTGAAGCGGATCAGCTTTACGGTTATAAGAAGTTTACGGATAAACTGAAGCTGAATGATGCGGTAGAAGACTTATACCTGAAGGATATTCTCAGGAATATTCCGAAGGGACTGGCTGGGTGTATCTATACCCAGGTCGCGGATGTGGAAAATGAATGTAACGGTTTGTTTACGGCAGACCGCAGGATCCTGAAGATTGATGAACGCAGAATGCGCAGGATCAACGATAAACTGATACGAGGTAATAAACATGGATGAGATCATCATAGCGGAAGCGATGCACGGACAGGTACGTATACACGCGGCAGATACCACGCAGCTGGTGGAAGATGCCAGAATAGCGCACCAGATGTATCCGACATCCTGCGCAGCCCTGGGAAGACTTCTGACCGGAGCAGCCTTGCTGGCCAGTGATCTGAAAAAAGATGAAGAGAAGATCGTTGCGGCAGTCAATGGTCACGGACCGGCAGGTACGCTGATTGCCCAGGCTAAGGGGAACGGAGATGTACGTGGTCTGATAGGTGATCCTGCAATCTTTATTACGAATCCCGAGACAGGGAAACTGGATGTTGGGAAAGCTGTAGGTACGAACGGATATCTGACAATTACCCGGGATATGGGTCTGAAAGATCCTTTTACCGGCACGGTAAAACTGGTCAGCGGAGAGATCGGGGATGATCTGGTTTACTACCTGGCGATGAGTGAACAGATCAGTTCTGCGGTATCTGTAGGTGTTCTGGTGAATATCGGAGATTATTCCGTAAAGGTTGCCGGAGGACTGATTTTCCAGTTACTTCCCAATGTCCCGGAAGAAACAATCGAAGCTGTAGAAAAGATCGTACAGGAAATGAAGCCGGTATCGGTATATCTGGATCAGGGGATGAGTCCGGAGGACATCATCCATGAGTTGTTTGATGATGCGGAGATTCTGGACAGAAGAAGTGTACGCTGGCACTGCGGATGCAGTTATGAACACTACCGTGATGCCCTGGCTGTCCTGAAGAAGGAAGATCTGCAGGAGATGATCGATGACGGTAAAGGCGCCGAGATCGTATGCCAGTACTGTCATTCCAAATATGTATTCACGACAGAGGATCTGAAGGAGATCCTGGAGAAACAGAGTGAAAATCGGTAATATCGAACTGGATACACCGATTGCGGCAGCACCTCTGGCAGGTATATCCGATCCTGTTTACCGGGAAATGATGCATGCTTACGGGGCAGGACTTGTTGTATCGGAGATGATCAGCGACAAGGCTCTGCACTACCGCAATCAGCAGACGATCGATATGTGCAAAGTCACCGAAAACGAACATCCTGTAGCTCTGCAGATTTTCGGAAGTGATCCGGAGACAATGGGTGAGGCCGCGGAATTTCTGACCACAAATACCGCCTGTGACATCATTGATATCAATATGGGTTGTCCGGTAGCCAAAGTACTGAAAGCACATTCCGGCAGTTATCTGATGCAATATCCGGAACTGGCTTCAGAGATCGTCAAGGCAGTCGTGGATCATACAGACAAACCGGTAACAGTCAAGATCCGTGCCGGATGGGACCATCAGCATATTAACTGCGATACTTTTGCGAAGAAGATGGAAGATGCCGGTGTATCCGCAATTGCCATCCATGGCCGTACCCGCAGCCAGATGTATGAGGGAAAATCCGATAACAAGTATATCCGCATGGTCAAGGAAAGCGTAAGTGTACCGGTATTCGGTAACGGGGATATACGTACTGTGGAAGACGCCCGCAGGATGTTTGAAGAAACAGGCTGTGACGGAATCATGATCGGCAGGGGATTGCTGGGAAGACCTTTCTTCCTGAAGGAACTGAATGCCTGGCTCAACCATGAAGAGTATACGGAGCCTGCGGTACACGAAAGAATCGACCTATGTCTTGGTCATGCCCGCAGATTATGCGACTATGAAGGAGAATTCATGGGTATACGGAGAATGCGGGGGCTTGCGCCGTGGTATATTGCCGGACTGCCGTATTCCGCAAGGATACGCCATGAGATGACCATGATCACAAGTTATGAAGAACTGGTCTCTCTTCTGGAACAGTTTGAGCAGAGAATCAAAGAGGTTATGTATGAAGAAGTTTAGAATGATTGTCTTATTCCTCTGTTTATTCCTGGCAGGGTGCGGGGAAAAGAGTTATGTGATCGGTGAAACGATTACCCTGGATAAGATCAATAGTTTTATCTTTACCAGAACTTCTTTGAAGAGTGAAATGAATTATGACTTCCGGATCTACAAGACAGAAGACGGGATCCAGATGATTGCGAATCATTATGATGAAGATAGAGGTTCTGTCAGTGATGCTCTGTTTATTGAAGAAGAACAGTGGAATTTACTTCTGGAGTATATGTCCGGAAAGGAACAAAAAGCCGTGAAGCGTGGTGTAACCATGTTGGGAACACTGACAGATGATGCGGTGATTTCCCTGGAATTCGGCTGGGATGGTCTGAATTATGAGAAAGACTGGGAAATTGATCTGAGTGAAGAAGAATTCGGAAATCTTTATGATTTCCTGCTTGCTTTTTTGAAATAGTATGCCTGTACCGATCCTTGTACAAGAAACCGAACAGATCTTCAAAGATATCGTAGAAGAGGTTTTTTCTGTGCCGCTGCCGGAAGAAGAATTGTTCCTGCAGATACAGATGAATATTGACCGGTGTGAGGAAGCCAGTGAAAAACTGCAGATGTCTCTTCCGGAAGAACAACTTCGCCGTCAGTATGTGTTAAAAGCTGTATCCCGGATCTGGTCACTAACCCAGGGGAAGGATACCGAAGATGTTCTTCTCGGGTTATATCAGGATTATTATTCGGTCGTGTCCGGGGAAGTGCTGGATCAGGAGACAGAAAACCGTATTTATTCATGGTTGTTGACGATGTTATACCCGGGAAACCAGGCAGAACCGGAACAGATTGAGATGACAGATTCCGACGTGGAGAAGTATGTCGGAAACAGTATATACAGAGCTTGTGAACAGTATATTCATCTGGTTCTTGACAGCAGTCAGAGAATACCGGTTTCTGAAGAAGATGTCTCCGGGCTGAATGAAGTGCTTGACCGGTATTACGGCGCTGTCTGCCGGGATGTGATCCGCCGGGAACAGGAAGATACCAAACGTGAATTCCTGCAGGGATTGTTTGATAACGCAAGGGGAGAAAAGCAGGGAATCCGGGCAGGACATCTGTTTATGTTGTACTATCATGTGTTAACAGGAAAACAGGGACGCAGACGTCCGGCATTGGAACTTAACCGTGCTCAAAGTGAAATGATTCGTAAGATCCTGAGGAACTGATATGCGTATACTATTATCACCGGCGAAAAAGATGAACGTGGAAAACGATGACTTTACGGCAGAATCCATGCCGGTTTTTCTGCCGAAGACAGAGATTCTGCTGAAGCGGATGCGGGAGATGACCGCGGAGGAACTGAAGAAACTGTGGAAGTGTAATGACAAGATCGCGCAGCTGAATCAGGAGCGGATACGAACCATGGACTTATACAAAAATCTGAGTCCGGCGGTGTTTACCTATGATGGACTGGCGTATAAATACCTCTCTGCCGGCTCCATGACCACAGATGAATTAGAATACATTCGTGAACATCTTTGTATATTATCGGGCTTTTACGGCGTTCTGCGTCCATTTGACGGGGTTGTGCCGTATCGTCTGGAGATGCAGGCTATCCTGTCTGCAGACGGCTGCCGGGATCTGTATGAATTCTGGGGAGATACCATCTACAGGGAAATCGTTAAGGATGATCACTGTATCATAGATCTGGCATCGAAGGAATACTCCCGCTGTATCCGGGAATATCTCTCCCCGGAAGACCGGTACATTGAAGTAGTATTCGGTGAACTTGACGGTGAGAAAGTGATACAGAAGGGGACGATGGCCAAGATGGCCAGAGGTTCCATGGTAAGATTCATGGCTGAACAACAAATCCGGGAACCGGAACAACTCAAGTCATTTGATCTTCACTATCATTTCAGTGAAGAACGATCAACCGATACGGAATATGTATTCCTGCGCAGTGAGGACAGAAAGAGATGAATATTACAGTATTTTTAGGATCAAATCCCGGCAGGGATGAGAAATATACAACGCTGGCGGCAGAAGTCGGCAAGATGATTGCGGAAGGCGGGCATACTTTGGTCTACGGAGGCGCAACCAACGGACTGATGGGAGTCCTTGCGAGTAATGTCCGGGATCACGGAGGACACATTCTCGGTGTGATTCCCGGTTTCTTCCATGAAGTACAGAACACAGATGTAGATGAACTGGTGGTTGTCCAGAATATGCAGGAGAGAAAGAAACTGTTAATGGACAGGGGTTCCATGTATATCGCGCTTCCCGGCGGTATCGGCACACTGGAAGAGATGGCAGACGCAATCTCCGCGCTGAAACTGAAACATCATCACAATCTCTGTATCTTCATGAATCTGGACGGGTATTACGAACCGCTGAGAGCCATGTTACAGAAAATGTATGATGAAGGCTTTGCGGATCCTGCGTCCCTGGAGGGTGTGCTGTTTCTTGACCATGCGGAAGATCTGAGGAGGTATCTGTAATGTCACAATGGCTGACAGAACAACTTTATGCATCACAGGATGAAACCTTCCGCTTGTTTCAGGCAAAGCTGATTCCCAATATTGATCCGGATACCATCATCGGTGTAAAAACCCCGAGGATCAAGGAAATAGCGAAGGAATTCAGGAATCACCCGGAAGCGGATAATTTCCTGCGTGAGCTTCCCCATTCCACCCTGGAAGAGAATCTGATCCATTCCCGGCTGATCATGAACATCCGCAAATACGATGAATGTCTGGCAGAAACCGATCTCTTTTTACCGTACATAGATAACTGGGCTGTCTGTGATACACTGAATCCGACCGCTTTATCAAAAGCACCTGAACGTCTGATTACAGATATCCGGCGCTGGATCAGCGATGACAAAGTATATACGATCCGTTTCGGTATCGGTATGTGTATGAGATATTACCTGGATGATCTTTTCAGGGAAGAGTACCCGGAACTGGCCGCAGGTGTAACCAATGAAGATTACTATGTACAGATGATGCAGGCATGGTATTTCGCTACAGCCCTGGCAAAACAATATCCCTCTGTGATTCCGTATCTGGAACAGACAAAACTATCTCCCTGGGTACACAATAAAACTATCCAGAAAGCCATAGAAAGCTACCGGATCAAACCGGAACAGAAAGAGTATCTGAAATCTTTACGTATCAGGAAGGGGAAGTAATATGAGTGTCAGTCAAATTACAGAAGGTAGAGAAAAGGTGATCATACGCACTAGTGTGATCAGTATTATTACAAATATATTGCTGGCGGGATTCAAGGCGGCGATCGGACTGTTATCCAACTCCATCGCTGTAATTCTGGATGCCGTAAACAACCTCAGTGACGCATTATCTTCAGTCATCACGATCGTCGGCACAAAACTGGCGAAAAAGAAACCGGATAAGAAACATCCTCTGGGATACGGCCGGATCGAGTATATGAGCGCCCTGGTGATTGCCGGACTGGTTCTTTACGCGGGAATTACCTCCCTGGCAGAAAGTATCAAGAAGATCTTGTCCCCGGAGATTCCGGAATACTCCAACGTATCGTTGTTTATCATCCTCACGGCAGTAATCGTCAAGCTTGTGTTGGGAACCTATGTCAGGAATAAAGGGCAGGAAGTGAATTCCGGTTCTCTGGTAGCGTCGGGAAGTGATGCCCGTTTTGACGCGGTCATGTCTGCTGGTGTGTTCCTGTGCGCTCTGCTTGCACGCTTTACTTCCCTGTCTCTGGAAGCGTACGCAGGTGTGATCATTGCGGGGATGATCATCAAAGCCGGAATAGAAATGATGGGTGATACTCTGGATGATATCCTCGGGAAAAGGACAGATCCCGAACTTGCTAAGGAAATTAAACAGACAATACGAAAAGATCCTGCTGTCCACGGCGCATATGACCTGATTCTGCACAGTTACGGACCGGAACGGCTGATCGGTTCTGTACACGTGGAAGTGCCGGATACGATGAATGCGGAAGAAATCGATACGATGACACGAAGAATCACGGAAGATGTGTATCGTGAACACGGTATACTGCTTACCGGCCTGAGTATTTACTCCATGAATACCAGGGATGAAGAATCAAAAGAGATACGTCAGAGAATATCACAGATTGCGACAAGCCATGACGGAGTACTGCAGATCCATGGTTTCTATGTGTCACAAGAGAAGAAAACCATCCACTTTGACGTGATCATTGATTATGCAAGAGAAGATAGGGAACTGATTTTTGCGGATATCGTCAAAGAAGTACAGGAAGTTTATCCGGAATATCAGATCTTCCCGGTCATGGATATCGATATTTGATAAAATATATTAGAGTGATCGGTGCAACACCGCAGCTGCGCATGGAGGAGTACGTATGGATTATCGCGGACAAATAAAAAACTATATACAGAATCATCAGGAAGAAATCATCGACACCTGGAAGACCCTGGTAGATTCTCCCAGTAAAGTGAACCGGAAAGAAGACCTGGATGTATGCTGCGGAAAATTGGCAGAGTTGTTTAAAAATCTGGGATTTAAGGTTACCAGGATCAAGACAGGACCGGCGAACGGAGATGTGATCTCCGGGATTCTGGGAGAAGACAGGCCGGGTAAACCGGTCATGTTCACCGGTCATTACGATACAGTACCTCTGCCTGGAGAACACCCTTTCCGTTTTGATGAGGAAGGTCACGTAAGGGGTCTTGGCTCATTGGATATGAAAGGCGGCATTACAATCGCGTATCATGTCTGCAAGATGCTGAACGAAATCGGCTGGCAGGAAAGACCAATCAAGATATTGTTTGTCGGTGATGAAGAAACAGGACATGACGGCGGGAATGCCGCAGAAGTGATTGCGAAAGAAGCGGCAGGAATGTTATGCGCGTTTAATATGGAAACCGGATTGTTGTCTAACGCTGTCTGTATCGGACGCAAAGGTGATATTAAAACGACAATGACGGTGCACGGGATTGCGGCACACTCAGGGAATGCATTCCTCCAGGGAAGAAGTGCAATTGCCGAAGCTGCAAAGAAGATACCACTTCTGGAAGCTTTGACCGATCTGAATAAAGGAACTACCGTGGCAGTTACCCTGATTGAGGGAGGTACTGTGTTCAACAGTATTCCTCCTATCTGTAAGATGACTATAGATTCACGAATCAAGCAGGTATCCGAACGGCAGCGCATCTTTGACTCAATGAAAGAAATCGCGGAAATGAACTTCATTGACGGGTGCACAACAGAGTATATCTGTCAGGAGTATATGCCTCCGTTTGAATCAAGCAAGGAAAACCGGAGACTTGCGCAGCTTATCTCCGATGTATCGGAAAGTCTTGGCCAGGGGAAAATGAATGCTGTAGAGCTTGGCGGAGGATCTGATGCTTCGCATATTGCCATGATTGGTGTTCCTGCATTATGTTCCATGGGGGTAAGAGGAGAATACAATCATACAGAAAATGAATACGCGGTAAAAGAAAGTGTATTTGAACGAGCGGAACTTCTGGCAAATGCAGTAATACATATCCATGAATTTGAACAGAACTAAGAGAGATTAATAAAAGCTGTTACAAGTATATCTGTAACAGCTTTTTCTTATTCGCAGATCGTTTAGTCCACAAATACGTACTTGCTTAATCTGTCCATGGCTTCTTCCACTCTGCTCTTCGGAAGCGCCAGGTTCATACGGATATGACAAGGTCCGTGGAACATCTTACCATCCTGGATAGCTACACCGACATTCCAGGCAGCTTTTTCAACATCGTCAATAGTTTTGTTGTGGGCTTTGCACCATTCCGTGCAGTCGATAAACAACATGTACGTGCCCTGAGGACGGGAGAGAGTAACACCCTTGAAGTGTTCTTCAATGTAGTCAGCCGCATAACGTACATTTTCACTTAGTACTTCCTTGAGTTCGTCTACCCATTCATATCCTTCCGGCTTGTATGCGCCGATCAGGGCGTGCATGGACAATACGTTCATGTCATTGTAGTGCGGCAGGGAAGATTCCTTGGCTACTCTGTCACGGATCGTCGGATTATAGATGATATGGTAGGAACCGACAAGACCCGCAAGATTGAATGTCTTGGACGGAGCGTAGACAGCTACCGTACGCATCTTTGCGTCTTCGGAAACAGATTGTGTAGGAATATGCTGATTGCCGAACAATGTGATATCGGACCAGATTTCATCAGATACTACCATAACATCGTACTTCTTGTACAGTTCCATGGCTTTTTCAAGTTCCCAGCGTTCCCATACTCTTCCGCACGGGTTGTGCGGAGAACACATGATTGCCGCATGGATCTTGTTCTGGACGATCTTCTTTTCCATATCTTCGTAATCCATACGCCAGACATTGTTTTCATCCTTTACCAGCGGTGAATGAACGAGATTGTAACCGTTATTGGTCAGAGACATCGTGAAGCCGATATAGGTCGGGGAGTGTACCAGGACATTATCCCCTCTGGAACAGAATACGTTTAACGCGGAGATTACACCGCCGAGAACACCGTTTTCATAACCGATGCATTCCTTGGTCAGACCTGTGACACCGTTACGTGTTTCATGCCATTTAATGATACTGTTGAAGTATTCATCGGTCGGCTGGAAATAACCGAAGCACGGGTGTTTTGCACGCTCAATGATCGCGTCCTGAATGGTGGGTACGGTAGGGAAGTTCATGTCTGCCACCCACATCGGGATCGCGTCAAAACCTTCCTGCGGCGCATCCGGTGTAAATCCGGGCATAGCGCCTAAGCCGTCGATCGCAATCGCATCTTTGCCATGACGGTCAATGATAGAAGTAAAATCGTATTTCATGAATATCCTCCTTTATTCCATTCTCACTTTAATGATTCAGCTTTACGGTTGTCAAGCGGAATAAGCGCAGGATGGTTCAAATATACTAATCCAGGGTATAGATGAAAATCGGATCATGAATAAGTAAAGGTGATGACAATACTGATAAAAAATTATCTATAACTTTTTATGCATATATTTATAGCTTTATATGCATTAGACAATGTTTGAGACACATTTTATTATAACAATAATAAAATTGTGCATAATAATATTTTGCGCTTGTCTGGCATAGAATGGAGAGAAAAGAATAATGGAAGAGTTGCAAAAACAGATTGAGGCCTACATCGATTCCAAACATGACGAAATCATCGAAAAATGGCGTAATCTCGTCAATCAGGAAGCGTTCTGCGCGGATGTCGAAGACACCTATAATGTTGCGAACCATGTCAAGGCATTGTTTGAAGAAGCCGGAGTTAAATGTGAACTGATCGAACCTCATGAAAACACACCGCTGGTCGTCTGCGGTGTGATCGGTGAAGACAGACCCGGTCAGCCGGTAATGCTTGCCGGACATTATGACACAGTCTTCAAGAAAGGATTCCTGGAAACTCATCCGTTTGTGATTGATGAAGAAGGTCACGCGCATGGTCCGGGATGTCTGGATATGAAGGGTGGTATTGTTATTGCGGCTTATGTGATCAAAGCACTGGAATCCATCGGCTATAAGGACAGACCGATCAAGATCTGTTTCTGCGGTGATGAAGAAGCCGGTAAGAATCATCTGTATACTGCTGAAGTCATCAAGGAAGCTGCTAAGGGATGTAAGGTTGCCTTCAATATGGAGACAGGTTTGCCGAACAATGCCGTATGTACAGGACGTAAGGGGGCAGCCGGCGGTTCTTTCATCACTCATGGCGTATCTGCTCATTCCGGCAATGCTTTTGAACATGGCAGAAACGCGGTCGTTGAAGCAGCGCATAAGATGATTGCCCTGGATGCTCTGACCAACATGGAAACCGGGACACACGTGAACGTAGCTATTGTAAACGGTGGTGTGATGACTAATCAGGTTCCGGATCGTTGTGAGGTTACCTGGTCCGTACGTTTCAAATCTAAAGAAGAAATGGAAAAGACTTTGGCGGCAGTCGATGAGATCTTTGCCAAGACTTATGTTGAAGGAACAACTACAGAAGTCGGTCCGATTTTCAAAGGAAATGTCTTTGAAGAAAACGAAAGAAATCTCGCTCTGTGCGAATTTGTTAATAAGATCTCTGCTGCGGATGGTTATGGTGAAGTTGGCCATGCTTTCCTTGGCGGTGGTTCTGACGCACCGAACCTGCAATATCACGGCGCCGTGACGCTTTGTTCCTGTGGTGTACTTGGGGAATGGAATCATACGGACAGAGAATATGCAATCGTTGATTCCATGTATACAAGGGCAAAGATGTGGTGTGATGTAATCAGACATATTGATGAATTTAGTATTTAGTTATAAAGAAAGGGGACTAATCTAGTATGTCACAGAAGAAAAAGGGGTTTAAGCTTCCTCATTTATTCTTCCTCATCCTGTTCATTTTGCTCTTTGTGAGCATTCTGTCCTACATTGTTCCTCCGGGACAATTCGCTGAAGACGGAACATTCTCCTACATCGCTGAACGTTCTCCGGTCAATCCGTTAAAAGCTTTGACATTGATCTTAACCGGTATTCAGAACTCCGGTCAGATCATTGGTCTGTTGTTAACTGTTGGTGGTTATACGTTCCTCGTACTTTCCACAAAGTCCATTGACAACACAATTGACTATCTGATCTACAAGCTCCAGGGTAAGGGAACATCTGTTCTGGTTCCTGCCGTATTCCTGCTGTATTGCTTTATCGGATGTTTCGCCGGTGGTGACCAGATCATCGCGATGGTACCGATTGGACTTATGTTTGCGAGAAAGATGAAACTTGACCCTGTCTGCGGTCTTGCGCTCGTCCTGTTCGCTTATCATATCGGTGGTCTTTCTTCCCCGCAGTATGCGATGAACCCGCAGCTGATGATGGGTGTTCCGGTATATTCCGGATTCTTCCCGAGAGTTGTCTGCTTCGTGATCATCTCCGTTATCTCTCTGTTCCCGGTTCTCAATTACTGTAAGAAAGTCGCTGCTGATCCGAACAAGTCTGTTCTTCCTGTCGAAGACTGGCTGCCGGCAACAGAAGCGGATAATGGTGAAGAAAAGGTCGGAAGAGATCATATCACTACACCGGAACTCATTACAGATATCCTGTTCCTCTTACAGCCGATCGTTGCTCTGATCCTTGTTTCTGTCCTGAAACTCGGGAACGGCGCAATCGTTGCTGAGGCTATCATTCTTGCCATCGTTATCGGTTTCATCCATGGTTACAGCATGGACAGAATCGGTAAGGAATTTGCGGGTGGTGTTGCTGCCATGGCATTCGTTGGCTACATCATCGGTGTTTCCACAGCCCTGTCCCTGGTCATGAGCCAGAGTAATATCATTGCGACAATCGTCAATGTCTGCTGTATTCCTCTGAGAGCTCTTGGTAAGGGTCTCGCAGCTGTCGGTATCTCCGCAGTATGTACACTCATCAACATGATCGTTCCGTCTGCAGGCGCAAAAGCAGCGATCCTCTGCCCGATTATCAAGCCGATGTGCGAGAATCTGGGTCTGACACTGCAGGTTGGTGTCCAGGCACTTGGTTATGGTGATAAGCTGACAAATATCATCTCGCCTGTACTGGGTACGACAGTTGCGGCTCTCGGTCTTGCCAATATCCCGTATAACAAGTGGTTCAAGTGGGTATTCCCGAAGATCTGCTTCCTGGCAGTTGTTTGCTGGGTCTCACTGTACGTCCTTACCGTTATCGGATTCGCGTAAGAATTTCTGGAACTATCCCCGGTTCATTAATAAACAGACAGTCATATTCACCTATGGCTGTCTGTTTTTCTGCTATGATATATGTAGATTCAGGAGGGAAGAGAATGAAGAAAACATGGTTGATCTTAGGCATGGCCGCATGCCTTGTGGGATGTACAGGAAAGAATGTGACACCTTCACCTTCCGCCGCCCCGGCAGAAACACCGACAGTTGAACCGACAGCCACACCGGCACCGGTACCCAGCCAGGCACCGAAGAAAACTCTGGATGACCTGCCGTTATCCAAAGAATATGTTGACCAGATGGAAGGCTATGAAGATATAGAAATCGTTCTTCTCGGCTGTACAGGTCCTTCCCGTACGGTAGATGATGTTCTTGCCAGAGCTGAGAATGAATGGGGTTATAAACTGATCAGTGAAATCGATGATGCGCATAGGATTCAGGGTGAAGATTCCGTCTATGGTGATCTGGTATACCTGGTGATTCCAAGCCGCGAGACAAACCTGACGATTGCGTCGTTCGACTCACAGACCGCACTGCCGAAAGATATCTGGTATCTGGAAGAAGATAGTCTTCCTGTAATCTATATTGAAAGTGCAGACGGAATGACTCCCCGGGGAATATTCTCCTATAATACCAACTACGGAGACACGGCGTTCCTCTATACCGGAGTCAATGCGGACGGACACCTGCGTACAGACTATAAAATGGGTACGGTAGATAACACACCGTATGATCAGCTGACCAGTGCGGAAGTGCCGCTTCTGGCCCAGTATCTGCATGATGTCATGGTGAATTTCGCCCCGCAGGCATCGGAACAGTTACAGACAGGACAGTATACCTGCAGTTCCATGGATGAAATGCTGTATGAAGGAAATATGTACCAGATGTACTCCATGGATCCGAAGGAAGAAGGACTTCCGCAGTATATTTACGGGGTACATTACGATACACTGTCAAATACCCTGAAGTATCTGGAAAGTTATGATTATTCTGTCTGGGCAGACCCGGAGCAGGTAGAGGGATAAATTGTGTTTATTCAGGACATGAGGAAACAGAAAAACACATCAATTACATAAGGAGAACACAACAATGACAACGATCAAAATCAAACCAGACTATCTTTACAACCCGGATTTATGTCCATGTCCCCGCGGCGGAGTCGTCGGATGCCCGAGATATCGTGATTGTGATGCCTGCGTGGAAAACCATCACAAGAGTGAAACATCTCCGATGACCGCCTGTGAGAAAAAAGCTCTGCAGGAACAGGAAGAGCTTGAAAAAGCACAGGCATAGTCGATCGCTCACATAACCTGGTTTATTGAAGGATACCCAGTGATCCGGAGAGTATTTAGTATTACAAAGGAGTAAGAATATGCAGTACTTCACATTGTCCAACAAGATTACGATTCCTGTTACAGGTTCCGGCACAAACAGCTTTGCCAAGGTGAATAAGGAATATACCGGTGATACGAAAGAAGTACGTTCTGCGGTCAAAGCCGGTTACCGCTTCTTTGATACCGCGGAAGGATACCGCAACGAGGAAGCGATAGGCAAGGGGATTGCGGAAAGCGGTATAGACCGGAAAGAATTCTTTCTCTGCACAAAGATGAGTAAACGCGAAGAGCGTCCGATGAATAGAGAAGATGTACAGGAAGCCTTACAGAGGAGTCTTCAGAAGTTACATTCAGACTACATTGACCTGTATCTTCTGCACTTTCCCAGAGAAGACATGGAGGAAACCGCGGAACTCTGGAAAGGCTTTGAAGAAGCTTATACGAAGGGATATGTGCGTTCCGTCGGTATCTGTAATTTCAATCGTGAACAGCTGTCGTATCTGCTGGATCATTGTGTGATACCGCCAATGGTACTGCAGGTGAAATGTAACCCGGAAGAGTGGAATACCGAAGTAATCCGTTATGCCAAGGTCCATGGTATCCTGCCGATGGCCTGGGGACCGCTGCGCTTTGGCCCGGAATACCGTGAACCGCTGACTGCGATCGGCACAAAATACGGCAAGACCTGGGCACAGGTGATCCTGCGTTATCATTACCAGAACGGTGTGATCACGATACCCAAGTCACACTCTTATGGACACCAGGTACAAAATCTGGATATCTTTGACTTTGAACTGAACGATCAGGAAACGAAACAGATCGCGGAACTGTAAATATGAGATTATTTATCGCACTCCTGCCTGACGAATCCTTCCGGGAAGCCATCCGGGAACTGCAGGAAGAAATGCGTAAGAAGGGCATACACGGGCATTATACACCGGAGGAGAATCTGCACTTTACCCTGGCATTTATCGGGGAATATCCAGATCCGGAGAAAGTATTGGAGGTTATGGAAACCATACCTGCAGAACCCTTTATCCTGCGTACAGACAGGTTGGTAAAATACCAGGATCTGTACTGGTGCGGGATAGAACCATGCCCGGAATTAACCGAGTATGTACGTCGTCTTCGCCATGCCCTGGCTGATGCCGGAATACCCTATGACCGTAAGAAGTTTGAAGCGCATATGACCCTGGTACGGAAGGCATATACCAGGAACCGGGAGGATTATCCGGAGATCGAAATACCGGAAACAGAAATGACCGCAGTCAAGGTATCCTTAATGCGGTCAGACAGGGGAAAACACGAGATGATATATACGGAAGTCGGAGAATATTTACTTTAACCCGGCTTCTTTTTCCAATGATGAGAAATACTTGATGATGTAGTTGCGGAACAACCTCGCTGCTTTAGACAGATATGCATTCTCGTAAGAAGAAATATACATATAGCGTCTGGTGGT
>JAFRMA010000103.1 GCA_017430925.1 Solobacterium sp. | reverse complement strand
GAAGATGTATGTGACTGTTACTCATTAAAACACAGGGGAGATGCCCTGTCATTAAGTGCTTTAAGCTCAATAGTCTTCAATTACTGTTTTGAAAAACGCAGATGATAGGTACAGTGACGGCATAATTCTTCAGATAACCGGTGTTCCTGCATCGCAGAGATAAAGTCTGTATATCGCTTTCCGGACAGGATCTCCGGAAGAGATTGTTCGAAGATATTCCCGAAAGAGATGATTCCCTCCGCATCCAGACAACAGGGGACAACCGTTCCTTCAGCGAGTATGGCGATTTGTTGTGTGCCTCCCAGACATCTGCCGGTATCTGAATTGTAATCTTTATCCAGGGAAGGCCAGAGGAAGGTATCCGCAGAGGAAAGGTAGATGTTGGGCATAAAACAGATACTGTCTTTTCTCTTTGTCGGTTGAGGATCATAAGTATCTTTCAGAGTCTGAATGTATCCGGCAATCTCAGGATTATTTTCCGCGTTTGCCCAGACCCGCAGATCGATATACACATTTTCTTTAGCATTTAACGCAAAGTCCATGATGTCACGGATATACCGGTCATGGTTCTTTTGCGTCTGGTAGGGCAGACTCTGCAGCGAAAAGGAGACCCGGCGCAGTGAAGGATGTTTATACAGTTCGGGATAACGGTTGATAAAAGTACCGTTGGTTACCAGCTGAACCTGCATGTGCTGAACATCACATAAGTTCATGATTTCTTCAAAATCCGGATGTAATAAAGGTTCTCCCTGTACGTGGAGGTAGATATATTCCGTGTATTCCCGTACCTGAGGAAGAATTAACGCAAACCTTTCCGGAGACATGAAAGAAGGTGCACGGTGATGAGCATCACAGAATGCACACTTCAGATTACACTGATTTGTGATTTCGATATAAACACGTTTGAACATGTTTATACTGTACCAAAGTTTGTTCGTTTAAGGAATGCTTTTGTGCGTTCACTGCGGGGATTGCGGAAGACATTCTCCGGTGTATCATCCTCCACGATCTGGCCTTCATCCATGAACACGATCCGATCGCTGACTTCTGCCGCAAATCCCATCTCGTGTGTCACAACGATCATGGTCTGGCCGTCATCTGCGAGTTGCTTCATGGTTGTCAGGACTTCTCCGACCATTTCCGGATCAAGGGCACTTGTCGGTTCATCAAACAACATCAGTTTCGGTTCCATGCATAGTGCTCTGGCTATGGCTGTACGCTGTTTCTGACCGCCGGAAAGAGTCCTTACAGAACGGTTGACAAAGTCCTGCATGCCTACCTTGTTCAGGTAATGAAGAGCCGTTTTTTCGGCTTCTTCACGGGATTTCTTTAATACTTTCTGCTGGGCAAGCATGCAGTTTTCCAGTACATTCAGATTATCAAAGAGATTAAACTGCTGGAAACACATGCCGACCTGTGAACGATAGCGGTTCACATCCTTGACGTCCAGAATATTCTCCCCAAATACACGGATCTCTCCGGCATCCGGAATTTCCAGAAGATTGATACAGCGCAGGAGGGTGGATTTACCGGAACCGGATTTACCGATCAGACAAACCACTTCACCTTCATTCACTGAAAAGTCAACGCCTTTCAGTACTTCATTCTGATGAAAACGTTTATGGATATTCTTGATCTGTACTACAGGTTCATTCATCAGTCTTCCTCCTTTGTTTTGGTGGTGTAGATATTCACTGAGGTATCCGACTGCGGGATGGAGGTAAGCTGGTGATTGATTCTCAGTTCAATATGATTCATGATCATGGCTGCAATCTTCGTCAGTATGAAATAAATCATGGCAGCCAGAAAGTAAGTCTCAATAAAACGGTAAGTAGAACCGGCAATGGATTTGGTCTGGAACATCAGTTCATTAATGGACAGGATCATTAATACCGAAGAATCCTTGATGTTGACGATCAGTTCATTACCAATGGCAGGGAAAGCATTCCGGATTGCTTGAGGGAGGATCACATACCACATGGTCTGGGCATTGGACATTCCCAGAGATCTTGCGGCTTCGGTCTGGCCGGCATCGATTGCCTGTATGCCGGAACGGATGATTTCAGCCATGTACGCGCCTGTGTTGATGGATATGACGACGACTGCGGCGGTAAGCTGTGACCAGCCGATCAGATCCAGAAAAGCGTAATACAGGAACATGGCCTGAACCATCATCGGTGTACCGCGGAAGATATCGATATAAACTGTCAGGATCTTATCGATGATCTTTTTTCCTGTTTTCAGGGGGGAAGGGGCAGTATAGTCAAGCTTTACTGCCCGGAAGCCGCCGACGATCATCCCGATCAGTAAACCAACCAGCGTACCGACCAGGGATATATATAACGTTGTGCGGATGCCTAAAAGAATACTGACACCGTACTTTGTAATAATTTTGTTGAGGTAACCGAAGAAACCCATGAATTATTCCTCAGAAGAAGGTTGTCTGTCTACAGCTGCGCCCATGATACTCTGACGTTCGTCATAGCTGATTCCCGCAAGGATCGCGTTGATTTCCGTAACGAGATCTTCATTGCCTTTTGCCAAAGCGACAGATACGGTTGTGTCTGCGTCAAAACCATGACCGTCCGCAAATGTCACATATGTCAGATCACTGTTCGCGTTAACGACACCGATGGCAACCGGTAATTCCGCGGTAATTGCGTCTACTTCTCCCTGCTGCAGAGAGAAGACCATGGAAGGATAATCTTCTTTCGGTTCCGCGTGTACGACACCGTTGATCTGGTCGATGATCTCATCGTAGATCGTATTCATCTGACCACGCACGGTATAACCGGAGAGATCCTGAATATCTGAGATGTTGACCAGTTCACTGTCTTTACGTACGATAATGACTTCTTCACTGCTGTAGTAAGGATCCGTAAAGTCTACGGATTCACGTCTGTCCGGTGTGTCGGTCATGCCGGCAATGACAAGATCCAGGGTGCCGTGCTGCAGGGCAGGAATCAGGTTATCCCAGTCTGTCTTTACAATCTGTACTTCTCTGCCGAGTTCTTCGGCAATTCTTGTCGCTATCACAACATCGTAGCCGTCCGCGTAGTCTACGCTGGTAATCGGCTGTGTGAATTCATTTGTGGATGTTGTTGTCCAGTTGAACGGCGCATAGTTGCACTCCATGCCAACACGCAGAACCGTGCTTTCGGATTCAGCAGAAGCCGGAGCTGAAGATGCCGGCGCACCTGATGAACAACCTGTAAGTAATAATGCGGTAATAGCTGCAGCGAATAATGTGTTTCTCATTTGTAATCTCCTTTACATAAAATAAACCGTATGCTATCACATACGGTTATTCTGAGAAACCCATATACAATAGCGCCTCTTCCTTAGGAAGGAGTGATATGGATGTTTTCCATATCCCCACGAATCAGAACTGCCGATCTGCTTCGTTCGGCGGTGGTTGCCTTTCCCGTGGTTCTTCGTCTGCCGACTCCCCAAGGTACTCATCTGCACCGCTACCTCTACCGGTTTTCACTATTCTTAAACATATTCTTGTTTATGTCAAGTCATTTCTTTCGGTTTGAAAGAAAATCAGGATACAGTATAATTGATGTAACCATGAATAAAATACTCTTGATTCATAAACCTGCAGGAATGACATCGTTTGCGGCAGTCAGCCGGTGCCGCCGTATCCTCGGAGAAAAAAAGGCCGGTCATACCGGTACTCTGGATCCGAATGCGTCGGGCCTGATGATCGTTCTTCTGGGAAAATACACGAAACTGCTTCCGTATTGTATCTGCGATCATAAACACTATCTGGCGCAGTTTTCTTTTGGCATACGAAGTGATACAGGCGATATCTGGGGGAATATTCTGGAACGGAAGTCTCCTGGGATTCATACGGAAGTGGAACTGAAGAAGATTTCGGCGTCTTTCCTGGGAGAATCCGAACAGATTCCGCCGATGTATTCCGCGGTGAAAGTACAGGGTAAGAAACTGTATGAATTAGCCAGAAAAGGCAGAGAAGTTGAAAGAAAACCCAGAAAGATCCGGGTATCTTCCCTTGATGTTTATCCGATCGGGAATAATCTTTATGCGATGGACGCTGTGGTTTCCTCCGGTACATATATCCGTACACTGATTGAAGACTACGCCGCAAAACTCTCTGAATGCGCGGTAATGACCTCGCTTGTGCGTACAGGGATAGAACATCTGACGCTTTCCCAGGCCGCGGATCTTGAACAACTGGAAAGGGGAGACTACCCCGAAATATCACCGGAAGAGATCATTGATCCGAGATTTCCGCTGATAGAAATCACCGATCCGGCACCGGTATATCATGGCAAACCTGTATCTTTGGAAACCGATGAGGATATAGTATTATTAACATATGAAGGTGAGATTCTGGCTGCCTATGAATATAGGACAGGCGGGGAATATCACTGTCTGAGGGGCCTTTGGTAATGCGTATACGTTATATGGAGTTAAAGAACCTGCAGAAAACACCGACCAGGATCGCTGCCTGTATCGGTTATTTTGACGGTGTCCACAAAGGTCATCAGGAACTCATACGGCAGACGATTGCTATGGCAGAGGAACATCACTGCGGAAGCGCGATGATCACGTTTGATCCTGATCCTGTGTCCATTACCCGTCCCGGCAGTGAGGTACATCATATCAGTACGCTGAGACAGAAAATCAATCTGGCAGTCAATGCCGGAATAGAAAATATATTTATCCTGAAGTTTTCATATGAAATGTCACGTCTCTCACCTGAAGAATTTGAAGATAAGGTTTTAGGATCTTTTGACTTGTGTGGATTAGTCTGCGGCTTTGATTTCCATTACGGGTATCGTGGTGAAGGGAATGCGGATACATTGCGTGCGCATTGCGGTTATGAAGTCAGAGTCATTGATTCGATCGTTGATCACGGAGAGAAGATCTCCAGTACACGGATCGTGAAACGGATTGAAGCGGGAGATGTAGAGGAAGCGGAAAGACTTCTTGGTTATCCCTATGAAGTAGACGGTATTGTGAAGAAAGGACACGGGAAAGGACATGAGATAGGTTTTCCTACCGCCAATCTTCATATCCCCGCAGAGTATGTATATCCTCATCCGGGTGTTTATGCCGGCTATGCGCTGATTCAGGATAAACGTTACCGGGCGATGATCAATCTTGGTCATAATCCGACGTTCAATTATTCTCCGGAATTATCTCTGGAAGTACATCTTCTTGATTTTAACGGAGATCTTTATGACAAGAGAATGCGTCTCCAGTTCAAGGCTTTTGTCCGGGAAGAGAGGAAGTTTAATTCAGTAGGGAATCTGAAACTGCAGCTGGAACAGGATCGTTATGCGATCAGACGAATGCTTAAATCATGATCAAGGAAGAATATCACACACAAATCCGTGAACTGCTGGGTGACCGGTATACAGAGTATCTGGAATTACTGGAAAGGACACCGTACAGGGCTTTTCGTGTAAATACATTGAAGATCGATCCGGATCATTTCTTTGAACTGAGCGGGTTTCAGCAGAAACCGGTCCCATTCTGTGAGAACGGATTCTTCTACGAAGAGGATATCCCGATCGGGAACCAGCTTGTGTATGATACCGGTCTGATCTATTCCCAGGAACCGTCAGCCATGGCTCCGGCAGAACTGCTGGGTGTACAGCCGGGGGAGAGAGTCCTTGACCTGTGTGCCGCACCAGGCTCAAAAACCACGCAGATCCTTGAGAAAATGCAGAACAGGGGAATTCTCATTGCCAACGAAATCAACGCGAAAAGAGCCTCTGTACTGCTTGAAAATACGATTCGTCACGGTGCGGAGAACTGTATTGTGATCAATGCGTCACCAGCTGCGGTTACACGATGCTTCCCGCAGTATTTTGACAAGATCCTGGTGGATGCGCCATGTTCGGGAGAAGGAATGTTCCGGAAGGAACCTTATGCGTCTGAACAATGGACTCCGGAGTATGTACAGGAATGTGCCCTGAGACAAAGCGAGATCCTTGAACAGGCATATCTATGTCTGAAACCCGGAGGATATCTTGTCTACAGCACATGCACGTTTAATACCACGGAGAATGAAGGGGTGATCCGCGGCTTCCTGAAACAACATCCGGATATGGAACTCTGTCCGGAACCATCCTTGGAACAAAGTGATTCCTGTCTGAAGTTAACCGGCAAAGGATTCTACAGGATCTTCCCGATGCAGCAGGGAGAAGGACAATGTTTCTGCCGCCTGCACCGTACCGGAAGTGCCGGAGAAACCACGATTCCAATGCTGAAAAACGACCGCCTGCCTGTAAAACAGATGCCTGAAACGGATACGCTGAACCTCAAATATCCGTATTATCTTATCCGGAATAACACGATTTACGGCAGTCATGTGCCGTTCCCGGATCTCTCCGGTCTGCGTGTCATCCGTGAATTTGTGCGCATCGGTGAAATGCGGAATAACCGTTTTGAACCAGATCACAGTATTGCCCTGCGGGCAGAAAAACCCGTATCATCCGTAGAACTAAGTGATGACCAGTATCTCCGCTACATGCACGGTGAACCGCTGTCTGTGCCCTGTGCCAAAGGCTGGCATATACTCACCTGGCACGGATATGGGGCAGCACTGGGCCGCAGTGACGGTACAGTGATCAAGAATAAATTTCCCAAACAGCTTCGAAAGAAACAGAGGTAACTACAATGCTTCAGTTATTTGAATTTATCAATGATTCAATGAACGAGTATCACAAACGTTACGCAACATTTGAGTATGCGGAGGTTGTTCTTCGTAATGCCATAGAAGATATCATCGCTGACTCAAAGATCCCGGTCGTATCTGTATATTCCCGGATCAAGTCTGCGGAAAGCTTTGAAGAGAAGATCCTCCGCAATAAGTTCTACCAGTTCTGTTCCAATGGTCAGGAAACCCTGGATAATATGCATGATCTTGTGGGTATTACCGTGGAATGCCAGTTCATCCGCAATGAATCGGATATCTATCATGCGCTGTTCAATTATTTTGACCGCAATGTCCGCAGTTTCAGCCCGTATATCAACAATCCCAATATTTATCTGAATCTGGATATGATCCAGCCTCAGTTACAACGTAACGGATTCACGATCTTCCGGATTGACGGAGCGTATTATTTTAACGGACAGCGGATCAACTTTGAACTGCAGATCAAATCCCTGGTACATAAATTCTGGAGTGAGATAGAACACGAAGTAGTCTATAAGAATCCGGATTTTATCTCCTATGACCAGTTTTTGAAGAATATGCTCGGGTCGGTAAGAGATAACCTGGATATCGTTGATCACCAGCTGGAACTGATCTATGATGAAATATCCTACCAGTCGCAGAATATACAGATCGGGTTTGACGAGCGCGCGTTCAAGAATCTTACGGCATCTTCCATTTCTGAATTCATCAACAAGAAGATGAAGGATAGTATGGGATTTGCGCTGGACTTCAAGAAATCCGCAGCCCTGTTATCCCAATATATCTATATCCATGAATTCATCAACGATACAGACAGCCGGATCAAGATGCTGGATTACCTGGAACATTTGAATATGTTAAGTTCCGCGGAGATCGACTTCCGGCAGCCGATCATTCTTGAGCCCGTAGAAATACCCTCGGATCCTTTCTGTAACAAACTGATGAAATTCTGGCATTCGATCATGAACGAAGATTTTGAGTGGCATGTCTTCTTTATTGTACTATTCACATTACAGCCGGATGATCCTGTGGAGGTGATCAGACAATTTGCTGTCACGTACCGCAATCTCCTGGTCCAGCCGGCAGTCTATAACCGGCGTTTCCTGCAGTTTGAAGATACCGGCGCACAAATCCGTGATGCTTTTGCGGAAACATTGGCGAACACGCTGACTTCCAGCAGGAGTATCAAGATGGTGGAAGAGGAAACGGTATACAACATGATGGTACGATTCTCACACTTTATCGATGATGCGGAACTGCGGTATACAACTGCTGAAGAACTGCTGAATGCGCTGCCGTCACTACAGAAAGATCTCAGGCAGATAATTCAGCGTCTGTTAAGCTGAAGAGCATGATATAATAACGGGGAGGTAAAGATTATGGCACAAGATTATATTATTTTGCATGAAGAAAAAAACAATGACAACGGGATCATTGCCATCAACAAATCTGTATTCCAGTCTATAGCGGAGATCTCTGTTTCTGATATTGAAAATGCCTGTACCAGTATTGGTAAGTTTAATAAGCCGATCCAGGTAAAGATCGTCAAGAACAAACTGGAAGTGACAGCGGACATTAAAGTCAGGTACGGTGCCAATGTCAATACAACTTGTGAACTGGTCCAGAATAAGATCTATGAGAATATTCTGTTCATGACCGGATACAAGGTGAATGATGTCAAGGTCAACGTTGAAGGTTTTGAAATTTAGTGTTGACAAGAGATACTGTTTATAGTTTAATTATCGAGTAGTTACGGAAAGCAGAAGGACCGCTTCTCACCTGATATCCGAAGGATTTGGGTCAATGCCGATACGATTGCGTATTTTCAGGCAGGTGCGGTTTCCGTACCTGCTTTTCTGATAAGGAGGTTATACTTGCATTACAATAAACCAAAACGAAATGTTCCTGAAGAATTAGTCAACGAAAACATTCATTTCCATGAAGTACTCGTGATCGGACCTGCCGGTGAACAACTAGGCGTTATGATGCGCCGTGAAGCGATTGAAAAAGCCTATGAGATGAATCTGGATCTTTACTGTGTTGCACCAAATGCGCAGCCTCCGGTATGCAAGATCATGGATTACGGCAAGTATCACTTCAATGAGCAGAAGAAAGCCAGAGAAGCGAAAAAGAAACAGCATACGACTGAGATCAAACCTCTGCGTTTATCTCCGGTCATTGACCAGCATGACTTTGATACCAAGCTGAAACAGGCACGCAAGTGGACTGAAGATGGTCAGAAAGTCAAAATCGATATGCGTTTCCGCGGACGTATGATCACCCGTAAGGAAGTCGGTGAACAAATCATGAACAAGTTTATTGAGCAGATGGCAGATTGTGCCGTTGTAGAAAAAGCCCCCAACATGGAAGGCAACACCATGTCGGTTGTCCTGTCTCCAAAGAAAAAGTAATCTACTGCAGGAGGAAAGAATATGAAAGCAAAAGCAAAAAAGCCGAAAAAGATCAAAATGAAGACAAAGAAGACATTTGCCAAGCGTGTTAAAGAAACAGGTTCCGGCAAATTGAAGAGAAGTCATAACTACATTTCTCACTTTGCTGCTAACAAAACACATAAGCAGAAGAAGCATTTATCCAAGCCTACGACTGTCTCCGCAAGTGATATGAAGCGTGACAAGCAGTTGCTGCAGGGTTAATGAAGGAGGCGAAGGAAGATGAGAGTAAAAGGTTCCACACCGACGAGAAACCGTCGTAAAAGAGTATTAAAGCAGGCTAAGGGTTACTTTGGAAGTAAGCATCTGCTCTACAGGACAGCGCATGAACAGGTCATGCACTCCCTGAAGTATTCCTATATCGGCCGTAAACAGACAAAGCGTGAAATGCGTAAGTTATGGATCGCCCGTATCAATGCGGCAGCCCGTATGCATGATCTGAGTTATTCCCAGTTCATGCACGGTTTGAAACTTGCCGGCATCAATGTCAACCGCAAGATGCTGAGTGAGATTGCCATCCATGATGAAAAGGGCTTCAAAGAGCTGGTAGAAGCAGCAAAGGGAGCTTTGGCAGCATAACAAACAGGGATCTCTGATCCCTTACCTGGTGCGTTGGTGAAGTGGCTTAACACACTGCCCTCTCAAGGCAGCATTCACGGGTTCGAACCCCGTACGCATCACCATGAAACTAACGAAAGTCCGCATAAACAGCGGGCTTTTTGATTTCCTATCACAATCATGAAGGTTTTCTGTTTTTAACTTTTTCTCTCTGTCTTCTGCAGGTTTGGGCAATTTTATGCCGAATCATGCAGAAGTTGAATTGAATACCGCATTTCTTCATAACACAATGGAGCAGTCAGAAATGCTCTGCGTCAATATCTTTTTGGAAAATCCGTTTACTATTCCTGCATGGTTAGTGAAAAAGAAAAGCTGGTGGATTACAGTTGACAAGTGAACCCTCGTTCACTATAATTAGTGAACGAAAGGTCACTTACTTGTTTAGATGAAAGTGTTAAAGAAAATCATTAAAATCGTAGTTTTGCTGTTTCTTTCACTAGTCCTGGGATTAACCGCTCTGGATATTTATATGATAAAAAAACCGGAACAAGACGCAAAGAAAAAGATTGACGGGATGGAAGCGTTAGCTCGTCATGTAGAGGATTTGACGATCAATGAGAAAGCAAATGTCATCGGCCTCGGTGAAGCAGCTCACGGGAATGCGGAGTTTCAGGAGCTAAAGCTCGATGTTCTGAAAGTTCTGGTCGACAAAAATGATGTTAGCTGCTTTGCCATGGAAATGGATTACGGAGAAGGTGTAATTATAAACGATTACATAAACGG
>JAFRMA010000102.1 GCA_017430925.1 Solobacterium sp. | reverse complement strand
TGTATGATCAGAGTTCCTGTTCACGTGAAGGCAGGATCCTGAACATGATCAGGATAATCACAGCCAAGATAACAATATCGATCCGGAAACAAGGATCATATGATCCCGTCAGGTCAAAGATCTTACCCGCAAACAACGGTCCTACCACACCGCCGAAAGAATTCAGTGCTGAAAACGGTCCCAGGATTGCCCGGTATTCCCTGCGCCCGAATACCTTGGGAATAGTCAGAGGATAGACGACTGCGCCGAAGATGGCGCCAAACGCCACCCCAAGCACCAGGAAAATCAACATCGGAATATACCGGCAGAACAACATACCTACCATGCCAAGTAACAGGCACAGACATGCCCAGCAATATCCTACCCTGACACCGAAACGGTCAAAGATCTTGCCGATTACTACTTTTCCTGCTGCCATCGCAAACAGGCATACACTTAGTACATTCGCGCTGAATACCAGGGAATATCCCTTATCCTGCAGATGCGGAGATATCGAAGAATACATACTGAACATGGTCGTCCCGACAAGCACAGTCAGAAAACACATGAACCAGAATTTAGGCATCTTCCTGACTTCCGCAAATGTATATCCGGTCACTGGTGTTTCTTCTGTCTGTGCCGAAGAACCGTTCTCCTGATACGGAGTCAGGCCGATATCCGAAGGTCTCAGTTTCAGGACCAGAAAGATACACGGCACTGCCATGACAGCCATGCATAACGCAAGCACACGGTAGGTCATCCGCCAGCCCATGGAATCCATCAGATGTCCGGCAATCATGTTGAAGATCGCCCCTCCAAACCCGGAACCCATGGAAGCCAGTCCCAAGGCAAACCCCACTTTATCCCGGAACCAGTTATTGATCAGGAAAGTTGTCGGCAGCATGGATACCAGGCATAACATCACCCCGTTGATCAGATATGTGATATACATGATCCAGATCTGGTGGACAAAGGAGTTACAGAAATACGTGATCACCATGACGGTGATGGCAATCTTCATTACTTTGACAATATTGTCTTCCGTAAAGATCCTTCCGGCCAGAAATGCCGTAAACATCATGCCGAAGTTCTGCAGGGAAACCATCGTACTGACCGCCTGCCTGGATACACCGAGATCTTCCGCAATCGGGCGGATAAACAAACTGTTGCAGTTGGTGACGATACCGGTTGTTGTACCCATGATGAGGCACGCTGCCGCAACAATGATCCACCCGTAAAATACCTTTTTCTTCTCCATAAAACCTCTGAATCAACGCGCTATAAACGCAATACACATCGATACTGCCGTAATAATCACCGGCAGCGCAATCAGCCACAAAATGGACGCAGTTACACTCTGTTTATATACACGGAAAAACGGATAAGGACCATCATAGATCTTCATCATATTCAGAATTAACATTACGATCCCGTACACCGCAGTAACTACTATGGGTAATGCCAGCACGGTGATATGGTCTTCCAGGAATACATACGAAGCGATGGAGATGATCGGGCATAGAGTATGATGGTAGATACCGTTACCATCAAACATCAGCTTCTTAAAGCCCCCTCCCATCGGCACCAGGACAAACAAGGTAATCAGGAATGTCATCAGCAACATCACACTGCTGAGATACCTGAGCATCACCGCATAACGATTCATCCCTGTAAATACCAGGACAACACTGGACAACAACGCGACCATATTCGCCAGCTGTGTATAGTACACAAACACCTTCCACTTCCGTGCCCGCACACTGATCCACAAACCGATACACTCCAGAACAATCACCAGAATATTGACAATGACATAATTCATAGTTAGTTTCCTTTTACCACGAGTATTGTACCAAAAAAACAAAAAAGCGGAATACCTGATTCCGGCAATCCGCTTATTTCCCTGTACTCTTCAAATTATAGTTTCCGGTATAAATCCTTCGGGTCTATACCATTCTTCCGGGCTGCCCGGTTCCAGCTGATATTGGCTATCCGGATATACAGAGAACGCGGGAATCCTTCCGGTTCCACATACAGATCTTCACCTGTCTGTTTATGATTGATCCTGTCCGCAAGCTTGCGTATACCTTCGCTGATCTTTCCCATCGGACTGTATTTGAAAGAAACATACGGTAACAGGACACCGACAAGTTCACCGGCACTGATTCCTAGACCTCCGCAGTATTCAAAGTTCATCGCCGTACACCACTGTTTTACACTCTCAAAGAGATGAACAAGCTGCTTACTTTCATACAAGCCCATATTCGCCAGGACATAGATCTTTTTCGGTTCTCCCCTGTACTCCTTCTGCGCTTTCTCCATGAACCGGATCACCTGTGACGGCAATCCATCCACATATAAAGGCATACACAGCACCACGGCAGATACTTCTTCCATGATTTTGAACAGTTCCGGCAGACGATCCTTATACTGCTGCAGGGCAATCGTTTCCGTATCCGCATTGAGCTGATCTGCCAGTTTACGCGCGAATATTGCGGAATTCCCGTGTACAGAACGCATACTGCCGTTGAGAAAGAGGATCTTCCCCTGATGAACATGAGTTGTCACCGTTGAAGGTATGCACTCCTTTGGAGATCCCCGGAACTGTACTTCTTTCACATATCCGCGGATATTGGCACATACAGCCTGTACATAGCTCTCTGCGCTTTCCTTCTCTTTTTCTCCCAGATCATGACCGTAAAAGATAAACGTAAAAGGTTTATTCTCTTCGTAACGTTTCTGGTGATGTGTTTCTCCCTTGACCACTTCAAATTGAGGTAACACATAACCAAGACTGCGGTCAAAAACATTCTTTACAAACCCGGAGAATCCTCCGAATGTATATCTGCTGATCACGATGACTTCATCCGCATGATGAATCCGGTAACCCATATTTTCATATCCGTCTTTGACTATGCACTGTCCCGGTGTTTTGTTCCAGCAGGAAAAGCATCCGATACACGGCTGTATCTTCCCGTTGTCTGAAATGATATCGTTTTCTGCATATTCTTCCCGGATCTGTTCCCATTCTTCCGGATTCAGATCATGTATGACTAATTTCATCGATAAACCTGTTACTATCCTTTCTTGATCGGCGGTTTCACATCCTCGGGAATCAGGCTCACATAGTTACATCCGGTCTTCTGCATCAGTTCTTCCTTCGCTTTCTCTGCAATGGAAGAATCGTGAATCACATGAAGTGTTATATCTGCCAGGAGTGCCGCACAGTGTACTGCGGCTTCCTGCATCAGCGGTGTACCGCTCTGTGCCACCAGCTGCCAGGAATGTCCGGGTGTTCCCTTAACCTCTCCGGCATACATGATCATCACGGTCGGAATCTTGATGGACACATCACCGACATCGGTAGACCCGAACCCCGGTTTACCCATGGATCTATATTCAGGGATCTTAAGGTCGATCAGACCTTCTTCCTCCGGCTGATGTCCTACCGCAGGAGCCATGGTTCTTACAACTTCCTTCGCCTGTTCAGAGAATTCGCATGTGCCGATCTCTTTCCAGCATTCCGCCGCCAGCTGTCCCAGCACGTCATTCGGGACAAGCTCACGCATTGCGGATTCAATACTGTATTCCATCTGGGTTCCTGTCATCAGTGCTGCCCCGCGGGCGATATCTACCATACGTGTATAAATATCCTGTACCTGTTCAACCTTCGGCGCCCGCATATAGTACAACAGAGCTGCTGTGGACTGTACGACATTCGGCGCGGTTCCGCCCGTATCCAGATATGCGTAATGGATCCTGGCGTCGGTAGTCACATGTTCACGCAGGAACTGTGTTCCCATGATCATCAGGTCTGCGGCATCCAATGCGCTTCTTCCCTGATCGGGCATGGAAGACGCATGCGCCGGTTTACCCTTGAAACGGAAGATTCCCTGGATGTTCGCAAGCATGGAATCTGCCATGATGACGTTATCTGTCCCCGGGTGCGGCGCTAGCGCAATATCCAGTTCATCAAAGACACCATCTCTGGTCATGAAGGATTTACCGCAGCCCTGTTCCTCTGCCGGACAGCCAAATACAATCAAAGTTCCGGTTAAACCATCCTGTTCCATGACTGCTTTCGCCGCACAGGCTGCCGCTGCACAGCAGACCCCAAGCGTATTATGCCCGCAGCCATGACCCGGAGCTCCCGGATCAATCGGATCAACGGCCGGACATTGTCTCTTCTGGCTCAACCCGGACAACGCGTCATATTCCGCAAGGAAACCGATGACCGGCTTACCGCTGCCCCAGACCGCCTTGAACGCTGTCGGAATACCATCAATTCCTGTTTCTACCGCAAATCCCTTTTCTTTCAGTCCATCTGCCAGTACTTTATACGAATAGTACTCGTTATACGCGAGTTCGGGATGTTCCCAGATCTCATTCATCTGGTCTGTGAAAAATGTTTGATTATCTTTGAGATACTGCTTGATTCTGTCAATCATACATTTCCTCCTTCTGCTGGTTTATTATCATGGATGATCAAGCATATTAGTTTTATGATGCTAACCTAACTATACTATACCTGTATTCATCTCTGGATACCACGAAAAGATTCAAATCGCCTTGTAAACAAACTCCCAAGACGATACGCTTCCGGTCCATGTGCTCCGAAGTATTTGCCTATCGCCCACAGAGTACACTGATTACTGTTGATTACCGGTATACCCAGCCTGTTCTCCAGCTGATCGATGATCTCCATGATATTCAGACCGCAGCAGCTGATCAGCAGAGTATCCGCGGAAGGATCCGTATGAGCAGCCGCGAAGTGATAGATTTCTTCCGGTTCAATCAACGGGATAAGCATGGGATTGCGCGGATCTGCAGTCTTATACCCTGCGACACTGACGATCTCATATCCTGCAGATTCAAAGAATCCCTTCTCCATCTCATTAATGTCATCCGCAGTCGGTGTCACAAGAGAAATACGTCTGGAGCCTGTCACTTTCAATGCCTCAAGAACAGCAGTGGATGTTGTACTTCCTTTCCTGGCACCGGACGCTTCCGCAATTTCCTCACACATCTTCTTATCGAATCCCGGTCCTCCGACCAGACTGCCTGTCGTGCAGTTGAAGTGCGCCATATCCACCGGACGGATCTTCTTATACAGCTTTATCGCATCCGCCACCTGGTCACTCATCGCCCGCAGACCTTCTTTTGTGACAGAACCCAGCGGTACTTGTACTTCCGACACCTTGATATCCGGATGAAGATATTTATAACAGTCCTGGATGATCCCGTCACCGCCGAATGGTGTCACCACGGCTACTCTTCCCAGTTTGCCGTATACACTGCCGTAATACATTTCCTGTTCTCCTTACGACTTCTTTTTACCCATGTTCGCGCCATGGGCAAGGACTTGTCTGGAACAATTGATCACATAGGCCTCAACCTGGTCATAGAATTCTTTGTCCGGTTCTTTGGAAGAGATCTGTGAGAATACTTCACGAAGTTTCTCCTGCATCTCTGCCTTGTAGATCTGTTCACCCTTTTCGGCTACACCGCCTTTGGTCGTCTGGCTTGCGACAAGACCCTTGACAGCCTCTTCGCTCTCTGCCATGTAGTAATGCAGATAGAAGTCGAAATAACCATCCAGGAATGCTTTCGCGGTTTCTTTGGACAGACCGAGTTCCAGACAGTATTTCATCAAACCGTCATACATCCGCACGGTGAACTGACTTACCGCATTGTATACTTCCTGCGGCAGTTCCGGTTTATCCGCGTTACTTCTGGCAGGTTTATATCCCGTATACTCTTCCAAGGCATACCGGCATCCCTGAGCCAGAGTATTCATTGATACTTCATACCCATTGCTGTTCAAGGCTTCTTCCATTGTTTCCAGTACATAGGCATAATTGATCACGCTTACTCCCGAAGTCATGATTGCCATGACATCCTTCGGTGCCAGATAGATACACGCGCCTGTAGCAGAGAGAAAATCCTCAAGTTGTTTCTTATCTTCTTCCGTCCAGCAGTTCTTCTCAGATAAAGTAATAAAATTCAGTCCTTCATTCTCCAGTTTTTCTCCGGCAATGGAAAGAATTACATTAGGCAGGATATGACACACCTTCAGATCCTCTCCAAGTAGTCCGAGGTAGTATTCCGCTGCCGGTCTCGGCGGGAATACATACAGCGCGGGTAGTTCTTTTCCTTCTTTGCGGCATTGTTCGTAGTACGGCGCAAGATCCCGTTCGGCGATTTCCGCTGCCACCTGGGGAGGTACCGCATAAACAATGATATCCGGCTGCATCTTCTGCAGTGCTCCGGCATTGTCATTCAGCAGTATTTCAAATGAGAAACGGTTTTTCTTCCGCTCCAGATCGCCGGCATCTGCCGTAGTCGCAAGCAGGTGATCCTCAAGATCTTCTCCGAGGAACTTTTCAAAGCACGGGTACATCTTCTCCATTAATGCGCCCATACCGATGATCACGATTTTCTTTTTGGACATATTCGTTTTTCTCCTTATACGCTATAATTTTCTGGTAAACAAGACATGAAACAAGTGAGGTTATCTGCGATGAGTCTACCTTATATAGAGAATCCTGCACTTCCGGAACTTAAGTTTATTGATGTCTGTCCGGGGATACAATTCGCCGTAGTACGCATTAATTCTTCTTACTGGCCTCAGGTAAGTTTTTTCAGCGGGGACCAGTATCTCCTTCTGAATTACTGCATAGAAGGCCGCTGTGAGGTCGAACTGGATGACCGGACAAATCTCTGTCTCTCTTCCGGAGATCTCTGTTTATGTACATCCAGACATGTCAGTAAGCCCTTTTACTTTCCCTCGGACTACTATGTAGGTATCGAGTTGTCTCTGGACCGGAAGTATTTTGAGGAAGGCAATGTCATCTTACTGGGAACACCTCTGGATGTTGTTCAATCCATAACGGATAAGTACCATCTTCAGGAACGTACATACGCAGGAGCAGCTTCGGCAGAACTTAAATCCATCATCACGCAGATTTTCTCTTCTGCTCTGTGTGATGATATTCTCTTCCTGAAACTGGAGATCCTGCGGTTACTGATCACTCTGGAAGCACGTGATCAGCTTTCTTCTGGTCTTATGCGTACCGCCTACCCCAAATCAAAAGCCAAGATCGTTCACGAAGTATGTAAAATCATCAGCGAAGATCTCAGTGTTCATATTCCGCTGTCTGATCTGGCAAAGCAGTTCGAGATCAGTGAAGGCAGTCTCAAGAATATCTTCCGCAGCGTCTGCGGTCAGAGTTACTCGGATTATGTGAGAACTCTCCGGATTAAAGCCGCAATGACAGAACTATCTTCCACAGATAAATCCATCGCTGAGATTGCCGTATCCGTAGGCTATGAGAACCAGAGCAAGTTCGCCTCCGCATTCAAACGGATCAACGGTATAACTCCTCTGGAATACAGACATCTTCACAGCAGAGAACGATAAGGATCTCTGTTTTTTTCTGTCTTATCTCGTTTTATTCTTCGTTCTTTTTTGCTTTCAGACAGAAGTCACAGCACGGACCTCCGGTCATGATCGTATATTTCCGTGAGAACTCCACGTCCGGGTTAAAGCCCTTGATCAGATACTCATCACGGCCGCAGGACAGTACCGGTCCCAGTTTTTCCATTCCCAGTCTCTTGTACATATCTACGTAAGCGCACCGGACGATATCCATGCGTACGGTATCCTCCGTCGATTCCCTGATCTCGTACTGAAGTGCCCCTCCGGCCCCAAACGCAGGAGTTACCTTCTTCGCGAAGCATTCCAGGGAATTATCTCCGAGCATTTTCGCAAGTCCCGCACCGGCGCTTTCTGCCAGACCGGCAATCACGTTCTTCACAATTTCCATCGTTTTCTCTTCACCGAATTCTTCCGCAAAGGCACGGATAAACGGTTCCACCATGCGTGCTTCGATTTCTCTTCTGAGGATCATCGGTACATCGTCTATTGTCTGCATCTTTTCTTTTGTCATTGTCTTAACCTCCATATTCTTTACTGACTAAGTAGTTTTTCCTTGATCGTTTTAGCAAACAGATCTGGTTCATCGGTAACCGGCACATGCGCTGTTTCATGGAACGGGATATATTCCTTGTGCGGGGCTTCCAGAAGTTCAAGCCATTCTTTTACCAGTTCTGAAGGCGTATTCTGGTCATAATCTCCCTGGAAGATATACACAGGCACATCCAGCTTTAACGCAGTTTCATCAAATTTCTGCTGCACTGCTTCCGGCCAGAGTTTGTATCCGTTGTGATACATCCCTTTCCAGTACTTCGGGAAGTCCCTGAACCAGGAGTATTCACCACTGGTGAAGAACGGGGCCAGCACTGTCTTGTATATACTTTCACTCTTCTTGGCGGAACCGCTTCCTCCGAACTTGGACAGATAGTTTCTCTGCACCATCATATCGTTCAGACCACCCTTATAGTTCCCGTTCACCGGTCTTCCGATCCTGTCCAGATCCTTCAGGGCTTTGGTATTATTGTGGTCTTTCGCATACTGATAGACATAGTCATAGCTCATATCCTCAAGACGTGGTCCGTTCACAAATTGACCCATACCTACATAAGCCTTGATCGTTTCCGGGTACTTCTGCAGATATAATACTGAGAGTATGGTTCCCCAGCTGTGCCCGACAATGAAGATCTTTTCTTGTTGAAATCTTCTGCACAGGTATTTGACCACATCATGCATATCCTCGACAACCTGAGC
>JAFRMA010000101.1 GCA_017430925.1 Solobacterium sp. | reverse complement strand
GGTTGATTATACCTGTCCAGAAGGTACCGATCGTTCTCTTTCCGATCACGAAGGAAACGACCTTCGTACCGCTGTAACTGCCTGTGCCCTTCAAGGTCACATATGCGGTACCCTGGCGGATATTGTTGCTGTAACCGACGATCATAAAGCCGTCTTCTGCTTCACTCGTGACCAACGGAACCACCTTCTTGTTTACCTTCATTACGCTGAAATCTTCTTCATCGATCGTTACGGCTTTACCGGTATACTCCTGCCTCTTGATCTTGAAGGATCCCTTACTGATATCCTTGACTTCTGCGGCAGGTACGATCCTGTATTGTGTACAGATCGTTCCGGTATACAGAGGGCTTGTGTCTGCGGCAGTAACTTCTGCAATCACCACTGTCCCCAGCGGTACGATCGTCTTGGCAGGTATTTCCGTACCATCTTCGTACAGATATCTCAGCTTATAGTCTGTATTCACCTTCAGTACTTTACCGTTCTCATCCAGTACCTTTACTGTTTGTTTGAAGTTGTTCGCCTTCTTCGTATCCTTCTTATCTCCGGCATTGATCGTTACACAGTCAGCCAGTTCTGCCTTGGTGATACTGAACGGTATCGTGATACTTCCCTTGAAGTTCCCGGTTCCCTTGACGATCATCTGCGCATTATTAGTGACAGTCTTGTTGTTGGCGTAGGATACCTTGTAGTCAACACTTTCTCGCAGTGTCTTTACCGTTCCGTCGGCTGCCGTGAACCGGATCACAGGGATCGGCTTCGCACCGCTCTTCGTGTACACCGCGGTAATACCATCGTTATAACTGATCATTCCGGCATTGTATGCCTTGGTAAGATCCAGGGCCGTGATCGTGAATGTCTTCTTCAGTGTACCGGTATAGGCATTCACTCCCTTAAATACGATCGTGGCTTTTCCGGCATTCGTATTATTCAGATAACTGACTTCATAATCTGTATCCTTGACCAGGCCAGAGACCTCATATCCGGTCAGTTCTTTCTTTGTGCCGTCATACTCTGCCGTTGTCAGTCCAGTCACCTTACGCTTCGCAATGGACGTACCAGTGATCGTGAACTTGTCTTTTCTGGTACCTGTATAGGAACCGATCCCTTCGATCGTGACATATCCTGTACCGGTCTTTGTGTATTCCGGGATCGTCAGGATATAGTCGGTTCCTTCTGTCAGTACTTTCTTCCCGTTCTTGACCGTAACTTTCGGCACAACAGGTTCACCATTGTTATAGACACAGGTATTCTTATCGAAGGTGACTTTCAGTCTGGATACAGGTGTCAGGGTCTTGTCTGCCGGTGCTACGATCAGCGTTGTCTCCGCCGTGCTGCCCGCATAGTTGCCTTTACCGGTGATCACAATCGTGTATTCACCAGGCTCCTTGACTGTATTCAGGACATTGTCACTACTGTCGATATAAGAGACTGTATAGTCTGTGCCCTTCTTCAGTGTCTTATTCTTCCAAATGACCTTAGGTGAAGGTTTCTGTCCTTTCGGGTTATAACTCACGGATACCGGTGAGATCACTGATTCAGAGATATCTGCCGGGTTGATATTGAAGTATACCGTCTTGGATCCTTTATACAATCCCTTCATCTTGATCGTGACAGAAGGCGCTGTCTTGGGATTGGCAGGTATGCCATTCTCATCTACACCGGTGTAGGCTTTTGTATTGTTCTTGTAGGATACGGTGTAATCCTTGCCTGATTTAAGCATTGTTGTATGATCATAGACTCTGAATGTCTGCGTCTGTTTGGAACCGTTGTAATCAGGCTTTTTGATTCCTGCAATCCAGATCCCATCCGGAATAATGCCATCCGCCGGGATATCCTCATACAGGACATCGCTTTCTTCCTGAACCACTCCAGACTTGGATACGTAGACGATACACTCTGCAACAGAGCCTTCATCAACGATTGAGGCAGTGATCACCGTTCTTCCTTCGCTCAATGCCTGTACATTTCCGTTCTGGTCAACGATCGCTACTTCTTCATCACTGCTGTCCCAGGTCACCGGCAGATCCTTGAATTCTTCCAGATCGATCGAATAATTCAAGCTGAGATACTCTCCTGCCTTTAAGTATGCTTCATTCTGGTCAAGGGATACACTTGCGTAGGTCTCATCGATCACCGCAAGTTCATAATCCCACTCAAAACTTATCTGGGCCTGATTATTCCCTGGATCTGCATCCTCCTGGTCGGATTGCACGGTTACCGTTGCATATTCTCCTGCCTGTGCTAATTCTTCTTCTGACAACCAATAATCCACATTCAATATATCTTCTTTGCTCAGGTTCTCAAACGTTTCACTGTAGATCAGAGTGCCTTCACTGTTATGGATCGTCAGCGTTCCGGAAGCTACTGTATTTCCTGTATTTGTGATCACAGCGTTGATCCCCATACGTTCTGCGGACTTCAGCAGTGTGCTTTCCAGGACCAGATCGCTTTGTCCAAGCACGAAGGAAATCTCATTGTCCAGATATCGTTCCTCTGTTTCTATCTTTCCTGCGCCTGTAACAGCAACACGATATTCCGTCGCACTTTCAGGATAGGTAATAGTTGTCGTAACGACCGCTGATTCTCCTGCATTAATTGTGAGATCCTGCGTATTTATCTGTCCGTTTACATCAATATTGATAGAGTAGATCGGTTCGTTTCCGTTATTGGTGATTGTCAGACTCAGCGGAACAGGAGTTCCTGCATCAACGGACGACTCATCAATATCGTAGTCACTGATCTGCAGATCATTAATTTCTGTAATAATTCCAAATACCAGATCTTTATCGAGAGCCAGATCATCTGAAATGTCAGCTTGTGTATTTAAACCAATCACATACTTGATGCCATGCAGCTCCTGTACACTTACATTTTCAAGATAACGCGTATTCAGTAACTGAATCACATCGTTGGAATAACCTTCATCCGTCATTAAGATTTCACGGAATCCGGTATGGTACTGTTCCATATTCTCCGTAATATCTGAGACACCAGAACTGTAATACAATCCATCGCAGAGAGAATAATATCCGGAAATACCGCTGGCTTCGATCTCACCGCCGGAAAGACTTCTTAACGTATCTATACCATTCCAGACAAAGTCAGGTGTATTCGATCCAGGCATATTGCCATAACTAACATTCCCTGTAACACCCGAATAGAGCAGCGCTAAGATCCCTTCAGAAGCCAGGTAAAGATCCGTTTCTTTTCCGTTATTTTCTGCGACTGTACATACGACAGCTGTATTCCCATTGTATTTACCGATCTCAATTTCCATGATTGTCTGATCCGAAAGACCTTCCAGTACCGGGGCATCATTATTATCCGTTACGGTAACTTGATATACTTTCCCATTACCAGGATTTACTACGGAGTTATCATCGGTAACATCTGCGTCGATCCAGGCAAGGATCAGTTGACCATCCACAACCGCAAGTTTCTGACCATAGACAAACCCTTCCGCAGGATATACACGTTCTTCTAATACTTCAAATGTATTCTTATTCAGACGTGCCAGTACCAGTTCTCTGGTCTGCGCATAATTCAGAAGAGAAAGATCAGTTTTATCATACCGATCGGTTGCTCTTGTATAGGCTGCCCAGAGATTCCCGTTATTGTCAACTGCCAGCTGTGGTGCATCATCCATTATTGCTTCATTATCGATCACAACCGGTTCTTTCCACGAATTTCCGTCAAAAGAAGTGATTGCTGTAGACACATGATTCGTATTCGGATCTGCCTTCAGGAATGCCAGATATATATGATCAGGATCAGATGTCGTTACCGGCTGGCTGTTCAGATAAACACCTGTCTGTAAGCTGTTCAGAACCAGTTCATTTACTGACCGATCAGCCGCATACATCCTATTCCCAAGCCAGTTTGATGTGTAATACAAATATGAAGTATCCGCCACAGTGAACTCTTTGGCATCCATCTCTCCTTCTTCATGATACATAGACGTATACGGTACACTGTTTGTACCTACCGTGTTTTTTGTATAGAGGTTCCATTTGCCGTAAGCGAATTTCTTTTTCAACTCCCAGGGACCTAGATATCCTCTGAAGCTTAAGGATCCTTCCAGATCAATAGTTTGTAATCCTGGATTAATTCCGATAATCTTAATATCACCGTCAATTTTTCCATCACCGTATATACCAGCCGCAACTATTTCTGTTGCACCCACGCCCAGGAATGGTTCCAGTTCAAAAACAGGCTTTATAGAAACATTCCCGGACACTTTCCAGTTTTCATAATCAACTTTGACTTCATTTATCCCATCTGCGCCGGCAGACCAATCAATTTCAAGTGTTATCGGTACTGTGACAACTACAGGGACAAGGAACATATGTTCATAAGATCCCTTCGCTCTAAAAGAAACGATGAGTTGAATCTTCAAAGCACTTTTACTCCAGTCAGCTTCGCCAAATCCGATGATGTGCCATTCAATATCCTTAAATAACGAAAATTTCATGGTATTTGTCTTTTTTGCCAGAGCCTTCATTTTCTGATTGTATTTCTTCGGGTCTTTTATAGATTTACCAAGTTTATTTACATCTTTTAGCAGATCATAGTATTTGTCTTTTGCTTTCTGTATATCCTCTTCGGTTTCTCCCAACTTACAATTGACTCCTATATAAAGAGACTCATCAGTAACTACAATGTCATAAGGTATGGTATTGGGAGGAAGTTTAACACTTAGTGTACTTCCTCCCACGAAGGGGACATTATCACCGATACTAATTGAAATCTTATCAGACTTAATTGAGAAACCGGTTTTAGATAATTTGGATAAGTCAAATATACTTAAATTGATATGCGTTTTATACATATCCTTACTGCCTTTAGGCTGCGTTCCGATATAATAATCCCCACCGGCAGATAAGTCTTCCTTTTTTATTTCCAAAGCACCATCTGAACTATCGCAAATAGTGTTATTACCATAGATTAAAGCGTATTTTTCTATACCGGAAGGATCAACAGCTTCACATTCAATACGAATAGTCTTACTCATATTCCCTGTATTGATATAATTATTTGCTTTACTTAAATCTACCCCGATTTTCTTCGTGTTTTTAAGCAAATCAACGCTGCCAGTTTTTCCAACAAAATCCGCTTTCTTCAGAAGATACTTTTCAGCATCTATCCCATATAACCTGATTTCCTCAAGACGATTATCATTTGCCTTCCAGTTTGTTTCCTGATTTGTCCAGGTAATATAGCCGTTCTTGGAAGCTGTGATTACCGGAGGGTTGGCTGTCATGGTGAATATTGCCAGACCATCAGAATCTGTCTCCATTTCCTGGCTGCTATAATGAACAGTTACTCCTTCAAGCGGACTTCCAGCCATATCCCTCACTAAAATGCCGTACATACCTTTAGGGATGTTGACACTTTGAGAGGCATATACAACAATACAAGGATTATCAATGAAGTGTAATTTGACATAGTTAAATATGATAACTACATCATCCCTCAAGCCCCAATCTGTACTATAAATTGCATCCCATTCTTCTTCTGTACCACAATAATAAACAGTTTTTAACTTATCGCAATCAAGGAAAGCATCAGCTTTTATCTCCTGAACACTTACGGGAATTATGATATAGGCTAAGTCGCTGCAATTATTAAATGCATTCCATTTTATTTCTGTGACTTTATCCGGAAGTGTGATTGAAGTTAAACTAGTACAATTCTTAAATGATTCTTGTCCAATTCTTGTGACGTTTTCCGGAATTGTGATTGAAGATAAACTAGTACAATTCTCAAACGATCCTTGTCCAATGCTTGTGATACTTTCCGGTAGTGTAATTGAGGATAAATTGCTGCAACCAAAGAATGCAAAGTCATCTATGTTTTTGACTCCTTCCGGAATTGTGATCGTAGTTAAACTGCTGCAAGAAGCAAATGCAGAATTAAATATGTATTCTACATTATCTGGGATTATGATCGAAGACAAGTTGTTGCAGCCACAAAATGCATAACTGCCTATTCTTGTTACATTGGCAGGGATATCAAACGAAGTTAAACTGCTGCAATAATAGAGTGCCCCAGCTGGTATTTGTGTAATACCCTCCGGAAATGCTACCGAGGATAAACTGCTGCATTCATAGAATAAATCAATTCCTATGTTTATAACACTTTCCGGGATTTCAATTGAGACTAAACTACTGCACCCAGAGAATACATAGTCTCCTATTCTTGTTACACTGTCCGGGATTTCAATTGTTGTCAAGCTGCTGCAATTATAAAATGTATACTTATCAATATTTGTTATATTATCTGGGATTATGAATGTCTCTAAACTGCTGCAATCATAAAATACATAGCTTCCTATTCTTGTTACACTGTCTGGAATTATGATTGTCGTTAAATCGCTGCAGCCAGAGAAAGCCCCGTTGCCTATACTTGTTAAAGAATCAGGCAGTACGACCTCTTCCAGCGATGTACAGCCTCTGAACCAGTAACTGCTTGTTTCACCAATGCTGTCAGGAATAGAGGTTATACCTTCTCCGATTGTAATCTTTTTCAAATTACTGCACTCAGCGAATGCCCCTTCTCCTATACTTGTTACACTGCCCGGAATTTCAATCGTGGCTAAACTACTGCAAGATCTGAATGCATATTTTCCTATATATGTCATCGTCGAAGGTAATATGACCTCTTCCAGTGATGTACAACCTCTAAACCATTCGCTGCTAGCCCCATAATAGGAATAATATGTACCGTCAGGAATAGAGGTTATACCTTTTCCGATTGTAATCTTTTTTATATTACTGCATCTAAAAAACGCATCCCCTCCTATACTTGTTACACTGTCTGGGATTATGATGGATGATAAACTGTTGCAGTTATCAAATGCGCCAGCTCCTATGCTTATAACACCTTCCGCTAATGTGATTGAGAATAAACTGGTGCATTCATAAAATGCCGACTCTCCAATACTTGTTACACTGCCTGGAATTGTAATTGTTGTTAAGCTGCTGCACATATAGAAAGCTTTATAACCTATGCTTTGTACACCGTCTTGGATAATAACCGATGATAAACTGGTACATTCGTAAAATGCGCCATCTCCAATGCTTGTTACACTACCTGGAATTGTAATTGTTGTTAAACCGCAGGTGTCAAATGCCCAATTTCCTATTCGTGTTACACTATCAGGGATTGAAACAGAAGTCAGGTTTCTACATACGGAAAATGCATAATCATCTATGTTAATAACCCCTAAAGGGATCGTGACCGAGATTACACTGTCACAACAATTAAACGTATAACTTCCTATAGTAACTACAGGAGCTCCATCAATCTCACTGGGAATAATTACTTGAGAATCACTTCCGGTATATTGTGTGATTTTAACTTCTCCATCCGTTATTTCGTACTTGAAATCTGAAGGATCTGTCACATCCAGACTTGTTTCCTGCTCTTCTTCTGTAACAGGATTATCAATAACTGATGAATTATCTAGATTCACCTCTTCAGAATCATTCGTATCAGGATTATTGCTGGTTGATTCATTTTCATTTGAGGTATTCTCCTCTTCATCAATGAATTCTTCCTGTATTTCACCCTGTTCTACAGTTTCTGTAACTTCTGGTTGCTCCTCAGTTGGATCAAGAGTCTCTTCTGGTTCAACAGTCTCCTCCGGATCAGCAGTCTCCTCGGGACTTGCTTTTTCCACGATATCTGCTGCCGGGTCTTCTGACTGCGAAGGATCCCCTTCTCTCTCCGCCACGAGGGGGACGAAGGTTGTATTCAAACATAGAAAAAGGCTCAAAAGAGCTGCTAGGAAACGATACATTCTGTTGTTCATAGAAAACCTCCGGATGATCTGATTTATGGCAATTCATTGTTTAGCTATATTGTATCCTATATTGTCTATCTTCAAATACATATTTCTCTTAGAATACGAAAAAAACATCTGTGTCTTTTCGTCTGCACTACTCTATGATTGCCCAAAACATATCATTTTTGGACGTAAAACTAGTATTGAGATTTACGCATTCTTTTTTCCGTCAATCTCATTCCATAAAAGCCGTGGATACTCCGTTTCTTCATCCCTGACCATCGGTCATATCTCCGATTCAGCTCACACATGCCGGATATCCTTTGATTACGTTTGAATCACATTCTCTTTCCGTGTGTACATGTCCGGCATAAATAAAAGCATGAATCTCTCATGCTTCTGTTTAATCGATCTGGGCATCCAGGGGAATCTTTGTGTTGTTGGGTTTCTCCAGGAAGAATGTGTCCCTCTCAATACGGGCGATTGTAAGATTCAGGGCACCTGCCAGGATATATAACACTACGTTGATCAGTTCCGCGAAGTACATTTTATCGGTAACGAACGCTGTAAATACCGCAGCTGCCGTGGCCATCAGGATCAAGGTTCCTCCGGATGCCATACACCAGCGGATCACTCTCTTATGAACATGAGAACCATCATATCTCTTCATCAGTCTCGGTCTTGTGGCATAGTACAGCACATAAATCACTGAGAATACCATACATACAAGAGTAATACCGGTTATTAATCCGATAGGTTTCCAGGTATTGCTGGGCAGCCGGCGAACAGTTCCATACATGAAGAGAACAAACGAGAGAAGTTCCATCCCGATATATATCCACCGGCGTCTTTTCCACTCTTCATCCGTAATATCCTGGTACAGGTAAAAATCTGTATAGATCCGCGTAACACGATATCCCTTACCGTATTTCTTCGGTACTTTTACGACTGTATATCCTTCAAAGTACTTCTGGAAAGCAACTTGTTTTTTGGGAGTTTCCTTATCTTTCAAGGTATCTTCGTAGAGTTCATAATCTTGTTTAGGCTGCGTCATACTTCTTTACCTCACAAAACAGGAGATGGCATTACCGTCATCTCCTGCTCATTGTCCTGATACAATTCATCCCGGATACTGATGAAACGGTATCTCTATTATCTCATATTCCCCGGAGATTGATATCTCTTCTTACGGAATAATATGTGGTTCATCTTCTGCCCATTTGCACGGGGGTTCGTTTACCTCAATGTGGTACGGGCCTTCACCATAGCACATCGTCGGGTTAAACACATCCGGATGTAAGGCACGGCTGCGCATTTCAATGGTATATCCCTCGCCCTTCAGGTATGCCCGGTGTGCCTCAAGAAGACCCTCTACCGTACGGATATCCTGAGACTTGAAGCTTAATCTTCCGGCATACGTCTGGTGACCGGTAAAGATGCGGTCGAACTTGGTTCCGTACATACTCAGGAATTTCAGAAGATACAGACAATGTCTGTACGCGGAATGGAAACGTGTACCGTTGTTGAAGTTAACGCAGTCACCGGTAAAGGCGATCTTTTCTCCTTCATCCACAAAGTACATATGTCCCGGAGAATGACCCGGAAGATCGTAAGCTGTAACCAGTCTGCCTCCGCCAAGGTCAAAGGTATCTCCCTCTTTGATATAACAGATCTCTGTGTCCAGATCACCGCGGCAGATCACACTCTCATCCGGTGTCCAGACTTCCCAGTTACCGATATGCGTATTGTTGTTCATGTAGAATTCGTCCATATCGAAGTCTTTGCGTGTCAGCCAGTTGATCGTATCCATACCGCCCTTGGTCGTCACCTTCCCCCAGTTTCTCGGAGGAGCTTCTTCGATTTCCTTGCGGTTGATGTAGATCCGTTCAAACTGGTGCATCATTCCGATATGATCCGGGTGAGCGTGCGTGATGACCACGTCATAGGGTTTGTCTGTCAGAGATTCAATGATCTCGCGGAAGTTGCAGTACCCCATTCCGGCGTCGACAACCAGCGAGCGTTCTGTACCCTCAAGTACATACATGTTATTACAGCCAAGTTCGTTGATCAGCCATGTTTTGCGGGCAATCTCATGGATCAGGGGCTTTGTCAATCCCATAGTGTGTTCTCCGTTCTAAGTTGCTTAGTACAACTATACAAATTATAACAAAGGATACTCTTTTGAGTATCCCTGTTTTTTTACAGCATTTCCAGTACTTCGTCTACAGAAGGCATATCCATACCGTTTTCGGCATAGTGCGCATAGGTTACGGTTCCGGCTTCATCCAGGATGAATAACGCAGGCAGCTGAAGTTCATCGCCCTCATAATCCCCGTGTGTGAATCCGGCTTCCTTGATCGCTCCGAATGTCTTCTTCATTTCTTCCGGATCTGCATTGCCCATCATACTCTGCATATCCTTTGCGGGCAGGATTTCCAGTTCCTTGTAGATCTTCATCTCTGTATCAGCAACGATATCAAACTTCAGTTCAATATTTCTTTCACCGAGATAATCCTGGATATGTTTCGGATCTGACTGCATGACCATCAGAACCTTGGCGTTCTTTGCGAGGAATTCATCATACCGGTTATTGATCAGATATGCGGTATAGCTGCAGGTCGGGCAGCCGATATAGCGGAGTACCCAGACAACGGTTTTTCCTCCGAGGTAATCCGATAATTGTTTATCGGGAGCATAACCTGTGTCAAACGCGAAGTTCGGCATTTTTTCACCAACATTAATTCTTGTCATAGTATTATCATCCTTTCTTTTTACGTATGTATTATAGCATTGTTCACAGGTGCGGATGACACTCAGCCGTAACAAAGCATACGAAAAAAGACAGCCTGTCATAAGCTGTCTTTCTGTTGATCTTAGAGATCTTCGTTAACTTCGTGTACTCTGCAGCATGCGACGAAGTGATTCGGGGTGACCTCTTCCAGAACTTGCGGTTCCAGACATTTCTCTTCGGCATACATACAACGTGAAGCGAAGCGGCATCCCGGAGGCGGATCGATCGGAGAGGTCAATTCACCCTTCAGGACGATACGGTTCATCTTGTGGTGGATATCTGTGGAAGGAATTGCGGATAACAATGCCTTTGTGTACGGATGATAGTGGTGGATAAACAGTTCCTTGGAAGGACTGGTTTCAACCAGCTGTCCCAGATACATAACAGAGATATCATCGGAGATATGACGGACAACAGACATATCATGTGTAATGAACATGTATGTCAGGTTTTTCTGATCCTGCAGATCCATCAGCAGGTTCAGAACCTGTGCCTGAATGGAAACGTCCAGCGCGGATACCGGCTCATCACAGACGATGAATTCCGGATCCAGAGCCAGCGCACGAGCGATAACGACACGCTGACGACGGCCGCCGTCCATTTCATGCGGATATGAGTTACGGAAACGCATATCTACACCAACCATCTTCATCAGTTCAACTGTACGGTCATCAATTTCACTCTTTGAATATTTTCTTTCATTGACAAGAGGTTCAGAGATGGACTGCTGAACAGTATATCTCGGGTTCAGGGAAGAATACGGGTCCTGGAAGATGAACTGCGCACGGCTGTGATACTTGTGCAGAGCAGCTCCCTTTAAACCGGTAACATCTTCACCGTCAAAGTAGATCTTACCAGCGGTAGCCGGATGCATATTGATGAGGCAGCGTCCCAGTGTGGATTTACCACATCCGGACTCACCGACAACACCCATGGTTGTACCTTTGGCAATACTCATATTTACACCGTCTACGGCATGTACTGTTCCACGTGGAGATTTGAAGTATTTCTTCAGATCTTTTAATTCAACCAGGCCTCTGGTTTCCACTTTATTCGCGACTTGTGTCATACTTATTTAACCTCCTGCGGATGAATACATTTGATCTGATGTCCCGGACGGATCTCCGTTACAGGGATATCACCATGTCTGCATTCTTCAGTAGCATACGGGCAGCGGGGACTGAAGTAGCAACCTTCCGGCAACTGTGTAGGATCCGGCGGTAATCCGGCAATCGGATGCAGTCTGGTGTCATTCTCGTCTTCTTTCATGGAAGGAAGAGCACCGAACAGACCGTTGGTATACGGATGCATCGGATAGTCGAAAATCTCTTCCAGAGAACCATGTTCAATGATCTGACCTGCATAGATAACCGCTACTTCATCGCACATTTCCGCAACAACACCCAGGTCATGTGTGATCAGGATCGTTGTTGTATCGTTCTTTTCATTCAGTTCTTTCATCAGTTCAAGAACCTGTGCCTGAATGGTAACATCAAGAGCTGTGGTCGGTTCATCCGCAAGCAGAAGGCTCGGTTCACAAGCCAGCGCGATAGCGATAACGACACGCTGTTTCATACCGCCGGAGAACTGGTGAGGATATTCCACATAACGTTCTGCCGGGATACCTACAGTCTCAAGCATCTCGATCGCACGGTTCTTTGCGGCTGCCTTATCACCGCCGTTATGCAGTTCAACAACTTCTGCGATCTGCTCACCGACAGTGATGACCGGGTTTAACGCTGTCATCGGGTCCTGGAAGATCATGGTGATCTTGTTACCACGGATATCCAGCATTTCTTTTTCACTTAACTCGAATATATTTTTTCCTTCAAAGTAGATCTTACCGCCCATAACCTTGGCCGGAGGATTCGGAAGAATACCGAGGATCGCACGGGCAATTGTGGTTTTACCGGCACCGGTTTCACCAACAAGACCCAGTGTTTTACCTCTGGTCATTTCAAAGGATACACCATTGACCGCAAAGACATCCTGTTCAGTCGTAATATAGTGTACATTCAAGTCTTCAACTTTTAAGAATTTATCTTCACTCATTATGCCCACCTCATTACTTCTTCAACTTAGGATCCATCGCATCACGGAGACCATCACCCATCAGGTTGAAGGCAAGAACGGTAATCATGATGCATACGCCCGGGAAGATACACATCCAGGGATATTTCGCAAGATATGCACGTGCATCCGCAAGCATTGCGCCCCATTCCGGTGTCGGAGGCTGTACGCCCAGACCCAGATAAGACAGACCGGCAGCACCCATGATGTGCCAGCCGACACCCATTGCCATACCAACCAGAGTCGGGGAAATCGCGTTCGGTAACAGATGCTTGATAATAACTTTCGGTGTAGAGCAGTTGGTAACTTCCGCGGCTTCGATGAATTCCTGAGAACGGATCTTCAGGATCTGCGCACGGATCATACGTGCTGTACCGGAGATACCGCCGATGGACAGTGCCCAGATGGTATTGAAGAAACCGGGACCGACAGCACAGGCTACCGCAATATTCAGCACCATACCAGGAATAGATTCAAAGACGTCCGTAATACGCATCATGATATCATCGGTCTTACCGCCGAAGTAACCGGCGATGGAACCGAATACCAGACCAATCGCAGTACCGATCAACGTAGCCAGAATACCCAGAGTCAGGGAATATCTTGCGCCGTACATACAACGGGACAGGATATCACGGCCGATCTGGTCTGTGCCGAACCAATGCGCAGAACTCGGCGGCTGGTTCGCATTCAGGACATCAATCTTGGCATAGTCGTAAGGAATGATCCACGGTGATAAAAGAGCGATAAGAATCAGTATTGTCAGGATCGTCAAACCAACCATGGCGGACGGTCTCTGACGCAGTCTCTTGAAGACTTCAAGGAACTGATTCTGTTTCTTGATCACGACTTCTTCCGGAGCCGTTACATTATTATTCATTTCTGTCATTATGCTGCAGCTCCTTTCGGCTTAGCCTGTTTTGTCTGATCCTTGGCAGCACGAGAAGCAAACTGTGCTTTGATACGAGGATCAACAAATGCCATGACGATGTCTGTCAATAACATGACAAATGTAAAGACGATAGAAAGCAATAATACACTTCCCTGAACTGCCGGATAGTCACGGTTGTTAACAGACTTGACCATGTAATAACCAACACCAGGAATAGAGAAGATTGTTTCTGTCAGCATACCACCACCAAGCATACGGGCAAATGTGGAACCCATGATGGTGATGATCGGAATCAGTGCATTCGGCAGAGCGTGCTTATAGATGACATCTCTTTCCGGCATACCTTTAGCACGAGCCATGACGATATAGTCGGAATAGAGGACATCCAGCATACTGGAACGTGTCTGTTTTGCCAGGTTGGCAAGACCGCCGAAAGCACCGGACAAGACCGGTAATACCCAGTATTTCAGACCGCCCATACCATACGCAGGGAGCCATCCGAGTTTAACGGAGAATGCCAGAACCAGCATCAGCGCCAGCCAGAAACCAGGCATGGAGACACCGATCAGGGAAATTGTCAGCGGCAGCCAGTCACGCCATGTACCGGCATGAGTCGCAGCCTGAATACCCAGAGGAATACCTACAAAGACCGAAACAACAACACTGAAGAAACCAAGCGTCAGTGTATGCGGAATACGTCCTGCAAGTTCTGTTGTGATAGACACACCACTCAGATAGGATGTACCCAGATCAAATCTGGTATACACCTGAGCTAAGTACCGCAACAGACGTACGATATACGGGTCATTCAGACCCATCGTTTCACGCAATGCTTCATATTCCCATGGTTCTGCCTGTGAGCCGAGAATTGCGACCGCAGGATCACCGGGAATGATGTACATCAGCGTGAAGATGACGATGGTAACACCCAGAAGTACCGGGATCATCATCAATAATCTTCTAAATACATACCTTAACATAAGTCACCCCTTATGATTACAGACTGCAGACTTACATAGAGATCTGCACTCCTTCATCCAATATTGAATTTAGTAGTAGCGAGCCGTCCTGAGGGAAAAAATCCGCACAGAAGTAGATACCATTGCCGTACAATAAAACGAAAGGAAATGGTTATCCTATCCAAATTTTAGTCTACGAAAAGTAATATATCAATCCTTTTTGTAAGCGCTATCGTATAACAAATAATGGATATTTTTATGTTTTTTCTTACCTTGCAAGTATATTTGTCATACTACTCAGGATTTTTGTCACAAGCTTTCGAAAGTGTTGCCTGTAACAACTTTTTTATCATTTCTCTTGACTTATCCTATGCCTGAAACCCTGGTAATCAGTGTCTTTCCTTATCCATTTCCAGGAAGTTCGGAGTGATATACTCTTCTCCTTTTCCGTCCTTGATCCGGGTGCCGAAGAAGGCAAACGTTCGGTTATTATATCCTCTTTCATCCGGGATATAGCCGATGGATTCCGCGGAGAGGGACAGAATCATTGCCTTGTCGTAGTTCATCGCTTCCTTCAGACGAAGACCGATCTCCGCAACTAGTTCACCATTGATGCTCATGATTGCGACATCATCCAGCGTCATCAGTTTCAGCTGCATTTCGATTTCACCATCATCTTCTACCTTGAATTCATCCGTAGGCTTGATTCCGCGTCCTACACGCTTCATTGCCGGGACTGCCACCGTACGGTCGACAGCTTTGATCTCTGCTTCATCTTTCATATCTTCGGCTTTTACCGCATTGATCAGTTTTACAGCTTCAATTCCCTGTGTCTGTCCGAGATGTTCACACAGTCCCCAGGCATCAAAACCGGTAGAGAAGATCCCGTCGGGAATACCCTTCTCGTTGTATTTCTGGTAGACACAGAAGAAAATCGGGTTCTGGTTTCCTCCGGCTGCGATGGACCATGCGGCAACCGTACCATCTTCCTTGTAGTAACCTTCCACGAAGTCACTGACAAATCCCGGAACATCACCGGCGATCATCATTGTGGATTCTTCTTTATCCTTCTTCAGGTAACAGGCGGTACCGTGCATACCGTAGTTCATCAGTACGGCGATGACTTTTCCTTCGAGATCCGTAAACTTCAGGATCGCCAGCGTCTTGTCACTGGGTCCTTCAAAGTCTCTTCCCTGGAACCATACGCCGTCAATACCTTCCTGGTCACGGCATACGTTGATATAGCTCTTACCCTTGGTAAATGCCCACTTTGCTTCACGTTTGTTCGCCATAGCTTCATCGATGGACGCGATTGCCTGCTCATAGATGTATTCGTCGTAGGCGTCTGTCTTCTCTGTCGCGGGCATGCCGGGCATCATCATACTGGTGGAGAAAGCGCACTCGTGAGTGTGTGTGGCACCGAAATCGATGTATTCCGGTTCGATTCCGTATTTCTCTTTTACGGTCTTGCGGATCCGCTTCGTGCTTACCGCGCTTGCCAGCTCAAAGGTGGTAAATACTGCGGTCTTTCCCAGACTTTCGACAACGATTGTACGTACAAATACATCCCTGTAGATCTTGCCGTACTCATCATGGAAACCCATCGGTAAAAATTGTGCCGGGGCTATGGACTTCTTGGAAGCTCCTACTTTCATATGATCCTGTACTCCTTTTCTTTTCCTCACTATATCACGGGGAAAGATAAATAATTCTTTGCGGATATGTCACATTTCTTCCCTCCTTTTTCTGCAGCCCTATAGTAAAACTTAGCGTCTATCCTTTATAATGGAATCAGAAATTAAGAGAGGACTGGATAATGACACATTATGTGATTATTGGTTTCGGATGTGCCGGCTATTATGCCGCGAAAACGATCCGGAATAACGATCCGGATGGCTTGATCAGTATCTACAGTGAGCATTCCTATGCACCATATAATCCCATGCTTACGACTTACTATGTTTCCGGTAAGATCCCCTTTGAGGGATTATTTCCGTTCGGTTCTTTAGAGGATATCACCAGAGAACTGAACCTGGATATGCATGCGGAGTGTACTGTGGATAAGATCCTGGCTGACGAGAAGGAAATCGTGTTAAGAACCGGTGAACACGTTTCCTACGACAAGCTTCTGATTGCGACCGGGGCATCTGCGTTTGCGCCGAGATTTGAAGGTCTTGACCCTCAGGATGCTTTCTACATGAGGACAATTGACGATGCCGTCAAGCTTCGTGATGCACTGGAACAGCATACCTACAAGAATGCGCTGGTCGTAGGTGCTTCCATGGTTGGCATCAAGGTGGTGGAACTGCTGAACAAGCGTGGTATTCATACCATATTTGCGGATATGGCAACACGGATCTTCCCGCTTGCGGCATACCCGGAGATCAGTACGGAGATTGAACAGAGAATCTCCAACATGGGTATTCAGATGGCTCTGGGCAGTGCTTTGCAGAAAGCGGAGAAAACCGGGGATGGTTATCATTGCTACATGTCAGATGGTTCTGCCGTCGATGTAGACTTGATCGTTCTCTGTATTGGTACCAGAGCGAACACAAAGGTTGCAAACCCGGAAGAGATCAAGATCAACCGCGCGTTTGTAGTAGACCACGGCATGGCTACCTCACACCCGGATATCTTTGCGGCAGGTGACTGCTGCGAAGGTACGGAACTGCAGAGCCAGAATACGATGATCATCGGTCTGTGGGCCAACGCGGCGCATCAGGGAACGACAGCAGGCGCGAACATGACCGGCAAACCGGCAGAATTTGACGGTAACTTCCTGCATAACATCACCCACTTCATGGATATGGACTTCATTGGTTTCGGTGATAATCGTCTGACCGGAGAAGTACTGACTTCCGGGAATATCCATGACGGTTTATACGTTCAGGCAGTAATCAAGGATCATCAGCTGGTCGGTGTAAATATCCTGGATAATTACCGGATCAGCGGCGCCATCAAGAATTATCTTTATCAGGTTATGGAAAAACATACGGCAGAGATTTCTCCGATGCAGAAAGGTATTCTGATCAAGGAAGGATTGAAACCGTCATTTATCGAAAAACTGGAGGGTAACTTCAATGTCTGAAATTAACTATATACATGGAAAAATACCGGGAGAGAACAGCGGTATAGAGGTAAAGCATTCTCTCTGTGATATCTGTTCACCGGGAATGCACTGCGGTCTGGATGTCTTTGTCAAGGATGGGAAGATCGTCAAGATTGAAGGTACCGAAGGTTTCCCCATTAACAACGGTAAATTGTGCACCAAAGGCGCAGGTAATCGCCAGTATGTCTACCGTGAGGACCGGATCAAGACACCGTTAAAACGTGTCGGTGAACGCGGGGAAGGCAAGTTTGAGCCGATTTCCTGGGATGAAGCGTTAAAGACGATCAGTGAGAATTTACTCAAGGTAAAGAAGGAGTATGGTGCGGATAAGGTCGCGTTCTACTCTGGTTACAGTAAGTATTACCGGTTTATGTTACGGCGTCTGGCAAGTGTCTTCGGTACGCAGAATTACGGTACGGAATCCAGCAGTTGTATGACTTCCGGTCTGATGGCATGGCTGGTGGCTTCCGGTTCGGCAATGGGGATGAATATGCCCAACTCGGAATTAATCATCGGCTGGGGAGCTAATGGTTACCATTCCCGTTATCCAATGGTCCGGAATATGCAGAAGAACATGGAACACGGGATGAAAGTCATGACTGTGGACCCGCGTATTACACCGGCATCACAGAGACTGGCAGACTTGCATCTGCGTCCGCATCTTGGTACGGATGGTGCTCTGGCTCTGGCGATTGCCCACGTACTGATCGAAAAGGACTGGGTAGATAAGGAATACATCGATAAGTATGTTCACGGCTTCAAGGAGTACGCAGAATACGTCAGGCAGTTTACTCCGGAAAAAGGTGAAGAACTGACCGGAGTTCCGGCTGAGGATATCGTTAGAGCCGCAGAACTCATTCATTCCTGCAAGGGTATCTGTATTCCGGAAAGCAGTACGCTTGGTCATCACCGCAACGGTATGCAGAATTACCGCGCACTGATGTCCCTTCTGATCATTACCGGAAATGTGGATGTCAAGGGCGGACAGTTGCCGGTGATTCATAGTTTCATGGAAAGAGCCTGCGGATTTGAGACTTATGAAGAAGAGTTCATGGAGGAAAGATATCCGGAAGATGCACCGAAAGCGATCGGGGCTGACCGCTTCCCTCTCTGGTACTATCTGCGTAAGGATATGCAGGCTAATGCCCTGGCAGACAACGTGCTGAATGAGGATGAGAATTCTGTACGCGCTCTGGTCGGTTTCGGTATGAATTACCGCATGTTTGCTTCCGATCATCGTTATCTGGAAATGTTCAGAAAACTGGATTTCTTCGCGGATGTGGATTTGTTCCTTACGGATACGGCCAAGTATGCGGATATCGTGCTTCCGGCTTGTACATCTCTGGAAAGAGAAACCTTCATGCCTTATAACGGCGGTAAAGTCTGGTACACAAAGAAAGCGATTGAACCCTTAGGTGAAGCGAAGTCAGATCCTGAGATCATATCTCTGTTGGCACAGTACATGGATCTTGATGATGATCTGTTAAAAGCAGGTTATAAAGAATGTGTACGTCATTGTCTGCGTGATCTGCCGGTTTCCATTGAAGAGATGCAGGCATCCGAGGAACCTTTACAGCTGCCGTTCCTTAAGCCGTATGTCTTCGGCAGTTCACTGGAGAAGGGATTACATACCCCTACCGGTAAACTTGAGTTATATTCGGAGATTATCGCTGCGCATCCGGAGTGGGGTCTGGATCCCCTGCCGACCTATGTGCCTCCGTATAACCCGGATCCGGAGAAATATCCGTTCCGTCTATGTGCCGGTGCGCGTATTCCGAATGCCCTGCACAGCCGTCTCCACGATGTACCGTGGGAGAGAAGCTTACTTCCGGAACCTTCCGTAGAAATGAGTCTGGAAGATGCGGACAGATTGGGTATAGAACTTGGAGATGATGTAGAAATCGTCACCGATATAGGCGCGCTGAGTTTCAAGGCTATCCCTACCGCTACCGTTATGGAAGGAGATGTCTTTATCTATCACGGATACAGGGAGAAAGATATTAACAGTATCCTGAACGGACAGAATCTTGATCCGTATTCCGGATTCCCTGCTTATCGAAGTGCGTACTGCAATATCAGGAGGATATCATGACATTAAAACTGGAACTTGATCTTTCGAAGTGCTGTGCCTGCGGTGCCTGCGCAATCGCTTGTATGGATCAGAACGATATTGATTTATCCACCGGAGTACGTCCGTTCCGTACGGTATTCCGTCAGGAGGACCGCAAACGTGGAATCATTGATTATTACTCAATAGCCTGCATGCACTGCGATAATGCGCCGTGTATCACTGCCTGCCCTTCCGGCTGTCTGTACAAGGATGAAGAGACAGGTTTGACACTGTATGACAATACGATGTGTATCGGCTGTCACAGCTGTGCCATGGCTTGTCCGTTCGGTGCTCCGACATTCGGTCCGGACAACAAGATGCGTAAGTGTGACGGATGTATCGACCGTATCCGTGCCGGATTACTTCCGGCTTGTGTCAAGGGCTGTACGTTTGATGCCTTGAAACTGGTCAAGGCGGATGAGAACCCGGTGCCGGAGGAATACTCCCTCGTGGCACGCTGCGCTGTATTGTCTGACAGCCAGAAGTAAATCACAACTGAATCTAGTATTTCGAACCTGTACGCCTAAAGGCAACCATGGTTTACAGGTCTAAGCGAAAGCTTACAGGGTATGCGGGGAAACCTTCGTGCCTTCCGTGTTTGAAAAGAAATACCTCTGTAACGTTCCTGTAGTCAGGGTATTCTTTTCTGTATACTCTGACTATTTTTTATGAAACATATCACGTTAAAACATCTGATTCTATGCGGTAATCTGGCGGTGCTGGGAATGTTGGCAAAGCCTCTCTTTTCACCGATGTTTAATCTGCTTACGGATTTCATTCATATTCCCGGAGGCAGTGTTACGGCAGGGATCAGTATCCTGTTCCTGGTATTCGGGTCCATATTGATCCGCAGACCCGGAACAGCAGCCCTGATGGGATTTCTTCAGGCTGTGATCTCGCTTTCTTCGGGGATCTCTGCGGCAGCCGGGGCGCTGGTACTGATCACCTATACCCTGCCGGGAGTGATGACCGATCTGGTGATCTGTTCTCCTCTTCCTGTTTCAATGAAGACAAAGGCAGAACTGGCGGGTGCTTTGGGCGTTCTCGCTGGTGCCTCATCCACAAATCTTCTGTATTTCCACTTATCCCTGATTCCTTTTCTGCTTTTCTATATCTTCGGGATTCTTTCCGGAGCTTTGGGAGGTTATCTGGCATGGGTGATCTACTGCAGGCTTCCGGAACAATATAAGAAAGGATTTTCAACCTATGAAAAAGAAAACTAAACTCATGCTTGCCGCAATGGCAGCCCTTCTCGTGATCGGACTGATCATCATCAACCGCTCTCTGGTAAAAAAAGAAGATGAACGCGCGCAGAAACAACAGCTTACCATACTCCTGGGAACGGAAGAAAAAGTCTATGATTATGATGAATCCGTACCGGAATATCAAACCTTTCAGACGCAAATGAAGCGTAAAAACGGTGATAAGTTCGACAAAGAGTATTCCGGTATTGAACTGCGTTTACTGCTTGCGGATATGGATATCCCCGTGAACAACGATACGGAAGTAACTGCGGTCTGTTCCGACCAGTATGAGATCACACTGACTGGAGAAGAAATACTGACTGTGGGGAATATCTATCTTGTCACAAGAGAGAGCGGTGAACCTCTGGATGAAGAGAGTGGTCCGTTCATGCTGGTGGTAAACAACGATGAGTTCTCTACACGTTGGGCAAAGAATGTGGTAAAGGTCAAGATCAGTGAATAATAAACTATATTACACAGAAAATACTGTCACAAAGGTATACCGGGACCGGATCTGTTTTGAACAAGAGGAAAAGATCTATGATCTCCTGAATCATTCCGGACTGACCCCGGATCTTTTGCGTGAAGAAAAGCAGACGCTTGTCTTGGAGAGAATTCAGGGGATGACCTTCAGAGAAACTACAGATCGTTGTACAGATCTCTCTCGTGAAGTATACCGGGTCTGCCGGTGGTATTCTGCCCTGCTTGACACCGTAAACGAATTGTCCGGGGAGTGGATCATATTCGATGATCTGAATCCCGGGAATATCCTGATGACTCCTGAGCGTGTCTATGGGATTGATTTTGAGGAATATCATACCGGGAATTGTACGGAGGCCTGTGCTGTGTTATGTGCGATGCTGGCGTGTATGCGTATTCCTGAAAAGGAGATGTACGTACAACAGGCTGTCACCTTCTTTGTGAAACAGTATTCTTTATCCATAGAGGATCTCACGGAGGAACTCAGTATACAGATACAGAAGATCCTGGAACGGCGCAGCGCTATGAAACTTATCCGGAACAGCACAGCAGTAGTCCTTGCGGGCGGACAGTCACGCAGGATGAACTCCATACCCAAAGGTCTTCTGAAACTGGGAGAGTATACCTTCATGGGTCATATTCTTCATACTTTGCAGATCTTTGATGATCTGCGGATCAGCGCCAATGATGATACGTATGCGGAATACGAATATCCCGTCATCCATGACCGTATCCCGGGTCTCGGGCCTGTAGGGGCACTGTCTTCCATCCTGGCAGGAACAGACAAGGATTATGTATTCGTGGTTCCCTGCGATACACCGTTACTTCAAAGGGATACGATATACCGGTGTTTCCGGATGATGGATGAACACACCGATGCTGTAATTCTGCAGACAGCAGACAAAACATATCCCACGATCGGAATCTACCGTACATCTGCCCTGCCGGTGATCGATGCGCAGATTCAGACCGGTAACTACCGGATGATGAACATATTGAATACACTGCGTACAAAGTACCTCCTTGTTCAGAACGCGCAGGAACTGCAGAATGTGAATACTCCGGAGGATTATCTGGAGATACAGAAACAGTAAGACAGGGTCAAGATCGATCCTGTTTTTTACTCTTGAAAAATATTTTTCGCAAGGTAATTGACAAGAAGAAAATTCCGGATATATACTAAAAAAGTATTTTATGTGTACGGCCGTACATTAATCATTCACGTATTGGTATAGAACGTGAAGGTGCTTTGAAAGCCCTTCGTAACGATAACATCTGCGGATGTTGTTTTTTTGTTTTACCGGAGGTTTGTATGTGCAAGTACATCTTTGTGACAGGCGGTGTTGTATCAGGATTAGGTAAAGGCATCACCGCAGCTTCCCTCGGCAGATTATTGAAAGCCAGAGGACTCAAAGTCGCTTCCCAGAAATTGGATCCATACATCAATATTGATCCGGGCACAATGTCTCCCTACCAGCATGGAGAGGTCTATGTCACCGAAGATGGTGCGGAAACAGACCTGGATCTGGGACATTATGAGAGATTTATCGATGAAGACCTGAATAAGTATTCCAATCTGACGACAGGAAGAGTCTACTGGAATGTCTTAAACAAGGAACGTCACGGGGAATACCTCGGGAAGACCGTACAGGTTATTCCTCATATCACCAATGAAATCAAAGAGTTTATCTACGCGGCAGTGAAGCATAACGATCCGGACGTATTGATCTGCGAAGTCGGCGGTACGGTCGGCGATATCGAGAGTCAGCCCTTCCTGGAAGCGATCCGCCAGATTGGTCTGGAAGCCGGAAAAGAGAATACCCTGTACATTCACGTGACACTGATCCCGTATCTGGAATGCAGTAAGGAACACAAGAGTAAACCTACCCAGCATTCCGTCAAGACTCTGCAGGGTCTTGGGATTAATCCGGATATTCTTGTCTTACGTTGTAATAAGCCATTGGAAGAAGATATCTTTGAGAAGTTATCTCTCTTCTGTAATATCAAGAAAGACTGCATCATTGAAAACCGCACCATCCCGGTACTGTACGAGGCTCCTTTAATGCTGGAAAAATCTCACTTCGGAGATGTTGTGTGCAGAGAACTCGGGCTTTCCGGTACACCCCCTGATCTGCAGGAATGGAAGGATATGGTCCATAAGATCAAGCATCTTCACCAGACCGTAACGATTGGGCTGGTGGGCAAATACGTCAAGCTGCACGACGCTTACCTGTCTGTGGCAGAAGCCCTGGCACACGCCGGATATCACAATGATGCCAAAGTCAGGATCAAGTGGATCGACAGTGAGACGATCACGGACAGTACCGTGGAGAAGAAACTGAAAGATTGCGATGGAATTATCGTACCCGGAGGCTTCGGCAGCCGCGGTATTGAGGGAATGATCACCACGGCGAAGTACTGCCGGGAAAAGAATATCCCCTATCTGGGCATATGTCTGGGTATGCAGGTGGCGGTCATCGAATACGCAAGAGATGTCTGTGGTATGACCGGCGCAAATTCCCGGGAGTTTGACCCGGAATCTCCGTACAAGGTCATCGATTTCCTTCCGGACCAGAATGACCGTACGGATAAAGGCGGTACATTACGGCTGGGGCATTATGACTGTGTACTGAAAGAAGGAACACAGATCCTGGCCCAATACAAGCGTACAGAGATCAGTGAGAGACACCGGCACCGTTATGAGTTCAACAACGAATTCCGACAGCGACTCCAGGATAACGGTCTGATCATCAGCGGTACATCTCCGGATCAATACATCGTAGAGACAATTGAAACAGAGAATAACTACTTTATCGGTGTACAGTTCCATCCGGAATTCAAATCAAGACCGAATAAACCACATCCATTGTTTACGGGATTAATAGAGAATGCGTTAAAGGTAAAGGAGAAACGATCATGGCAGATATGATGAAGTCATTTGGCAGTAAGGTATTCAACGACAGAGTAATGAAAGAAAAACTCAGTGAAAAGACCTACGAAAAACTACAGAATACGATCAAGCGAGGCACAACGATCAACAGTGATATTGCCGGAGAAATAGCGGAAGCAATGAAGAACTGGGCGATTGAAAACGGTGCTACACACTTTACGCACTGGTTCCATCCTCTGAGCGGCGCCACTGCCGAGAAACATGAAAGCTTTGTGTCCGGTGCCGGCGGCGGCAAGATCCGGCTGGAGTTTTCCCCGGGGAATCTGGTCAAGGGAGAAACCGATGCGTCTTCCTTCCCTTCCGGAGGATTGAGAGATACCTTTGAGGCCAGAGGCTATACCGCATGGGATCCTACCTCCTATGCGTTTATCCGTGACCATGTGCTGTATATACCGACGATCTTCTTTTCCTACAGCGGTGAAGCACTGGACCATAAGACACCTCTTCTGCGGTCCATGGAAGCGTTAAGTACACAGGCTGTACGTGTACTGAAAGCACTGGGTAACCCCAAGATCGATCATGTCAAGGCAACAGCCGGTGCTGAACAGGAATACTTCCTGGTAGATAAGAAGTACTTTGATCAGCGGGAAGATCTTCTGTTTACCGGAAGAACACTGGTCGGCGCCATGACTCCCAAAGGACAGGAGATGGATGATCATTACTACGGTACAATCAAAACCAGAGTCTATGAATTCATGAGTGATCTGAATGAGGCTCTGTGGGAATTAGGTATACAGGCAAAGACAGAACACAATGAAGTCGCACCTTCCCAGCACGAACTGGCAAATAATTATCTGACGGTCAATGTGTCTGCGGACCAGAATAATCTGACCATGGATGTGATGAAGAAGATTGCGCGTCAGCATGGTCTGGAATGTCTCCTGCACGAAAAACCGTTTGCGGGAATCAACGGCAGCGGTAAACACAACAACTGGTCTCTGAAGACTGATGATGGCGTAAACCTGCTTGACCCGGGAGAGACGCCCTCAGAAAATGCGCAGTTCCTGGTCTTTCTGTGTGCAGTGATCAAGGCAGTTGATGAGTATCAGGACCTGATCCGTATCTCGATTGCCTCGGCAGGTAACGATCACCGTTTAGGCGCTTCCGAAGCTCCGCCTGCCATTGTCTCTATCTTTGTGGGCGACGAACTGGAAGAGATTCTCGATAGTATTGAAAGTGATACTGAACACAAGGATAAAGGAAGAGCACCATTCAAGGTGAATATTCATACCATACCTTCCTTCCCCAAGGATAATACGGACCGTAACCGTACATCTCCGTTTGCGTTTACCGGAAATAAGTTTGAGTTCCGTATGCCTGGTTCCAGCGCGTCGATCGCTACACCAAACACAATACTGAATACTGTGGTCGCCGAGGTATTGAAGGAATTTGCGGATACCCTGGAGCATACCGATAACCTGGATGAAGAAGTACACGCACTGATCAAGAAGACGATCAGGGAACACAAGAGGATCATCTTTAACGGTAACGGTTATGATGAGAGTTGGCTGGAAGAAGCGGAAAGACGTGGTCTTAGTAATCTGAAATCTACTCCGGAAGCTCTGTCACATTATCTGGATCCGAAGAATGTGGATGTGATGGTAAACAACGGTATTCTTACGGAAACAGAGTGTCGTTCAAGATATGAGATCTACCTGGAGAAGTATTATAAGACCGTACGTATTGAGGCTCTAACCCTGCTGGATATGGCTAGAAAGGATATCCTTCCGGCAGTTGACCGCTATACGGCAGAACTGAAGAAATCTCTGACTGTCGATGACTCTCTTGGAATACTGGACAAGGAATCTTACACATACAAGAACTGTATGGAGTTAACCGGATTGAGTAAGAAAGTGTATACAGACTGTATAGAACTGCAGAAAAAACTGGATCAGTATTCTATTACGGATAACCAGGAAGCCGCGTTCTACTATCACGATGAGATCATTCCCTTGATGGCATCCATCCGTACATCTATCGATCAGGCAGAAGTTCATACCGACCGCTCCTGCTGGCCTATGCCTTCCTACAGAGAACTGTTATTCGGCTTGGATTAAACGTTGTATGAACAAGATATTAGTACTGGATTTCGGCGGTCAGTACAATCAGCTGATCGCCCGCAGGATCCGGGATATGCATGTCTATGCGGAGATTGAATCCTACAGGAATATCACTGTAGATAAGATACGGGAGCGCGGATACCGGGGAATCGTATTTACCGGCGGACCAAACAGTGTGTATGAAGATGGTGCGCCTGGTTTTGATCCTTCGGTACTGGATCTGGATATTCCTGTGCTGGGGATTTGCTACGGTGCGCAGTTAATTGCGTATATGTCCGGCGGCAAGGTACAGAAGTCTGAGCATTCAAGTGAGTACGGAAAAACCACTCTGTATACTGAGACAGATGAATTGTTTAAAGATATACCGGAAACCAGTATCTGCTGGATGTCGCACACCGACTATATCCGCGTACTGCCGGAAGATTACGAAAGAACCGCTTATACCGGTAAGTGTCCGTATGCAGGAATCCGTCACAAAGAAAAGAAGGTCTACGCGATCCAGTTCCATCCGGAAGTAACCCATACCGAGTACGGAAAACAGATCTTTCATAATTTCGTATTCGACATCTGCGGATGTACACCGGACTGGACCATGGATGACTTCATTGAACGATCCGCGGAACAATACCGGAAAGAATTAAAAGACAAGAATGTATTGCTGGCGTTATCCGGCGGTGTAGATTCTGCCGTGGCTGCAGTACTTCTACATCGTGCAATTGGTGACCACCTGACCTGTGTTTTTGTGGACCATGGTTTATTACGCAAAGGTGAAGCAGAAGAAGTAGAGAATACCTTCCGGAACACCTACGGTATGAATCTGGTCCGGATTGACGCAAGAGACAGGTTTCTGACCAGGCTTGCCGGTATTACAGATCCCGAAATGAAGAGAAAGATCATCGGCGAAGAGTTTATCCGCACCTTTGAAACCGAAGCACGTTTCCTGGGTAAGATGAATGTACTGGCACAGGGAACCATCTATCCGGATATCATCGAAAGCGGTAAAGGAGATTCTGCCGTAATCAAATCACACCACAACGTAGGAGGATTACCCTCTGTAATAGCCTTTGAACAAATCGTTGAGCCTTTACGTTATCTCTTCAAAGATGAAGTCAGAGAAGTAGGCATCAAACTGGGACTGCCCGCAGATCTGGTGTACAGGCAGCCCTTCCCCGGGCCGGGATTAGCTGTACGGATCATCGGTGAGATCACAAGTGATAAGCTCATGATCCTGCAGGAAGCGGATGCGATCCTCCGGGAAGAAATCATGAACTGTATGGATAAAACTCCGGACCAATACTTTGCGGTACTGACAAATACACGCTCTGTAGGAGTCATGGGAGATGCCAGAACCTACGGATATACCATTGCGTTAAGAGCAGTGGAAACCGATGATTTCATGACTGCGGAATGGACAAGAATTCCTTATGAATGTTTAGCCAGAATCAGCAGCAGGATCACTAACGAAGTGAAAGGAATATCACGAGTCGTATACGATATTACTTCCAAGCCTCCCGGAACGGTCGAATGGGAGTAGATACCTGGAGGAACAGAAAAACTGCACGTGTATAACGTGCAGTTTTTATTGGTTTTCGTGTAACGATTAACCTTCGTAGTATACGTCGTAGTCGTCTGCGAAGTAGCAGCTCTGCGGATATACTTTCCAGGAGAGGTCGCCGATCGGGAATTCGATCTTCTTGTAAGCACCAACCCAGTTGTTTGTCTGATACAGTGCGCAGTAGTACTGCTTATCCTGCATCGCATAGTAGACCTTGTCGATCTTTTCCTGAGACTGGTCATACAGAGCGTCGATCATCAGATCGTGCAGTTCCTGGTCCTTCGCACCATAGATAGCACCGAAGTCATAAGCGTTGATGTTCAGCAGGTTGTAGAAGCTGTTCATCATGAAGCCGCCAGGTACTGTTCCGTAGAAGCACATATCCCATTCATTCAGGTTAGCGCTGAATCTGTTCTTCAGGAACTGGACTTCGTCCTGTAACTGGATATCCATGCCAAGACCGATCTCAGCTAAACAAGCCTGGATAACAACGAGTGTTTCTGTACCGCCATTAGTAATTGTTCTCAGTGTAACTGTACCCGGCTCGATACCTGCTTCTTTCAGATATTCTTTCGCTTTTTCTACATCATGTACAGGGTGATTTCCATCCTTTTCCCAATCGGTGTTATAACCAACGAGACCGTCGAAACCGAATGTAGGCATAGGCTGACCTGTTCCCTTTGTAGCTGTTAAGCAGACTGCATCGTAGTCGATCGCATAAGCGATAGCCTTACGGAATGCCTGGTTGTTTTCAAACATACCACCTGCTGTGGAATTCAGGATCAGAGCTACCGGCCAAGAGGACGGGAGTTTCCAGACGTTGACTTTACCGTTGTTGATGAAGTCTTCTGCTGTAGAAGCCTGGATATCATAGATCTGGATCGTGTTGGTTTCCAAAGCTGTCTGGATCTGCTGCTGTTCAAGAATAACGTCATAACGGATAACGTCTACATGTGCCTGGAGGTGTGCAGGCAGAGCTTCAAGATCGCCCCAGTAGTTATATGTCTGTTCGAATGTTGCGGAAGCACCGGACTGGAACTTGATGCAGTGGTACGGGCCTGTTCCTACAGGATCGTTTCTGAATCTTTCCGGATTCTTCTCGTATTCAGCCTGGCTGATCAGCCACATGCTCTGGCAGGCACGTGTCAGGAAGGAAGGATAGTATGCATACAGCATTGTGAATCTTCCTGTGTATTCGCCTGTCTGCTCGAAGCTTGTCAGGTTAGGCAGAGTTCTGTTTGCTTCTGTTGTGAAACGGTTGTAGAACCATACGAGGTCAGAAGCTGTCAGATGGTTGCCTTCATGGTCGTAAATATTGTCATAGAGTTCCCAGTCAACGGTATAACCGTCTTCAGAAATCGTCCAGCTCTTCAGAATCGGAGATACTTCTGCAGGCTGACCAAGTTCTGTATAGAACATCTGCTGAGCATATACGTTACCAATACGGTTTGCTTCAACACCGTTTGTATAGAACGGGTCGAGAGTTTCGAAGGTCATAGCACCTGTAGCGACCATTGTCTTCTTGTCAGAATCCGGTCCCATGGTGACATTACCCTTCTTGGAGCCTGTAGGTGCAGGTACGCTGTTAACAACATCCATTTCCTTCAGGATCGTGATTGCGTCTTTTGTTTCTGCTGCGGGAGTCGTTGCCTCTGCAGTCTGTTCTGTACCAGAAGTTGCTGCAGGAGCAGGTGTGGAGGCGCCGCCGTTTCCGGAGCAGCCTGCGAGAAGACCAACTGCCATTACACCGGCAAGCAGTCTTTTGAGGGATTTGCTCATTGTCGTTTTGTCCTTTCTCTAGCGAAGAATTTTCACAATTCTTTCACAATTAAATAATAGTCTTTGTTGGAGTAAAGTCAAGCAAAAAGACACTTGCTACTATCAACTATTCTTAAGATATTTATAAAAAAACCGTAGTATCCTTTCTGACACTACGGTTTTTAACAGTATTATTGTTAATGGTTTCAATTTTTAATGACTTGCGGCTTTTTTTCTTCTTTCAGAAGTTTACCCGGAACATAGGAAATGTTGAAGTGTTTGCCGTCAGCCCGGCGGAAACCTCCCGGTTCCCTTGCTGCGCCGTAGGTCGCTACACCATGGCGTGTCTGTCTCTCTTCCTTATCATCCGTGCCCGCAAGAATCCTTGCACAGAGTTCTATACCCTCTTCCACAACACATGCTAGTATTACCTGATGTCCGCCATAGGTAATATCAAACTCACTGCGGAATTCATAGAAATGCAGAAGATTCTCCAGATATTCTTCGATTGGAAGAGAATTACCGATGCTCAGGATCGTATTGCCGTTGCAGCAGTCACCGGTGTAGGCACAGCGGTTCTTTCGGTCTAACAGAGCGATACATCCCGGGGAATGACCTCCTACCCAGATGACTTCGATCTGTCTATCTCCCAGGTCAAAGATATCACCATCTTCAATTGTATACAGTTCAATTGGTGTTGCTTCCTTGAAATCCTCAAGCTGCAGTTTATCCGCGTATTCCGGCTTGGCTACAAATTTTGCGCGCTCATAGATCTCCTGCTGTGTCTTAGGGAAGCCTCCGCCTCCCGGCAGAGAGAAGTTCTTCCCATAGTAATACGGAAGATCACGCCAGTGGATATATGCCACATCAAAGTGATAATTACCGGCAATATGATCCCCATGGAAATGCGTGTTGACAACTTTCATCGGTTTGTCTGTCAGGGTCTCACAGAAAGCTCTGAGGTTACCGTAACCATACATCGTATCGATGACAAGCGCATATGTATCTCCTTCCAGAAGATAACAATATACCGGATCAATCTTCGGTCCGAATTCCGCAAAAGCATATGTGATCTGCCATGTACGCGGGAAGATCTCCTTTGCTGTAAACATTTCGTTGTAAGCCATGTGTTTCAATTCCTTTCTGTAAAAAGGCTGTATACCCAGGTATACAGCCCTTGATTACTACATCGTACTCAAATTATCCCTTGTAATATACGTCGTAGTCATCTGCGAAGTAACAGCTCTGCGGATATACTTTCCAGGAGAGGTCACCGATCGGGAATTCGATCTTGTCATATGCGCCTACCCAGTTATGAGACTGGTACAGTGCTATATAGTACTGTTCTTCCTGCATTGCGTAGTAGACCTTGTCGATCTTTTCCTTGGTCTGGTCATACAGAGCATCCATCATAAGATCATGCAGTTCCTGGTTCTTCGCACCATAGATCGCGCCGAAGTTATAGGCATTGATGTTCAACAGGTTGTAGAAGCTGTTCATCATGAAGCCGCCAGGTACTGTTCCGTAGAAGCACATATCCCATTCAAGTAAGTTCGCGGAGAATCTGTTGGTCAGGAACTGTACTTCATCCTGTACTTCGATTTCCATACCTACGCCGATGTCTGCGAGGTTTGCCTGAATAACAACGAGGTGATCGGAACTGAAGTTAGTGATCGTATGCAGTGTTACTGTACCAGGTTCAATACCTGCTTCTTTCAGATATTCTTTCGCCTTTTCAGGGTCATAGTACGGGTGATTTCCGTCTTTCTCCCATTCAGTGTTATAACCGACTAAGCCGTCGAAACCGAATGTAGGCATCGGAGCGCCTGTTCCCTTTGTGGCTGCGAGACATACTGCATCGTAGTCGATTGCATAAGCAATAGCCTTACGGAATGCCTTATTGTTCTCGAAGATTGCGCCAGGTGCGCTGTTCAGAATGATTGCTCCAGGCCAGGATGCAGGAAGCTTCCAGACTTTGACTTTACCATTCTTGTTGATGAAGTCTTCTGCTGTAGATGCGCTGATGTCATAGATCTGGATGGTATTGGTTTCCAGAGCAGAAGCGATCTGCTGCTGTTCAAGAATAACATCATAACGGATGACATCGACATGTCCCTGCAGGTGTGCAGGAAGTGTGCTCTCATCGCCCCAATAATTGTAGGTCTTCTCAAATGTTGCGGAAGCGCCAGAGGTGAAGCCGATGCAGTGATACAGACCTGTTCCTACAGGATCATAACGGAATCTGTCCGGATCTTTCTCATATTCCGCCTGGCTTACTGCAACGATATTTTGGCAGGCTCTTGTCAGGAAAGAAGGATAGTACGCATAAACCATCTTGAAGCTTCCGGTGTATTCACCTGTCTGTTCAAAGCTTTCCAGGTTATCGAACGTTCTGTTCTCTTTATACTTGTTGTAGAACCATACTAAATCAGAAGCTGTAATGTGGTTTCCTGCATGGTCATAGATATTGTCATAGAGTTCCCAGTCAATCGTGTAACCATCTTCAGATACCGTCCAGTTCTTCAGGATCGGGGATACTTCTGCAGGTTCACCAAGCGCTGTGTAGAACATTGCCTGGCTCCATACGGAACCAATACGACCTGCTTCAACACCGTTGGTATAGAACGGATCTAATGTTTCGAAAGTCATAGCACCTGTGGCAACCATCGTCTTCTTATCAGAGTCAGGTCCCATGGTGACATCACCCTTCTTGGAGCCTGTAGGTGCAGGTACGCTGTTGACAACGTCCATTTCCTTCAGGATCGTGATTGCGTCTTTTGTTTCTGCTGCGGGAGCTGGTTCAGTGGTTTGTTCGGTACCAGAAGAAGCTGCCGGTGCAGGTGTAGTTGTTCCGCCGCCGTTGCCTGAACAACCGGCGAGGAGTCCTGCCGCTAATACGCCGGCAAGAAATTTGGATAGTGTTTTCTTCATCACAATTTCCTTTCTTTCTGATTAGTGATTCGGTTTTCACAAATCTTACATAATTCAATTTTATGTGACTCTGTATAGTACTTCAACCGTATATGTAAGCGCTTTCCTTAGGACTTTTGTAATATAACTTAGAAAGTTAAAACTGCATGTTTAAACATACAGTTTTTTACTGTTTATAGCTATGTTTTGGGTGCCTTTATCGGCGCAGAAGTTCTTCCAGAACACCCTTTACTTCTTCGGTTTTATTCTCGATCATTCCCTGCTGCATCACTGCGCTTCCGCCGCCTTTGACTGTTAATCTCTTACGCATTTCCGCCCCTGTACTCTTGAGATCCAAAGTCTTGCTCATAACCAGGTAACGGCAGGTGTTTTCCGTGATTTCTGACAGGACTGCCACAGTATCTGCCTTGTTGCTCTCCAGCAGATTGTTTGCCAGCATCCTTGCCGCATCCGCATCCAGATCATTCTCTATCAGGATCTGCGTGTCTGTCTTCTCCAGCATATCTGCCTTCATCGCAATATACTCTTTTCTCAGACGTGATAGTTTATGATTGGTTCCGGTGCTCTGGTTCATGTATTTCTTTACTGCTTCGGCTGTTTCGAGAGGTTTTGCGGAGAACAGGTGCGAGATCTCCGTATTCTGATCCGCAGCCGTACGCAGCCACTGCCATGCCCGTTGTCCTGCCAGCATCTCGATCCGGCTTCCGTCTTTGTGTTTCTCTACGGAGATCAAATGGATAATACCTATCTCTCCGGTTCTTTGGACATGTGTGCCGCAGCACGCGCATATATCTGAATCGTCTACAGTTACGATACGGATCTTCCCTTCCAGTTCTTTCTTGGAACGGTACCACATGTTCTTCAGTTCTTCTTCTGAAGGATAGGTGATCTCTATCGGGATATTCCGCCAGATCCGGGTATTGGCTTCTCTTTCGATCCAGTGCAGATCTTCATTGGTCAGTTCTCCGTTAAAATCGATCTGAATTACATCACCCATGTGAAAACCCACATTCTCATACCCGTATCTCTGATGAATGATCCCGGATACGATATGTTCACCGCTGTGCTGCTGCATATGATCAAAACGTCTGTTCCAGTCAATGACTCCATGTACCGTACTGCCTTCTGCCAGTGCCTCTGTACAATAGTGAACGATCACGCCGTTCCTGCGGTGGACATCTACCACGTCTATACTATTCAGTGTTCCGTGGTCTGCCGGCTGACCTCCGCCTTCCGGATAAAACGCCGTATCTTCCAGAATGACTTCCCAGTACTTCTTTCCCTTTACACACTGTATTACTTCTGCGTCAAACTCACGGCAGTATGGTTCACGGTAAAACATTTCGTTTAATTCTTCAGGCATAGATATTCCTCCTGCCTTTGCATCATACCACAGAAAAAGACTGCATACCGCAGTATACAGTCTTCTTATGAATTTTGTTTCAGATACTAACCGTTGTAGACTACGTCGTAATCGTCTGCGAAGTAGCAGCTCTGCGGATATACTTTCCAGGACAGGTCAGCTACAGGCTGTTCGATCTTGTCATACGCACCAACCCAGTTGGATGTCTGATACAGAGGAATATAGTACATCTTATCGAGGTGGTTGAAATATACCTTACTGATCTTTTCCGGTGTCTGGTCATACAGAGCATCCATCATCAGATCATGCAGTTCCTGGTCTTTCGCACCATAGATTGCACCGAAGTTATATGCTTCGATATTGAACAGGTTGTAGAAGGATGTCATGATGAATCCGTTCGGAACTGTTCCGTAGAAACACATATCCCATTCGTTCAGGTTTGCAGAGAATCTGTTTACGAGGAACTGTACTTCATCCTGCAGCTGGATATCCATACCAATACCGATTTCAGCTAAACAAGCCTGAACAACGACAAGCAGGTCAGAGTTGCTGTTGGTGATTGTTCTCAGAGTAACAGTACCAGGTTCGATACCAGCTTTCTTGAGGTATTCTTTTGCAAGCTCTACATCATAGTACGCATGGTTTCCATCTTTTTCCCATTCTTTCTGATAACCAACGAGGGATTCAGAACCGAATGTAGGCATCGGGTTACCTGTGCCCTTTGTAGCTGCAAGACATACTGCATCGTAGTCGATCGCATAAGCAATAGCCTTACGGAAGTCAGGGTTGTTCTCAAACATACCACCTGCTGTGGAGTTCAGAATGAATACTACAGGCCAGGAAGACGGGAACTTCCAAACTTTGACCTTACCGCTCTTAATGAAGTCTTCAGCTGTAGAAGCCTGGATATCATAAACCTGGATCGTGTTGGTTTCCAGAGCTGTCTGGATCTGCTGCTGTTCAAGAATAACATCATAACGGATAACGTCTACATTAGCTCTTAAGTGCAGAGGAACGTTCTCTCTGTCGCCCCAGTACTTATATGTCTGCTCGAATGTTGCAGAGTTACCGGAAGCGAACTGAATGCAGTGGTACGGACCTGTACCTACAGGATCAGCACGGAATCTTTCAGGATCTTTCTCGTATTCAGCCTGGCTGACAGCTACGATAGAAGCTGCGGAACGGCTCAGGAATCCAGGATAGTTTCTGTAGTTCAGAACCATCTGACCTGTGTACTCACCTGTAGCGACGAAAGACTTGATATTCGCAAGTGTTCTCTGTTCTACATACTTGTCATAGAACCACTGGAGATCAGATGCGGTAATATGGTTGCCTTCGAAGTCATAGATGTTGTCATAGAGTTCCCAGTCAACGGTATAGCCATCTTCGGATACTGTCCAGTCTTTAACGATAGAAGAAACATCATCCGGTGAACCAAGAGCTGTATTCCACATCGGTTCGGACCATGCGGCACCGATACGTCTTGCTTCAACACCGTTGGTATAGAATGGATCAAGAGTTTCGAAAGTCATAGCACCAGTAGCGACCATCGTCTTCTTGTCGGAGTCAGGTCCCATGGTGACATTACCCTTCTTCGTACCTGTCGGTTCAATCAGGTTGGAAGCTTCAGGCATTTCCTTCAGAATCGTGATTGCGTCCTTTGTTTCAGCAGGAGCTGCGGGAGTTGTTGCTTCAGCGGTCTGTTCAGTACCGGAAGAAGCTGCAGGAGCGGGAGATGCTGATCCGCCACCATTGCCGGAGCAGCCTGCGAGAAGACCTGCCGCTAATAAACCGGCGAGAAGTCTATTAAGAGATTTGCTCATTTTTATCTTTCCTTTCTCTAGCGAAGAATTTTCACAATTCTTTCACATTTCAATAGTACACTAAAATTCTAAGCGCTTACAATAATATTTTGCAAAACTTTATAGTGATTCATAAATGTTTTATAAAATATCTTTTCCGATTATTATTTCCGTATATTTTCATCTGAGATGAGGTTGTTATAACCGATGATTATTCTCCGATTTTTTCAAACAACCCTTTTTTATTACGTACATACAGGTAGAAGATCCCTGTTGCCAAACACGCGCCTCCCCAGCCTACAGGGAAGCCAAAGTATACATTCATGATGTTGTGACTGATGGACATGGATACTGCCAGGAAGATCTGGCGGATCAGAATCATTCCGATCAGAGACAGGAACATGACCTGACGGGAATACCCGAATCCACGCAGAGAACCGGAGATCACCTGGTTGCCTGCCTGCATGAAGTAGAACGGGATAATTACACGCATCATGTTTGCGCCATACGCGATTACCTCAGGATCATTGTTGAACAATCCTGCCAGTTTATACGCAAAGATGTACAGCGGTCCGCCGAACAACGCGATTGACGCGCAGCACAGGAAATAACAAGTCCACATGCCCCTCTTCAGACGATCTACCTGCTGGGCTCCGACATTCTGCGCAACGAAAGTTGACGCACTTAACCCAAGCGCACGGATAGACAATCCCGCAAAACGATCTAGTCTGGTGCCGATACCGACACCGGCCGTAGCACTGGAACCGAAGCTGTTGATATACCGGTGCACAAACATATTGGAGAAAGAGATCAGACAGGACTGTACGCCGGCCGGCAGACCCAGATCAATAACCTCTATCAGGATCGATTTATCAATTGCCAGTTTTCCGAAGGAGAACCGGTATTCTTCATCCATGATCATCATCCTGCGGTAGACGATAAGTACCGAGATCAGCTGCGCGATGATCGTCGCAAATGCCACACCAAGCACACCCATACGGAAGTAAACCACAAAGACAATATCCAGCAGGATATTCAGAGCACTCGATAGTACAAGCGCATAGAAAGGACTGCGTGAATCTCCCACCGCCCGCAGCACACCGGCTCCGATATTATAGATTGCCGTAAACAGTATACCGATCGTATATACCCGCAGATACATACTGGCACTGTCAAAAATATCTCCGGGACAGTCTACCAGTCTGAGCAGACCTCTGCTGAAGATCACACCGATTGCGGCTAAGGAAAAACCAACGATAAACGCAAAGGCTACCGTGGTATGGATGGAATCCTGCAGTCTCTTATATGTCCGGGCACCGAAGTTTCTGCCGAAGATCACACCTGTGCCGGCAGACATACCCACAAAGAAATTCACCAGCAGATTGGTGATCGGAGAACAGGCATTGACTGCCGCAAGAGCTTCTTTACCCACATAATTACCGACAACCAAAGAGTCTACACTATTATAGAAGTTCTGAAATAAATCCCCCAGCAGGATAGGAATCGCAAACAAAAGGATCTGTCCGGCGATACTTCCCTGGGTTAAGTCCACATTTCTTTTCCTTGTCATAATTCCCTAAGGATATTATAACGTAACAGTTTCATTTATCAACTATTTATTCTTATACTCTGCACACTCCTGTACGAAACGTTTCATGATTTCTTTGTGCAGGGGATCATTCACGTGCCGTTCGGGATGCCATTGTACAGCTGTCACATGGTCTTTCTCGATTGCTTCCACAATACCATCCTCGCTGTATGCGGAAACCACAAATCCCGGTGCGACTGTATCCACGCACTGGTGATGAAAACTGTTCATCCCGTAGCTTTCACCAAAAATCGCGTACATCTTCGTATTCTCCACAAACTTGCAGGTCTGGCAGAACGCGTCTCTGGCAACCGGCGGGTCGAAGTTCCTCTGGTTATGTCCGGGAATATCTTGTTTAAGAGTTCCTCCGGCTGCCACATTGATCAGCTGGATACCCCGGCAGATCCCGAGAACCGGCTTCTTACGGCGGTCAAACGCATGATACAGGTAAATATCTGCCTCATCGATATCCAATGCCTCAGGGTAAGATTTCGTATTCTCCTGCCCGTAGAAATGCGGTGCTACATCTGCTCCTCCGGTAACGACCAGGCCGTCAAAGCGTTCTGCGATCTCTTCTGCTTCTTCCGCGGTCACCGCACCGGTCATTACTGCGATACCTCCGCCCTGCGCAACATACTGGAAATAACTCTCATTATCATAAAAAGTCTGGTTATCATTCTCGGTTCTTGATCTTGCGGTAATTACGATCATTGGTTTGTTCATACACTATCCTCACATCTATACTCTCTATTTTACTGAATTATACCGATATACCAACGAAAACTTATCCTTTATGATCCATACCGTAAACTGCCTGACGGATCCTTTTCCTTACCTTCTGCAGTCTCCCGTCATATTTCTTGTAGGATATCCCCAGACGGGTACTCGCTTCCTTATAACTCTCATCGTTGAGCCAGGCATTCAGAACCTCTTTATCCAGTTCATCCAGACTTTCAATCACCTTATCCACTTCTTCCTGAATCAATTTGAAATGTAACAGATACTCCGGCTCACATAAGACATCTGTACTGCGAAGGGCATCATACGTAGCTTCCGTATCACGGATAAACTGTTCGGTAGACAACAACTCATGCATAGGCACATGACTGGTCGCGCAGTAATGACGCATGATATTCCATATCCGGTGCCGTATGACTACCATCATGAATGTCTTGAAACTGCAGCCGCAGTCTTCACGATACGTCATTGTGGCGGAATACAGGGAGATATACGCTTCCTGCATCAGATCCTCACGATAGATCTTCAGCGGTGTATACTTCTTTGTCAGGGTATTGATATATCCGGAGATATCCCTGGCATATAAATCAAAAAGAGCCTGCAGTGACCATTCGTCACCGCTGTGGCTCATATATAAGAGTTCATAAGGGTTTTCCATCACGTTCCTCCGTTATAACGGGAAACGCTTGTTGTAGATCTCGTACATCAGGATTCCGGCACTGACCGACGCGTTCAGTGATTCGATCTTCCCCTGCATGGGCAGAGAGATCATATAATCACATTCTTCACGTACCAGGCGGGAGATTCCCTTTCCTTCATTTCCGATGACCAGCACCGCATGGAAGTCATACTTCAGGGACCGGTAATCCTGCCCTTTCATATCTGTACCGATGACCCAGTAACCTTTCTTCTTCAGTTCCTGCAAGGTCCTCACCAGATTTGTCACCTCGCAGCACCGCACTGTATCAATGGCACCGGCAGAGACTTTCGCCACCGTTGGCGTCAGGCCTACAGACCGGTCTTTGCGGAAGATCACTCCGTCTGCGTTTACCGCATCGGCAGTTCTCAGAATTGCCCCGAGATTGTGCGGATCCATCATCTCATCCACCATGATCAGAAAACCATATTCCTGTTTTCTTTCTGTCAGTTCTTCCAGTGAATAAGTCTTATAATCTTCCATGCTCACGGCTACACCCTGATGATTATCCGTTCCGGTAAGCTTATGAAGAGCTTTCTTATCCACACGTTCTATACTGATCTTCTTTTTCCTGGCCAGGGTCTCGATCTGCTCATCCTGAACGGCAAGATACAGTTTATAGACTTTACGGTTATCCTGAAGGATCTGTTTTACAACGTTTTTCCCGTAAACTAATTGTGCCATGATTACCCCTCCTTCAAGGTTTTAACCTTGTCCCAGATTTCTTCTATTCTTTCCCAGTTCTGTTCCAGCTGAAGATATCCGAGAATAGCCTCAAACCCTGTACTGTAACGATAGATCTGTACGTTTGTATTATGCGGAGCACCGGAAGAATGATCATTTCTTCCGCGGCGGAATACTTCCTCCTCCTCTTCACGGAAAAACCCTTCCTCATGAAGGATACGGTAGAATTCCGCCTGCGCCTTAGCACTTTCGTAAGATACGGCTTTCTTCTGCAGGTTTTTTCCGTTTCCCTGTCCGGTTGTCACAAGATGACGGCGGACAATATACGACCATATCGCGTCACCCAGGAATGCCAGCGTTCTGCCTGAACATTCCGCAGAACTCATAACAGACCCTTCTCTGTCAGGACTTTACGGCAGGCATCCGCAGTGTCGAAATCCTTCGCAGCCTTAGCCTCATTCCACTTAGCGAATAAAGCCTTGTCTTCTTCACCAATCACTGGTTTTTCCACAACGATACCCAGAATATTCAACATTTTCTCCGCCGCATTGCGGTATTTCCCCACAGCTGCGTAGTCGATCTCACGCTGACGCAGCGCACCGTTCAGCTTCTTGACTGTCTCAAAGATCACCGCATAGGCATTCGGTGTGTTCATGTCATCATCCATCTGGTTCAGGAATTCACGGTACGCTTCCTGGTCATACTCAGTGCCAAGATCCTTGTCGTTCAGGGCAGCCTTGACATCTGCCTGACGAATAGGAGTCATTACTCTCTCCAGTTCCTTACGGGCAGTTTCAATCGTTTCATCACTGAAGTTCAGTTCTTTGCGGTAATGTACGGAACTGACCAGCCAGCGGGTAAGATTCGTTCCGAGCTTATCCACGACATCCTTTGCCCAGAGAACATTTCCCAGAGACTTACTCATCTTATCACCGTTGATGTTCACCATTGCGTTATGGATCCAGTAATTTGCCAGACTGTTGCCGTGCAGGGCTTCCTGCTGGGCTGCTTCATTCTCGTGGTGCGGGAAACGCAGATCCATACCGCCTCCGTGAATATCAATCATTTCACCCATGTTGTCGTTGATCATCACCACACACTCGGTATGCCAGCCGGGTCTTCCTTCACCCCAGGGGCTGTTCCACTTGATACCTTTTTCGGTTTTCTTCCACAGCGCAAAGTCATAGGGATTACGCTTCTGATCATTCTCTTCCACACGGAAGCCGGCTTCTAACATATCCATTCTCTGGTGACTGATCTCACCGTATGTGGGTACGGAATCTACGGAGAAATACACATCTCCGTCTACGACATAGGCATTGCCCTTCTTCACCAGCGCGTCAACGAACTCAATGATCTCATCCATGGTTTCTGTTACTCGCGGGGTGATATCGGGAAGTTCCGTATTTAACTGTGTACGTACTGCCTGGTATGCTTCAATGTAACGTTCTGCCACTTCTGCCTCGGATGTGCCCTCTTCGATCGCCTTATTGATGATCTTGTCATCCACATCGGTAAAGTTGGAGACATACTTCACGGTATAGCCTTCCGCCTCAAACAATCTCTTCAGCGCGTCAAAGACGATCATCGGTCTGGCGTTTCCGATATGCGCATAGTTATACACGGTAGGTCCGCAGACATACATATCCACATGACCCTCATGAATCGGTTTAAACTCTTCTACTGTCAAGCTCTTTGTGTTATATAATCTGATCATTTTATCCCTCCTGATCTCATAAAAAAGAGGCCTCCAAAAAGACGCCTCAGCGTGGTTCCACTTTTCTTACTTCTCTGCAGTATAACGTTCTGCCCGTTCTGCCCTACATATCGGGCAGACCCTCCGAGGCGCATTCATATCCCTTACTCCGTCAGATCTTTTCACCAGCCGATCCTCTCTTGGACTTTTCCGGAATACTACTCTTCTCATCACCGGTTTCTTTAAGTATATCTCTTCTGCAAAACTCATTCAAATAAAAACTTTGTCCATGTCTTAGGACAAAGTCTTTTCTTCGTTATCTTCCGGAATAAAGATATTGAAGATGGAATCTCCCAGAGTAAGCCACTCGTCCAGATCCACCATCCAGATCTTATCCTCTTCACGGATGATCTTCTCCTTGATCAGCCGGATTAGTTCGTTATCTGTATAAGGCCCGTACTTCTCTTCACCATCCTTGGTATAATACCAGAACTTATTCATGAGGTTCTTCCTCCGTTTCCTCCGTAGGTTCTGCCGTAGGTTCCTCCGTAGGCTCTGCGGTCGGTTCCGCGGTAGGTTCTGCCGTAGGTTCCACCGTAGGCTCTGGTGTCGGGGTCGGTGTAGGTTTCGGTGTAAGTCTGTAGGTAAAACTGTTCTCCGCAGAACTGTTCTTATAGTGCTTGGTGTCGGAAGAAGACGCAGTCACTTTAACCGTATAGCTGTTCCCGTCACTTAGACCTACAGCCCCGGCATCTACAGTAAGTGATGTCTGGTCTGTATCGTAGTTCTTTCCGTTGACGGATACCGTGTACTTCGTTGCATGTTCCACCGCATCCCAGGAGATTCTCAGGATCGTTTCATTCACGGAGTCCTGTTCACTGTTGATGTTTGCGGGTTTAGCCAAAGGTACTGCCTCCACCGGTTCGTCATAGGTAAAGTCCTTCATTGCAGGATCACTATCCGCAAAGTTCTTCGTATTATCCGGAATCGCTGTTACAGATACGGTATACTTCTTTCCGTCTTCCAGGGCAGAGATATCCAGAGTAACCGACGTATCTCTGACTCTTTCTTCGTATGTGCCGAGTTTTACCAGATACTCTTTCGCATGTTCGACAGAGTTCCAGTGGATCTGCAATTCGGTTTTTTCTTGTTTCAGAGTCAGATCACCCGGAGTCTTCAGTTTGACACGGTTAGCGACATACTGGTACGTTACCGTGGTTTCTTCCCCGGGTGCCAGGGAATCATCGTTGGTATAAGGCGTGATACGGATCAGGTATTCCGTACCATCTGTAAGTTTGTCACTGGAGATATTGCAGGAATTTCCTACAGCTTTGATCGTTGTCTCCGGATTGGTGTTCAGACGTACTTCGTAGTAGTCTGCGGAAGTGACACGGTCCCAGGAGATCGATACGCCTCCTGTGGTTGTCTTGAAGGTCACGTTGGATACTTTATCCAATTTCGCTTTTTCACTTGGTTCCGGTGTTGTCTCTGCTTTCTTGTACTGGTGATAAGTGTTATCTCCTGCCCCAAGCAGATCTCCGGCCGCGTTCACCGCCACAACCGTCCCTCCGTGCGCATCCATATACTTGATTCCGTTCCAGGTAGATACTTCCTTCACCAGATCGTCGTTTGTGCTGGCGATGATCATCCTGCCGTTGTTGTTGGCTCCGACCACAAAGTCCCTGCCTGCCGCAATATGCGCCACATTTGACCAGGCTGCCGTATTACTCGCATTACCGTTGTTTACCGCATAGGTGTTGACTTTCCCGTCATTGGTCAGGATCACGATCTGTTCTTCCGCAATTGCGACTTCCTTGACCTTTGTCTGGGCTGCGACAGTCTTCTTCTCATTAAAGTTACCGGAGACCAGAAGGTTGTTTCCCTTCGTACGGGCAATGGTGATTCCGTCACCGGCATAGACAGCCGTTACTTCTTTCCAGTTCTCCACTTCACAAGCCGAAGAGTTCCCGGTACAGATAACAGTTCCTTCATCGGTCAATCCCACGGTATGATTCCTGCCGGACGCGATCATCGTAATATGATTCCAGGATCCGACATCACAGGCCTCGTTACTGCCGGTACAGACAACTTTTCCGTTCTTCTTCAGCCCGGTCAGATGTCCGTCCCAGGCACTGACCTGGACAATATCCTTGAACTTGGATAATGACGGGAGTGTATCTCCGTTGGTCACCAGTTCTCCGTCAGGATCAATATAAATACTGTATGTATCTCCCAGAGCCAGACGATTCACATTACTCAGGGATACTTCGATATCATCGACAGTTGTTTCCTTGTTAAAGAAGGATACAGCCAGTACAAGCAGCACGATTCCTGCCAGTACAGCGCCGGCAATCCCCCAGAGCTTTTTCGGAATCCCGGGCTTTACGGGCTCAGTTTCCACAGTATCTTCCACGATCTCATTTACAGTCGTAGCCTGCAGATCATCACGGGATATGACTCTGGTCTCTCCGAGATCAACCGGTGATGTCACCACGGTGGTATGTTCGGTACTAACCGGAATATTCATGGTTGTCTGCGTAAGTTCCGCAGGTACATTTGTAACAATTACCGAGGTGGCCATGATATGATCTGCCACATCTTCCTGGAACGGAACTTCTTTCGCGTCCTTGCGGAAAGTCATCAGTTCCACACTGTCATTGATCTTATCCAGATAATTAATCGAAACGATCTTTGTATTATCCACAAGATCCTGAAGCTTCACATTGTAAATCTCCGCGATCTTCTTCAGATTCTCGGTATCGCACAATGTATTGCCGTTCTCCCAGTTCATGTATTCCGTGACCGGTACGTTCAGCTTCATTGCTATATCACTGAGCGAAAGCTGGTAATACTTCCGCATCAGACTCAGTTTTTCAGGTAAACAGTTTTTACGCATACTATCCCTCGTATCGTATATTTTATATGTAGTGCGATAGATTTTCAACTTACATGCGTTATTCAGGATTAAGATGCTCAGAGCGCAAAACTTGCATTCACGGAGCTTTTGTAGGATAATGTGTGTCGTTATGAAAAAAACTATACTGAAGATTTGTCTTCTGCCCCTGTTGTGTATGATGGTATTTACCCGTCAGATCCAGCCGGTATACGCGGAAGATGACGGATACACAGAGACGGTTGCGTATAACCCGTATGTCGGCGGATGGTCCAACTGTACATGGGGCACATGGCAGCTGGTCTATGAAGCTACCGGATTAGCTCTTCCGGGGTGGCACAATGCCGGAGGATGGCTGCTGGAAGCCTCCCAGGCAGGATACGCGATTGGTACAGAACCGATGCCTAACTCAATTGCGGTATGGAGCTGGCATGTAGCCTACGTTACAGACTTTGACGGAGAAAACAGTATCTACATCAAAGAAGGCGGATACATGGGCGGATATAACGAAGAATGGTGTCCTGCATATGGCACAAGATGGAACCAGCAGTTACTAGGTTATATCTATCTGGATGCAGATGTGAAATCGGATATAACTCCGGAGATTCTTTACTCCACAGCGCTGAACAGAGTCATCGAATTTGCGGTCAATGAAGACGCGAAGAACCTGGAACTGATTGACAGTTACATCGTGATGATCGACGATGCCATGGCCGGAGAAGTACTGAAGGATGAAGAACTGAAAGTCGCAGAAGACATCAAGAACGAAGATGCCAGAGCACAGGAAAAGATCAAAGCTGTCTCGTTATCCGGAAGAAAATAAAACACAAAAATTCGATAACTTAAGTCAAGAGGAAATCACATCAAAACAGTGATTTCTTCTTTTTCTGTATCAGCCCACGACGAAAACAGGAGATGTACTCCCAATTTGTTTTCGAATGGTCTATAATTTGCTTAGGAACGGTATAATTCACCGTTCCTGGACAGCGCATAAATTACGACCAATAACTTACGCGCTGCAGCGATATTGGCAGCTTTGGCATGATCGTGGTGATGATGGTGCTCGTGTTCTTCCTCCTCATCATCGTCATGATGATGGTGAT